>NZ_JBRUCW010000027.1:0-1316 GCF_053203525.1 Streptococcus rifensis | reverse complement strand
TGTACTGACCCCAAAAAGTTAGACAGGAAATATTAGTGAAAGGATTTAGTTCTGTACTGCACAGGGCTAAGTCCTTTTAGTTTAGTCTTAATGCGTTTGTTATTGTAGTAAAAAATGTAATCGGTGATGGCTTGTTCGAGTTCATTCAGGGATTGGTAGGATTTCTCGAATCCATAAAACATCTCAGATTTGAGGATGCCAAAGAAGGATTCCATCATCCCATTGTCAGGGCTATTGCCCTTACGTGACATAGAAGGACGAATACCCTTTGATGCCAAGAAGCTATGGTAAGACTGGTGTTGATACTGCCAACCCTGATCGCTATGAAGAATCGTTTCTGTGTAAGAATCAGCTGGAAAAGCTTTTTCAAGCATGGTTTGAACCTGCTTCAAATCAGGAGAGTGGGATAAACTAAAGGCAATAATCTCACTATTGTAGCCATCCAGAACGGGAGACAGATAGATTTTTCCATTACTATTGGGTAAGGCAAATTCTGTCACATCTGTATAACACTTTTCATAAGGCTTAGCTCCTTCAAACTGCCGCTGAATCAGGTTATCAGCCTTCTTGCCGATTTCACCCTTGTAAGAGGAATACTGGCGCTTTTGTCGAATACGAGCAGCTAGTTTCATCTCTTTCATCAAACGTTGCACTTTTTTGTGATTAATGCCATAGCCACGATTGCGAAGCTCCAAGTGAATCCGACGATAGCCATAATTTCCTTTGTGCTCCTCGTAAATCGCTTGGATTTCAGCTTTAAGCTCCTTGTCCGGGTCTTCTTTAGCCAGTTGTTTGATCTGGTAATAATAGGTAGCACGGGCTAGCTTGGCTATCGCCAATAGGATGTCTAGTCGGAATCCTCCTTCGACCATTTCTCTAATTGTTTCTGCCTTTCGCGCGCTAGGGCTTCGTCTCTCAGGCGCAGTTCTCTCAACTTTTTTAGGTAGGCATTCTCCGTTCTTAGATGTTCATTTTCTTCCTGAAGGCGTTCCAATTCTGTCATTTCTTCCCAGGTTTTCTTTTTCTTTCGTCCCATCTTTGGCGGTCTCCCTCTTGTTTTCTCAAGAATAGTATACCCGTTTTTCTTGTATTGTGCTATCCAATTGGAAAGCATACTGGGACTTGGTAGGGCATAATCCAGCGAAACTTGGTTTTGTGAATAGCCACTAATCAGAACTTTATCAATCATCTCTTGTTTTAATTCTGTTGAATAGTAGGTGTTATTACCTTTTTTAACCACTTCAATACCATACCTATCCATAAGTTTGACCATGTACTTGAGATTAGAAATCTGAATATGATACAGTTGGCTGAGT
>NZ_JBRUCW010000026.1:0-1539 GCF_053203525.1 Streptococcus rifensis | reverse complement strand
GCTAAATTCCCAAAGTAAGTTCCACCGTCCAGTCGCGTGGAAGTTAGTCTGCGAAAACATGATAAAATCAGTGGAAATCCGTGTCAGGGTAAGTTCCACTGGTTTTTATTTTCGTTGGATTGATAGGCTTTTTCGACATGTTTTTCTGTCAAAAAGGGTACACAAAACCCTCTAATCTGAAAGCGTTTCAGATTAAGTTCCACTATACTGGAAGTTAGTGTGAGACGTTTGAGAGGATTTTTGGATTGGTTTTTTCCTCGTTTTTAAATTTTATCTTGCAGTAATGTTGGTGATTGGCAGACGTCTTCCGCAGGGATTTGAGAAATACCGAGCAGTTTAGCGGCCTCTTCCCCGTAGGTAAAAGCAAAGAGCTCATAGGCTGACTTGCCGTTTAAATTGGCGCGTTTAACGCTATTAACGTGTGAACAGACCAGGTTGATGTCCTCTTGTGTCAAATGGTCAAAATCGCACCCTTTAGGCAAAATATCACGAATGAGGGTGTGATTTTTCTCGATTCTGGCTTTCTGGTCGGAACGATTGGGATCACAAAAGAAGAGTTTGGATTGGCCCCTGACGTCAATTTCAATGTCATCGACTCTGGCAAATTCACCACCATTGTCCGTAAGGATGACAGGGAATAGCTTGAAGAAATCATGGTTTCCCTCAAAGCAATTGTTCTTGATGGCTTGGATATGCTTGGCCACTTCAAGGGCAGTCCTGTTGTTCAAAAGTCTAGCAAAGATGAAGTTACAGAAGGAGAGATTGAAGGTCAGAAGGAGCTTTCCCCCAACACGACCGATGACCGTATCCATCTCTAACCAGGTTGTTACATTCATCTTGGCCAGATATTGTTGAAAGTCCTCGTAAGTCCGCCCGACCTTATCCGCTTTAAGGATAGGAGGCAGTGCCTTTTGACGTCTTTCTTTAAACGTCACCGCTCTTGGCAGGTCAATGGGGGCAACAGCGAGGTAACCTTTTCTGATGTGTCGATAGACGGTTGATGAGCTAACATTAAGGTCATGGGTTTTCAGGATATGATAGATGTGTTGCCCTTTTTTAACACCATCTGATATGACCTTTTCCATTTGCCAGAAAGTTTCCTTATTGAGCGGTGTCCCCTCACGAGCTTCGATAAGGGTTTGTTCATATTGTTTTTGCGCTTGCTTAGCTAAGTAGAAGACTTTCTTGTAGCCACAGTTTTGTCTTCTTTTTGGGCACCCATTACAGACAAAAGGGGCCTTATCAAGAAGCGGACAAGATAGCCCATGGCAAGTAGACGTTCTGACTTGTCTGTTGCGCTTAACTTCTTTAGACACAGTTGTCGGGTCTTTTAGGATGGCTTGCCCAATGGCTTTGAAGGTCTGTCCACTGTCTAAGCCTAGTTGAATGTCATTACGATCTGAGAGGGTTAAGTGTTTGTGTTTAGTCATGATGGATTATCTCATTTCTAACTCAAACGTCTCAGACTTAATTCCACCATAAAAATCCGTTTTACACTAACTTCCACTTCGAATGGGAGAGTGGAACTTAGTTTGAAAA
>NZ_JBRUCW010000025.1:0-5038 GCF_053203525.1 Streptococcus rifensis | reverse complement strand
TGCTTCACTACCAGATGGACCTGCGTTGTATTAGCTAGTTGGTAGGGTAACGGCCTACCAAGGCATCGATACATAGCCGACCTGAGAGGGTGATCGGCCACACTGGGACTGAGACACGGCCCAGACTCCTACGGGAGGCAGCAGTAGGGAATCTTCGGCAATGGGGGGAACCCTGACCGAGCAACGCCGCGTGAGTGAAGAAGGTTTTCGGATCGTAAAGCTCTGTTGTAAGAGAAGAACGTTAGTGTGAGTGGAAAGTACACTAAGTGACGGTAACTTACCAGAAAGGGACGGCTAACTACGTGCCAGCAGCCGCGGTAATACGTAGGTCCCGAGCGTTGTCCGGATTTATTGGGCGTAAAGCGAGCGCAGGCGGTTTCGTAAGTCTGAAGTAAAAGGCTGTGGCTTAACCATAGTATGCTTTGGAAACTGCGGAACTTGAGTGCAGAAGGGGAGAGTGGAATTCCATGTGTAGCGGTGAAATGCGTAGATATATGGAGGAACACCGGTGGCGAAAGCGGCTCTCTGGTCTGTAACTGACGCTGAGGCTCGAAAGCGTGGGTAGCGAACAGGATTAGATACCCTGGTAGTCCACGCCGTAAACGCTGAGTGCTAGGTGTTGGGTCCTTTCCGGGACTCAGTGCCGCAGCTAACGCATTAAGCACTCCGCCTGGGGAGTACGACCGCAAGGTTGAAACTCAAAGGAATTGACGGGGGCCCGCACAAGCGGTGGAGCATGTGGTTTAATTCGAAGCAACGCGAAGAACCTTACCAGGTCTTGACATCCCGATGCCCGTCCTAGAGATAGGACTTTACTTCGGTACATCGGTGACAGGTGGTGCATGGTTGTCGTCAGCTCGTGTCGTGAGATGTTGGGTTAAGTCCCGCAACGAGCGCAACCCCTATTGTTAGTTGCCATCATTGAGTTGGGCACTCTAGCGAGACTGCCGGTAATAAACCGGAGGAAGGTGGGGATGACGTCAAATCATCATGCCCCTTATGACCTGGGCTACACACGTGCTACAATGGTTGGTACAACGAGTCGCAAGCCGGTGACGGCACGCTAATCTCTTAAAGCCAATCTCAGTTCGGATTGGAGGCTGCAACTCGCCTCCATGAAGTCGGAATCGCTAGTAATCGCGGATCAGCACGCCGCGGTGAATACGTTCCCGGGCCTTGTACACACCGCCCGTCACACCACGAGAGTTTGTAACACCCGAAGTCGGTGCGGTAACCTATTAGGAGCCAGCCGCCTAAGGTGGGATAGATGATTGGGGTGAAGTCGTAACAAGGTAGCCGTATCGGAAGGTGCGGCTGGATCACCTCCTTTCTAAGGGAAAGCAAGTCATGAGAACGTTACGAAATCCGTATGAAAACAGGAAATTCGCGCAGAAGTCTAAGGACTTCAAGAGGATTTATCTTTTTCACTAGGATTTTAGTTCGAATACAATTGCTCGGAACTGCACGTTTGTCTTATTTAGTTTTGAGTGGTTTTAGTATAAGTAATGAGGACGTTGGTCCGAATACAATTGAACCAAATGAAGATGTGGGGCCTTAGCTCAGCTGGGAGAGCGCCTGCTTTGCACGCAGGAGGTCAGCGGTTCGATCCCGCTAGGCTCCATTATCTAGGATACAAAGAGATGTTCGGTTTACCGACAGTTCTGTATCCTAAGATAAATAAGATAGTGTTCACATAATTGAACACGACCTCATTTTTTAGGAAAAAAGATAAATCTCCTCGTGTGCAAGACACACAGCGTCGATTTCCTATTTTTCTACAAAAATGCCCAACAAGTTGGGACGGTCTTAGTATCTTAGCTTGCCCATTGACAATTGAATATCTATATCAAATTCCACGATCAGAAATGATTGTAGAAGAAGTAACAAGAAAATAAACCGAAACGCTGTCGTATTGAGTTTTTTAATATGATAAAAAGAATTAATTTAAAGGTTAAGTTAATAAGGGCGCACGGTGGATGCCTTGGCACTAGAAGCCGAAGAAGGACGTGACGAACGACGAAATGCGTTGGGGAGCTGTAAGTAAGCATAGATCCAGCGATGTCCGAATGGGGGAACCCGGCAGGTTGATGCCTGTCACCCATCACTGTTAAGGTGATGAGGAGGAAGACGCAGTGAACTGAAACATCTAAGTAGCTGCAGGAAGAGAAAGCAAAAGCGATTGCCTGAGTAGCGGCGAGCGAAACGGCAGGAGGGCAAACCGGAGTGTTTACACTCCGGGGTTGTAGGACTGCGCAGTGGGACTATAAAGGATAGAAGAATGACCTGGGAAGGTCAGCCAAAGAGAGTAACAGCCTCGTATTTAAAATCCTGAGTAGCCCTAGCAGTATCCTGAGTACGGCGAGACACGCGAAATCTCGTCGGAATCTGGGAGGACCATCTCCCAACCCTAAATACTCTCTAGTGACCGATAGTGAACCAGTACCGTGAGGGAAAGGTGAAAAGGACCCCGGAAGGGGAGTGAAAGAGAACCTGAAACCGTGTGCCTACAACAAGTTCGAGCCCGTTCATGGGTGAGAGCGTGCCTTTTGTAGAATGAACCGGCGAGTTACGTTATGATGCGAGGTTAAGTTGAAGAGACGGAGCCGAAGGGAAACCGAGTCTTAATAGGGCGGCTTAGTATCATGATGTAGACCCGAAACCATGTGACCTACCCATGAGCAGGTTGAAGGTGCGGTAAAACGCACTGGAGGACCGAACCAGGGCACGTTGAAAAGTGCTTGGATGACTTGTGGGTAGCGGAGAAATTCCAAACGAACTTGGAGATAGCTGGTTCTCTCCGAAATAGCTTTAGGGCTAGCGTCGACATGAAGATCTCTTGGAGGTAGAGCACTGTTTGGGTGAGGGGTCCATCTCGGATTACCAATCTCAGATAAACTCCGAATGCCAAGGAGATATGGTCGGCAGTCAGACTGCGAGTGCTAAGATCCGTAGTCGAAAGGGAAACAGCCCAGACCACCAGCTAAGGTCCCCAAATAACTGTTAAGTGGAAAAGGATGTGGGGTTGCACAGACAACTAGGATGTTAGCTTAGAAGCAGCTATTCATTCAAAGAGTGCGTAATAGCTCACTAGTCGAGTGACCCTGCGCCGAAAATGTACCGGGGCTAAACAGTTTACCGAAGCTGTGGATAACACTTAGGTGTTATGGTAGGAGAGCGTTCTATAGGTGAAGAAGGTGTACCGTGAGGAGCACTGGAACGTATAGAAGTGAGAATGCCGGTATGAGTAGCGCAAGACAGGTGAGAATCCTGTCCACCGTAAGACTAAGGTTTCCAGGGGAAGGCTCGTCCGCCCTGGGTTAGTCGGGACCTAAGGAGAGACCGACAGGTGTATCCGATGGGCAACAGGTTGATATTCCTGTACTAGAGTATAGAGTGATGGAGGGACGCAGTAGGCTAACTAAAGCAGGCGATTGGAAGTGCCTGTCTAAGCAGTGAGGTGTGAGATGAGTCAAATGCTTATCTCTATAACATTGAGCTGTGATGGGGAGCGAAGTTTAGTAGCGAAGTTAGTGATGTCACACTGCCAAGAAAAGCTTCTAGCGTTTAACTATACTCTACCCGTACCGCAAACCGACACAGGTAGTCGAGGCGAGTAGCCTCAGGTGATCGAGAGAACTCTCGTTAAGGAACTCGGCAAAATGACCCCGTAACTTCGGGAGAAGGGGTGCTCAGTTAGACTGAGCCGCAGTGAATAGGCCCAAGCAACTGTTTATCAAAAACACAGCTCTCTGCTAAATCGTAAGATGATGTATAGGGGGTGACGCCTGCCCGGTGCTGGAAGGTTAAGAGGAGCGCTTAGACGCAAGTCGAAGGTGTGAATTGAAGCCCCAGTAAACGGCGGCCGTAACTATAACGGTCCTAAGGTAGCGAAATTCCTTGTCGGGTAAGTTCCGACCCGCACGAAAGGCGTAATGATTTGGGCACTGTCTCAACGAGAGACTCGGTGAAATTTTAGTACCTGTGAAGATGCAGGTTACCCGCGACAGGACGGAAAGACCCCATGGAGCTTTACTGCAGTTTGATATTGAGTATCTGTACCACATGTACAGGATAGGTAGGAGCCGATGAAGTTGGGACGCCAGTTTCAGCTGAGGCGTTGTTGGGATACTACCCTTGTGTTATGGCTACTCTAACCCGGATTGGTTATCCCAATCGGAGACAGTGTCTGACGGGCAGTTTGACTGGGGCGGTCGCCTCCTAAAGCGTAACGGAGGCGCCCAAAGGTTCCCTCAGATTGGTTGGAAATCAATCGCAGAGTGTAAAGGTATAAGGGAGCTTGACTGCGAGAGCTACAACTCGAGCAGGGACGAAAGTCGGGCTTAGTGATCCGGTGGTACCGAATGGAAGGGCCATCGCTCAACGGATAAAAGCTACCCTGGGGATAACAGGCTTATCTCCCCCAAGAGTTCACATCGACGGGGAGGTTTGGCACCTCGATGTCGGCTCGTCGCATCCTGGGGCTGTAGTCGGTCCCAAGGGTTGGGCTGTTCGCCCATTAAAGCGGCACGCGAGCTGGGTTCAGAACGTCGTGAGACAGTTCGGTCCCTATCCGTCGCGGGCGTAGGAAATTTGAGAGGCTCTGCTCCTAGTACGAGAGGACCAGAGTGGACTTACCGCTGGTGTACCAGTTGTTCTGCCAAGAGCATCGCTGGGTAGCTATGTAGGGACGGGATAAACGCTGAAAGCATCTAAGTGTGAAACCCACCTCAAGATGAGATTTCCCATGATAATATATCAGTAAGGGCCCTTAGAGAAGATGAGGTTGATAGGTTAGGAGTGGACGTGTGGTGACACATGAAGCGGACTAATACTAATCGCCCGAGGACTTATCCGAGAATAAGTAATGAAGGCGTTAAAAATTCCGTATGAAAATAGGGAACTGACGCAGAGTCCATAAGACTCTAGGAAGTTTATCTTTTTCACTAGGGATTTAGCCTGAATACAATTGATTAAGTCAAGACACGATTGACAGCTGGTTAAAAACTTGTTATAGTATAGGTATTCAATTATGAGTGGG
>NZ_JBRUCW010000024.1:0-8336 GCF_053203525.1 Streptococcus rifensis | reverse complement strand
AATATCGGGCTGAGAAAGAAAATCTTACCCAACCACATACTAGTATAAACTATGTCTCAACAAAATAACAGTGGTTTTGACACAAATAAGACCTAATTTTGCGGGACATTTTCATTTTCGATTGACAATGTTTTCTTCTTCAAGTACTGATAGTCAATCCAATAGAGACCACGAGCGATCATTAAAAAAGCACCCTTTCGGATGCTTCAGACTGGAGACTAAGTCATTTTTGAAACTTTCCTTGGGTGATAATGGACGGTAGGGACTCCCTTCGGGATTCCAAACCTAAGTTTTGAGCCTTCTTCGCTTTTCTATTTCCAAGCTCAGACCTGAAATAGTCCACTGGACTATTTCACCCCAAAACTTCCAAGAACCTAAAACGCAATCGTTTCAGGCTCTTTGTCACAGTGGAAAGTTTCCGTTTTGGCTCACTTCGCTCGAAAAAATACATGTTTTCAAATCAATAGCAAGACTTTTCAATATCATTACCACGGTAGACCGGATTTGTCTACGTTCTCAAGCATCCTTTCGGATGCTTGGCTTAAATCACGATTAACTCTTTTGGCGCATGGGTCAAGACTTCACAACCTGTCTCTGTGATGAGGAGGTCATCTTCGATGCGTAGCCCGTATTTGCCCTCTAGGTAAATACCTGGCTCATCCGTAATCACCATCCCCGCCTCTAGCACTTCATCAGTCTTTCTAAAGAAGGGTTCCTCGTGTACATCAAGCCCTATTCCGTGGCCAATCCCATGGGTGAAATAAGGCCCATAGCCAGCTTCATCAATGACTTGGCGTGGAATCCCATCAACATCTGTAAAAGTCAGCCCTACTTTAGCTTTTTCAATCAAAGCTTGATTCGCTCTTAGGACAATGTCATAAATCTCCCGCTCTTCATCGGTCACATGTCCCACATGGATGGTCCGCGTCATATCACTCACATAATGGTTGTAGTAACAGCCAAAATCCAAGGTCAAAGACTCTCCCGCTAGAATCAGCTTGTCACTGGCTCGACCGTGGGGCATGGCAGAGCGGTAGCCTGATGCTGCAATGGTGTCAAAGGAAATCCCTGATGCTCCGTACTCTCGCATGCGAAAATCGAGGAAGGTCGCTACATCCAATTCCGTCGTTTGACCTGGCTGAATAAAGTCCAGGACATCCAAGAAAGCCTTATCGGAAATCGAGCAGGCTTGTTTGATGGTCGCAATCTCCGAAGCATCCTTGATGAGACGCAATTGCTCCACAAAATTAGCCAGAGGCTCTAACTGATAGCCCTCAAAAACACGCTCTAACTGCTGGTAGAAGCTGAAGGTCACGTCATTTTCAAAACCAATGGTCGCCAATCCATCACCATCAATAACCTTAGCAATCTCACCCAGAGCATCGCGATGGTCAATGATATCAAAGCCCTGCACCACTTCTCTCGCCATGGCGATGTAACGCGCATCTGTGACAAAGAGGCGGCGTTTGTCGCTGATCAAAATCGTCGCATTGGTTCCATGAAACCCTGTTAGATAGTAAATATTGGTTAAATTGGTCACGAGAACAGCATCAACAGATGAAACTTCCAATGCCGCGTCAAACCGAGCCAATCGTTGCTCTAAATAATTAGTCATAACAATCTCCTTATAGTCGATAGACCTATTTTATCATGAAAGGGGAGAGAAAAACCAGCTAAAACTAGCTAGTTCGAAAACTTAGAAAATGCCCTAAGTGGAACTGCCAGAATAAGCTGGTATTTCTATTTTTTGCTCATTTAAGATGTGTTACACATGTAACTTAGTTTTCAAGTATTGACCGGTAAAGCTAGCCTCGTTTGCTGCGACGTCTTCTGGGGTGCCAGTCGCGATAATCTGACCGCCTCCGATACCGCCCTCAGGACCGAGGTCAATGATATGGTCTGCTGTCTTAATCACGTCCAGATTATGTTCGATGACCAGAACTGTATTGCCATCTTCCACAAAGCGTTCGAGAACCTTAAGCAAGCGTGCAATGTCCTCTGTGTGAAGGCCCGTTGTCGGCTCGTCTAAAATATAGAAGGACTTGCCCGTTGAGCGTTTATGGAGTTCTGAAGCCAGCTTCATCCGCTGAGCTTCTCCTCCTGAGAGGGTCGTTGCTGGCTGTCCCAGACTGACATAGCCCAGACCGACATCCTGAATGGTCTGAAGTTTACGAGCAATCTTGGGAATGTGTTGGAAGAACTCAACTGCATCATTAACAGTCATATCCAGAACTTCTGAGATATTCTTTTCCTTATAGTGAACTTCTAGGGTTTCACTGTTGTAGCGGCGGCCATGACAGACTTCACAAGGCACAAAGACATCTGGTAGGAAATGCATCTCAATCTTGATAATCCCATCACCCGAGCAGGCTTCACAGCGACCACCCTTGACATTAAAGGAGAAGCGCCCCTTCTTATAGCCACGGACCTTGGCCTCATTGGTCTTGGCAAAGAGGTCGCGGATGTCGTCAAAAACACCGGTATAGGTCGCAGGGTTTGACCGCGGGGTGCGACCGATTGGGCTTTGGTCAATGTCAATCAAACGGTCAATATGCTCGATTCCCTCAATCTTCTTGTGTTTTCCTGGTTTGGCTGAATTACGATTGAGTTTTTGGGCAATGCCTTTTTTGAGAATGCTGTTGACCAAGGTCGACTTACCAGAGCCTGAAACACCGGTAACGGCGATAAATTTACCCAGCGGGAAGGTAGCTGTCACATTTTGAAGGTTATGCTCTGTTGCCCCCGTCACCCGAATAAAGCGCCCATTGCCTGCTCGTCTCTCTAAAGGCACCTCAATCTGGCGTTTGCCAGATAAATACTGACCTGTGATTGAGTGTTTACTTTTAGCAACCTGCTTTGGAGTTCCTGCAGCAACAATCTCGCCACCAAACTTCCCTGCACCTGGTCCAATGTCAATCAGATAGTCCGCTGCCATCATGGTATCTTCATCGTGTTCCACAACAATCAAGGTGTTGCCCAAGTCCCGCATTTTTTTCAAGGAGTCAATCAAGCGGTCGTTATCCCGCTGGTGGAGACCGATGGACGGTTCATCAAGGATATAGAGGACACCAGACAAGTTTGACCCAATTTGTGTCGCCAGCCGAATCCGCTGGCTCTCGCCACCCGATAGGGTCCCTGCAGCTCGTGATAGAGTCAGGTAGTTAAGACCAACATTGTTTAAGAAGGTCAAGCGGTCCGTGATTTCTTTCAAGATCGGTTTTGCAATCGTCGCTTCATTGGCTGACAATTGCAGGTCAGACACTAAAGCCAAGTGATCCGCAATCGACAAATCAGACAAGGCCCCAATATGCAGGCCATCCTCGCCACCAATCTTGATTGATAGGGCCTGATCGTTGAGGCGATAGCCCTGACAGGTGGCACAGGTCAACTCATTCATGTAAAGACGCATTTGACCTCTGGTGAAATCACTATTGGTCTCACGGTAGCGGCGCATGATGTTGGTCAAAACTCCCTCAAAAGGAATGTCAATATCCCTGACACCGCCAAATTCATTTTCGTAATGGAAGTGGAACAGCTGATCTTTGGAGCCATTTAAAATCAGGTCCTGACTGGCCTTGTCAAGATTTTTGAACGGTGTGTCCATATCAATCCCAAAGGCTGTCATAGCTTGCTCTAACATCTGCGGGTAGTAGTTTGAGGAAATCGGATTCCAAGGGGCTAGCGCTCCCTCTCGAAGGGTCAAATCTGTATCTGGTACGACCAGGTCTACGTCGACCTCAAGCTTGCTGCCAAGACCATCACAATCACTACAGGAGCCAAAGGGGGCGTTAAAGGAGAAGAGACGAGGTTCTAACTCCGGCACCGTAAAGCCACAAACAGGGCAGGCATAGTGTTCGGAGAATAGGAGTTCTTGTTCATCCATGGTATCGATGATGACGTAGCCATCTGCAATGCGCAGAGCAGCCTCAACCGAGTCAAAGAGACGGCTTCTGATGCCCTCTTTGATGACAATCCGGTCAATTACAACCTCTATGTTGTGGGTGAAATTTTTGGCCAACTCTGGAGCTTCTGCGACATCATGGACCTCACCATCAATGCGAACCCGCACGTAGCCATCTTTTTGGATTTTCTCCAGCATGTTTTTATGCTGGCCTTTCTTACGGCGAACAACTGGTGCTAGGATCTGCAGGCGCTGGCGCTCAGGCAACTCCAAAATCTGATCCACAATCTGCTCAACAGAGGTCGCTGAAATGGCCCCGTGCCCATTGATACAGTAGGGAACACCGATACGAGCATAGAGCAAGCGCAGATAATCATTAATCTCTGTCGCCGTTCCAACAGTTGACCGAGGGTTTTTAGAGGTGGTCTTTTGGTCGATGGAAATGGCTGGGGATAAGCCATCAATACTATCCACATCTGGCTTGTCCATGTTTCCTAAAAACTGTCTGGCGTAGGCAGACAAGCTTTCCACATAGCGGCGTTGCCCTTCTGCGTAGAGGGTATCAAACGCCAGACTTGATTTTCCAGAGCCTGACAAACCAGTGACCACGACTAGCTTGTCCCTTGGAATTTCCACATCAATATTTTTTAAATTATGGGCACGCGCGCCATGAATAACAATCTTATCCTGCATAAAAGCCTCTTTCTAATGTCCTTCTATTATAGCACATTTGGCAAACAAACTCTGAAAACCGCTACAGGAGTTCCTGCTGAAAACACAGGAAAATCCCGCAGTAACCCGCGAGATTTAAAGGCCTATTTGGTCCATTCAGCCACTTTTTCAGGATGTTCTGAAATCCATTTTTGAGCAGCTTCTTCTTCAGACATACCATCTGCAATGTCTAGCATGACTGCTTCCATATCCTCTTTTTCCCAGAAGAACTGATCAATAATCTGATAGGCTTTTGGAAGGTCTTCTGCCAAACCTTTACGGCTCAATGTATGGATATTTTCCCCAGCACCGAAGACACCTTCTGGATCTTCTAAGTATTTGAGGTCGTACTTAGCAAACATCCAGTGTGGCGACCAAGCAGTGATAACGATCGGTTCTTCAGCCATGATAGCCTTATCTAGAGCTGTTACCATGGCGCCAGTCGATGAGGCTTCCAAGGTCCAGCTGGAGAGGTTGCTATAAGCAGACAAGCTCTCCTCGGCACTGTTCATGATCCCAGCACCGGGCTCAATCCCTGTAATGGCAGAGCCAGCTTCTGTCGTTAATTGACTGATACTGTCGATACCGACATAGGTTGGCACCGCTAGACCCAATTGAACATTTTCAAGGTTGGCTCCCAAATCATCGATTTGGTCTTCGTATTCTTTTGCCAAGTCTCCGTGAGTTACCGGTAACCAAGCACTGACAGACGCATCCATACTGCCATCTGCTAATGATTTCCAAGCAACAGCATTATCCAGCGGTGTCATCTCGACGGTAAACCCTTCTTGACGAAGGATTTCTGCTAGGACATTGGTTGAGGCAATCTCAGAGTCCCACTGAACATAGGCTAACTTAACGGTTTCGCCTTGAGATCCCTTATTGCCTCCAAAAAGAGAGGCAAAGCTTGGCAAGAGTAGAAAGGCAACGGCTAACCCTGCTAAGATTTTTTTCAAGAAGCTCGGTAATCCTTTTCCTTGTGGTTTAACATTAACCAGTTGCATCATCCGATCAATAATGATGGCCAAGATAACCAAGCTAAGACCATTGACAAATCCATTACCAATATCAGCTTTCTGAAGGGCCGACAAGACGCCACGACCAAGACCAGGGGCACCGATCATCGAACCGGTCACCACCATGGACAAGGCGAGCATGATGGTCTGGCTGATACCTGCTACAATAGTATCCTTAGCCAGCGGTAATTCTACTTTAAAGAGCTTTTGCGGTCCCGTACTACCAAAGGATTCTGACGCTTCTACTAATTCACGCGGCACTTCCCGAATACCCAAATTGGTAAAACGAACCGTTGGCGGTAAGGCAAAGATGATGGAGGCAAAGACCCCTGGCACCATCCCGATGCCAAAGAAAGCGACCGCCGGAATCAAGTAAACAAAGGCTGGCATGGTCTGCATGAAGTCCAGAATCGGGTTAATGACCTGCTGGACGCGATCGCTTTTAGCCATCCAAATCCCCAGCGGAATACCAATCACGACAGACAGGAGACTGGCAACAAGTACTAAACTTAGCGTGTTCATCAAATCCGCCCAAAGTCCTTGGTTGTAAATAAACAGGAGACCGATTAAGGTAAACAGTGCTAAACCAAAGCTACGGGCAGACTTTCTCCGTCCAAGAAGATAAGCCAGGCTTGTCAAGGCCGCAATCATGATCAAGGGATGGAAAAACAAGAGCGTGTCTGTCATGGTTGACATGACAGCATTACCGGCATCTTGAACGACGCCAAAGAGACCAGAAAAGGTTTTGGTGACCCACTCCGTTGCCTGGTCTACCATCGGTGCAACGGGTAAGGGGTTCATCTGTGATAAAACGATTAGTGTTGACAAAATGTCCTCCTTCTATTCAGCTGATTCATTATCTTTAGCGAGCGCTTCAAGCACACGACCACGGATGATGACACCTTTTAGACGCTCATTGTCATCGACCACAGCAATTGGACTCGATGAATCGTGAATCAATGGTAAAATATCAGTTACTAAGGTGTCTTGCGAAATGGTAATGACATCAGAGTCCACAGCGTCCTTCAGAGCAAGATGGTTCTTAACAGCTTCTAAGGCCTTATCTGCTGTCACGACTCCCTGCAACTGGCGCTTACGGTTAACCGCCATCAACATGCTGACGGATTCTGTCCGCATCCGCTGAAGGGCGACCTTAGGACCATCGATATCCATGTTTGTAGTAATGGGTTTAATCATAATGTTTTGAGCAGTTAAGACTCTTGACCGATCAACGTCTTCGACGAACTCACGGACAAATTCATTGGCAGGATTGGTCAAGATTTCTTCACCCGTGCCGATCTGCATGATTTGACCATCCTTCATCAAGGCAATTCGATCCCCAATCCGCAAGGCTTCATTGAGGTCGTGGGTGATGAAAATAATCGTTTTTTGGACGCGCTCTTGAAGGTCCAAGAGTTCATCTTGCATCTCTTTTCGAATCAGTGGATCAAGGGCTGAAAAAGCCTCGTCCATCAGCAAGATTTCAGGATCATTGGCCAAAGCACGCGCCAAACCAACACGCTGTTGCATCCCCCCTGAGAGCTGCCCAGGATACTGGTCCTTAAAGGCTAACAGATCCGAGTTCTCCAAGGCTTTCTCAGCAGCTACTTGACGCTCATTTTTAGGAACCCCACGGAGTTCCAAACCAAATTCCGTGTTTTCTAGAATGGTTTTATGAGGTAAAAGGGCAAAGCTTTGGAACACCATGTTAATGGTATGGCGACGAACTTCCCGTAACTCTTCCTTAGTCATCTTAGCGATATCCTGCCCGTTGATATAAATATCGCCTGACGATGGCTCAATCAAACGGTTAAGAAGACGAATCAAGGTTGACTTACCACTACCAGACAAGCCCATAATCACGAAGATTTCTCCTTCTTTGACGCTAAAGTTAGCGTCGTAGACACCAACCGTTGCTCCGGTTTTCTTTAAAATATCTGTTTTACTAGCACCTTCTTGAACCATTTTTAAGGCTTGCTTCTGTTTCTTTCCAAAAATTTTGGTCAGGTGCTTAATTTCTAATTTTTCCATGTTATCCTTTCTCTTGACTTGTCACAGTCATTAAAAATTCCACGGCTTTTAAACCGACCATACTATTTTATAACAAAGTGGTCACTTTTGTCAAGGAAGGTTAGCTGTATCAAATGATTTGTAATCCCTTTCTTTCCGTTCAGACAGGGCGATTAAAAAATTTCAAAAAATCATGGATTTTACGAAATTCTGCCATCTTTTGAACTGTCAATCGAAAATGAAAATGTCCCGCAAAACTAGGTCTTATTTGTGTCAAAACCACTGTTATTTTGTTGAGACATAGTTTATACTAGTATGTGGTTGGGTAAGATTTTCTTTCTCAGCCAGATATTGGTCGTAAGATTTCCCAATCTTACGCAGATAGTTTTTGAAAGATGCCAGTTTCCACGGGTGTGATTGTGGAGGGATGTACTGGCGTCTTTCTTTTTTGAGTTCTTGAGGGCGTTCAAATTCTGCTGAGTGTTTGTCATGTTCTACGAGCTCCTTGGTTTGATATATTTTATCAGCGATGTTGAGGTAGATGTTCCCATCCAATGCTTGGATCACAAGTGCCTTTGTCCTGCGTGAAAAGTAGATGTCTTGCCCCTTTTCAACAGGCAGGAAAAATCGATTTTGGAAGCGAATATGGTGTCCAGCGTCAACGGTTCTCTCCGTTACCCGAGCCAGAATCAAGTTTC
>NZ_JBRUCW010000023.1:0-10173 GCF_053203525.1 Streptococcus rifensis | reverse complement strand
TGAGTTGGGAATAAGATAACCCATCTTTTCGTAGCTCATAAATTTGTTGTTTATCCTCGTAACTTAATTTCATAAGAAAAGCACCCCATAGTTAGAATTTTGTGTCTAACTTTTGGGGTGCAGTTCACCTACTAATCCTTTTTCTGGTTCTTCTCCCTCTCTAAACGCCATTTTCGATTAGGATTGAGACGGTTAAAGAGCTCTTCTAATTTCTCAGCATTCCAAACATCGGCTGCTGAAACAAAATTGCCATCCTTATCTTTAAAGGATATCGGTTTATCTCCCATTTTATCACCTCTTTTAAGCGTTAAAAATTAATCCATATTTGGTGTTTGACCATCATGTGCCGGCCATTGGCAATCGATGACTTCCATTTCTGAGAAAACGGCAGTAAAGGAAGACTCTTCTGGAGAACAGGCATAAACACCAAATTGAATGTCCTGATCTCCTTTTAACAAATGACAAATGCGCATTTGATGATAGCTTTGACCATCAAGTGAGTACTCAATGCGGTAATCATCTTGTCTTCTACTGAGACGGTACCAGACTGTTTTAACACTACTGTCTATTTCTCTTGTTGCCCAATCTGAAAAGCCCTGATTGGTCACGACACTCCCCAAATGTTGGAAACGGTCATTCTCATACTCGACAGAGGCTTTTAACCAATTTTCTGAATCCAAATAGAGGACAATGCCACACTGATCAAAACGCGTATGCGCATCGTCAAAACGTGTTTTCACCACAAAACTAAAATAAGGCTCACTTGTTGTCATCTGGAGAATCGGCGCATTATCATTGATAAAATGATAATAGGTTTTCTGCCACAAATCGGTATGGGGCTCAGTTGTGATGGCGATGCGATCTGCCTCAATCACGTATTGCCTTGGTTCACGGATCCAAGCCAAATGAGTGGTGTCTAGTTTCATCTGGTACCTTTCTTACTTTACGACATATCTAATTAAGACATGCTTCATTGCTAACCCAGCTTTTGAAGCAAGGTATCAATCTCTTGACTGCCAATGTCATCTCCTGCTTGCTTAAATAAGTCTTTGGATCTTTGAAAATGAAAACGGCTGGATAGGATTTCTCCCAAACCACGGTAGGCACAAGCTTGGGCAATAAGGTCATCGGTTTGCAAGGCAAACTCGAGACTAGCTGTCATCTGCTTTTCTGCGTCAGCTTTTTCACCCATTAAATGAGAAAGATAACCCACTTCATAGAGATGAACTGCCCAAACCTGAGCATCTGCCGCAAAATGTTCCTGAATAACCTCAGCCTCTTGAGCCAAATAAGCTCTTGCTTTAGCGTAATCTCCTTGTAAACGCGCAACCATGCATAGCTGATGATAGGCCATGTGTTGGTGACGAACATTTCGGTCAGAAATAGCTTTTGCTAAATAACGCTCATAGAACTGATAGGCTTTAGAAAAATCCTTCATCTCCGCATAGACATAACCGTACGCAGAGAGGTAATCATAATATTCGGAGCTACTTTCAGAAACAGTTAAATTATCTAGCCATTGTATGGCCTCCTCTAACTGTTCTTTTTCCATCAAATCAAAGGCTAAATAGATGTCTTCTATCACAGATTATCTCCTTTGCTTCAGCATTAACAGTAAAACAATCGACCAGCAGTTAGCGAGGATTGTTGGTAGATTCTCTTTTTGCTTATGTCGTTCTTCAAACACTAGCTGTTTAAAAGTATACTATCATTTAATCCACAAATTCAAATTCAAAGCTACCCAGACGAACGATATCGCCATCTTTGGCTCCGCGTTCACGGAGAGCTTCATCAACACCCATGCCACGCAGTTGGCGGGCAAATTTCATAATAGACTCGTCACGTTCCATATTGGTCATGACAAAGAGTTTCTCAATCTTCTCACCTGAAAGTACCCAAGCCGCATCATCATCACGACTGATGTCAAAGGGTCGCTCATCGTCTTGGAAGCCGTAGTAAACTTCATCGTCTTGGAAGTCTGTCTCATCGTAAAGGAGGAACTCATCAGTCACAGCAAGGAGCTCCGCTGTCGCTTCTAAGAGCGCATCGAGGCCTTGGTGGGTTATTCCTGAAATCGGAAAGATTTGAGGAATGTCATCAAACTCATCATAGTTGGCAGCTAACTTTTTCTTGAAGACTTTGAGGTTTTCCGCGGCCTCAGGCATATCCATCTTATTGGCCACAATCAGTTGAGGGCGCTCCATGAGGCGGAGATTATAAGTCTCTAACTCATGGTTGATGGCCAAGTAATCCTCATAAGGATCTCGTCCTTCACTAGCTGACATGTCAATCACGTGGAGAATAACACGGGTACGCTCAATATGGCGAAGAAATTGTGTTCCAAGACCAACACCCTGCGAAGCTCCCTCAATCAAGCCAGGTAAGTCTGCCATGGCAAAACTGTCCCCTGACTTGGTGCGAACCATGCCAAGGTTTGGTACGATTGTTGTAAAATGGTAAGCGCCAATCTTAGGCTTAGCAGCCGTAACCACGCTTAGCAAGGTTGATTTTCCGACAGACGGAAAGCCTACCAGACCCACATCTGCTAAGATTTTCAATTCTAATTGAAGGTCACGTTCTTCACCAGGTTCCCCATTTTCAGCGATTTCTGGGGCTGGATTTTTTGGAGTGGCAAAGCGAATATTTCCTCGGCCACCACGGCCACCTTTTGCCACCACAAATTCTTGACCATTCTCAACAAGGTCAGTCAAGACTTTCCCAGTCTCAGCATCCCGAACAGTCGTTCCTTGAGGGACACGGATAACCAAGTCCTGGGCGCCACGACCGTGCATCCCTTTGGTCATCCCTTTTTCACCAGCTTGGGCCTTGAATTTACGATTATAGCGAAAATCCATCAAGGTGCGCAGGCCTTCATCTACCTGAAAAATGACTGAGCCACCCTTACCGCCATCACCGCCCCATGGTCCACCATCTGGAACGTATTTTTCTCGGCGAAAAGCTACCATGCCATCGCCACCCTTTCCTGCCTTGACCGAAATCTTAGCAGTGTCTAAAAACATACTCATCTCTTATACCTTATCTTTTTACTTGAAAAGAGAGCGGGACGAAACGAAGGTTTCACTTCGACTCTTCCCACTCCTTTTAACCTATTGATTGATAGCCTAACGTGTTAGGACACTGATCGCCGAAACAATAATCCCAAAGACCATTGCGACCAGCATTAGCATAACAACTACTAGAGTCACAATTTCAAACGGGGTTTTCTTTTTCTTTTCTTCGCCAAAAGCCATTCTTGTTCTCCTGATCCTTCACTGCCTCCGAAATGGTTGAGGCAAATATTTAACAATAGCCTTATTTTATCATGTTTTTTTTGATTATTCAATCATTATCCCTAGAATCCTTAAGATAGTTACCCAGTTGAATAAAGCAACTTTAAGAACAAAAACTTTTCGGTCAAAACCAATTGGCATAAAATAAAAGCTGAGACACTTGCCTCAACTTCTAGTATTTATCTTTTAATCTAAGCCGATCTCTGCTCTAACAACTTCGGCGATAGTGTCAACATAGTAGTTTACCTCTTCATCAGTAGGCGCTTCTGCCATGACACGCAAGAGAGGTTCAGTACCGCTGGGGCGAACAAGGATTCGTCCATTGCCATTCATTTCAGCTTCCATTTTTTGGATAACTGCTGCAATAGCTGGCACGTCCATCGCCTTATCCTTTATGCTGTTTTCCACTCGGATATTGACTAATTTTTGAGGGTAAATAGTGACCTGAGCCGCTAATTCTGACAATTTAAGCCCCGTTTCCTTCATGACCTTAGTCAGTTGCACAGCTGTTAATTGGCCATCTCCGGTGGTATTGTAGTCCATCAGAATCACATGACCAGACTGTTCCCCACCTAAATTATAGCCATTTTTACGCATTTCTTCGACAACATAACGGTCACCAACAGCAGTCACCGCTTTAGAAATGCCTTGCACATCCAAAGCTTTGTGAAAGCCTAGGTTAGACATAACAGTCGTTACAATGGTATTTTTGGCCAACTGTCCTTGTTCAGATAGATATTTCCCTATGATAAACATGATGCGGTCTCCATCAACCAAGTCACCGTTCTCATCGACAGCAATTAAGCGATCCGCATCTCCATCAAAAGCTAGCCCTATATCAGCGCCCTTTTCCATGACTAGAGTCTGCAATGCTTCAGGGTGCGTTGAACCGATACCATCGTTGATGTTTAGACCGTCAGGCTTATCACCTATAACTGTTATAGTAGCATTGAGGTCTGCAAAGACATGACCAGCACTCTTATAGGCAGCTCCATTAGCAGCATCTAGCGCGACTGTCATTCCTTCTAAGTCACTACCAGTTGATTTGAGATACTCTTGGTATTTGCGAAGCCCCTCTGGGTAATCGACCAAAGTTCCAAGACCCTGAGCACTTGGACGAGGAAGAGAATCCTCTGTTGCGTCCAACAAAGCCTCAATCTCAGCCTCTCGGTCATCATCCAATTTAAAGCCATCAGATCCAAAGAATTTAATACCGTTATCCTGTGCAGGATTGTGACTAGCTGAAATCATGACCCCAGCACTAGCCTTCTCAGTGCGAACCAAATGAGCCACGCCTGGAGTAGCAATGACACCTAATGTATAAACCTGAATCCCTGCTGACAAGAGACCCGCAATTAAGGCAGACTCAAGCATTTCACCCGAGATACGAGTATCACGTGCTACAAATACGCGTGGTTGCCCTTCTTCGTGTTGACTTAGAACATAGCCACCAAAGCGGCCTAATTTAAAGGTCAATTCAGGAGTTAATTCAACATTAGCTTCTCCACGAACGCCATCTGTTCCAAAGTATTTACCCATTTTATTTACTATTTCCTTCTAAATATGGTTTATTTTTTGATTATATCACACTATTATGACAGTAAAAAAGACAAAACAAATACAGTTTAACAATATCGTAACAATTCTTTAACTTAGCTCTTAACTTTTATTGTTAATGTTGTTTCTTCAGGATCAATAACAGCTGGGAGGTAGTTGCCACTTTCATCTACTGCCTGCAACGTAATGGTTCCACTATAATTATCTGTAATGGTGGTTCCATCCGGTAAAATAGCAGCAACATGATCAATTTTAGACATTGTATCCTCATCCGTCACAACCGTTACCTTAGTATCTTCTACGGTTGCGGTATCAATCTCAACACCTTCACCTATCTGCTCTTCATTAATTTCTACTTCAACCTTAATCGTCTTACTAACTCTTTTACCGATCTTCGCAGTAATGGTAGACGGCGTTACCGACGCATTGATGCCAGAAGGCAAGTTTTCCAGTTTTAAAGGAATATCATGAGTCCCAGATTCAAGATTTGTAAAATCCGCAGTCACTACAAAAGAACGGGTTGCTTCTTGGCTCTCTTTTTGAAGGGTTACGCGATTAGAGGAAGTTATTTGAACTGTCACGTCAGATGTGAAACCTGAAACAAAATATTCGGAATTGTCGTAGTTAAGATTAATAGGGACATTGTAGATGGTGTTGGTAAATGTTTCAGAATTCACAATCTTAGCCGCTGATGAAGTTTGAAAATTACTGGCTGAGGCGTAAAGAAAGAGAAACATAGCAATAATGAAAGACACAATCAAAAAGAAAATATTCTGTTTTTTATCGTTCATTGGCAATTCCTACTTTCCTTCCCAAAAGGCAAACCATTTTTTAGATTTAGCCTTGTTTGCTTCTTCTGAAATAAAAACACGTTGCAATTCTGCTTTGAATTCTTCCCGTGTTAAGTCATGTTTAAATACCCCATTATGTGCAATGGAAATACTACCGGTTTCTTCAGAGACTATAAAGGTAAAGGCATCCGTTTGTTCTGAAAGACCAATAGCAGCCCTATGACGCGTACCAAATTCTTTTGAGATTGAAGTCGATTCTGTTAAAGGAAGGTAGGCACAGGAAACGGCGATTTTATTATCTCGGACAATGACTGCTCCGTCATGCAAAGGCGTATTAGGGATAAAGATATTAATCAGCAACTCACTAGAGATATCTGCATCCAGTGGAATCCCAGTGCTGATAAACTCTTTTAAGCTCTGAGTTCCCTCAACACTGACCAAAGCACCAATCTTACGAGGACACATATAATCAGTCGCTTTCAAAAAAGCCGAAATGAGACGTTCTTCGTCGCTTAACGTATTGGTCGAAGCAAATAAAGTGGCTGAACGGCCAAGTTTCTCCAGAGCAGAACGAATCTCAGGAGCAAATATGACAACTGCTGCGATTACTCCATAGGTGAAGATTTGATTTAAAATAAATGAAATCGTCTGGAAGCCTAAAAAGGTTGCCGCTAATTGGGCCATGACAAACATTGCCACACCGCGAAGCAAGGTCATCACCCTTGTTCCAGACAAGGCCTTGATACACATATACATCAAACCCGTTACCAAGAAAATATCGAGGCTATTAATAACGATTCGCCACGGATCTGCGACCAAACTGTGCCAAAACTGATTACTAAACTGCAACAACTGTGTGAAACTCATGCCTGCTCCCTTTTACACTTTCAAGACTAGCCCGTCAAATATGATTCTTCTTCATTATATCATTTTTTCCAGATGAATGATACGAGAAAATATGGTAAAATGTCCTTATGAAATTAAATACAGCAATTAGCATCCTAGCTGGTAAATCCAGCCAATGGCTGCTTCAAAAAATGGGACGAGGATCCACGCTCCCTGGAAAAATAGCACTTGCTTTAGATGCTCAGGTTTTAGAAACGCTGGCCAAAGATTATGAAATTGTTGTCGTGACTGGTACCAATGGTAAAACCCTCACAACAGCACTAACCGTAGGAATCTTAGAAGAGGCTTTTGGGGCTGTTTTAACCAATCCCTCAGGCGCTAATATGATTACAGGCATCACTGCCGCTTTTTTAAATGCTCCAAAATCCAAAAACAGCCGTAAAATTGCTGTTTTGGAAATCGATGAGGCTAGTTTGCCAAAGGTAACTGAATTTCTCAAACCGAGTCTCTTTGTCTTTACCAATATCTTCCGTGATCAGATGGACCGCTATGGGGAAATCTACGCGACCTATCAAATGATCATAGATGGTGCTGCTAAAGCGCCTGAAGCTACCGTTCTTCTCAATGGGGATAGTCCTCTCTTTCATTCCAAAGAATTGGTCAACCCTGTCAAATATTACGGGTTTGAAACGCCAGAAGGTACTCCTCAACTGACCCACTATAATACGGAGGGGGTTCTCTGTCCTCAGTGTCAGCACATTATCCACTACAAGATGAACACCTATGCCAACTTAGGGAGTTACATCTGTCTGGAATGTGGCTTTAAACGCCCACAGCTCGATTATGCCTTAAATGAGCTAACCGAGTTAACCAATACGAGTAGCCGTTTCACCATTGATCACCAAGACTACCAGATTAATGTTGGTGGCATCTATAACATCTATAATGCCCTTGCTGCTGTTTCTGTCGCTGAACATTTCGGTGTAGCTCCTGCTACCATTAAAAAGGGCTTTGAAAAGAGCCGCGCTGTTTTTGGTCGCCAAGAAACCTTTACTCTTGGAAACAAATCATGTACGTTGGTGTTGATCAAAAACCCAGTTGGTGCTAATCAAGCATTAGAAACGATTGCCCTAGCTCCCTATGATTTCAGCTTGTCTGTCTTGTTAAATGCCAATTATGCTGACGGCATTGATACTAGTTGGATTTGGGACGCTAATTTTGAAAAGATAACACAAATGCCGATCCCTCACATCTATGCTGGAGGCATTCGCCATTCTGAAATCGCCCGTCGCTTACGTGTCTCAGGCTATCCAGAAACCCAAATCACTGAGTTTGACTCATTAGAGGCTGTTCTTGATGCTATCGAGCAACAAGAAACGGAACACGCCTACATTCTCGCAACTTATACAGCCATGCTTCAGTTAAGGGAAATTCTAGCACAACGCCACGCTGTCGGAAAGGAGATGAAATAATGGTATATGTATCTTTACAAAGTCCAACCGACCGTGACTACTCCTATGAACTTCGCATTGCTCACCTTTATGGTGACCTGATGAACACCTATGGTGATAACGGAAATGTTCTCATGCTTAAATATGTGGCTGAAAAGTTGGGAGCCAGAGTTACTGTTGATATTGTCTCCATGGAAGATGAGCTGAACCCAGAGGAATATCAATTGATTTTCTTTGGTGGTGGTCAAGATTATGAACAATCAATCATTGCCAAAGATTTGCCTAGCAAACGCCAATCTCTGGAAACTTATATTCATAATGACGGTGTTCTTTTAGCCATCTGTGGTGGCTATCAGCTACTAGGTCAATATTATATCGAAGCTGGTGGTCGAAAAATCGATGGCCTTGGTATTCTAGGACATTATACCCTCAACCAAGAAAACAACCGCTTCATTGGTGATATTAAGATTGAAAATGAAACCTTCAATGAAACCTACTACGGTTTTGAAAATCATCAAGGACGGACCTTTTTAAGCGAAGACGAAAAGCCGCTGGGACGAGTAGTCTATGGCAATGGCAATAATGGGGAAGACCAAACAGAAGGATTACACTATAAAAATGTATTTGGGTCTTACTTTCATGGACCGATACTCTCTCGAAATGCCAATCTGGCCTATCGCCTTGTAACAACAGCACTGCTTAAGGCCTACGGGCAAGATATTTCCCTCGCAAACTATGACGACATATTGAGTTTAGAATCACCTGAAGAATACAAAGATATCAAATCAAAAGCAGAAATGAGCCAGTCGTAAGTATAGGCTGGCTTTTCTACCTTGAATTTTGGAAAAATCACCTGATTACTAAAAGTACCCTTTCAAAATTTGGATATGGGATTCCTATCTGTAAGATTGTGGCTCCGTTCTTTTTTCCTTGAATTATGGAAAGGAAACTGTTATAATTTTCAGAAAAAAGTGTTGAATCGAGGAGTAAGAGATGAGAGACGATATCAAACTCAATGAACGAGCCGCTGCTATCAGCCCAAAACTCATTGAAAAACTAGAAACCATTTATGATCCAGATATCGAACTTGATATCTATAATTTGGGGCTCATCTATGAAATCACACTCGATGAAGATGGTACCTGCCATTTTGTCATGACTTTTACTGATATGGGATGTTCTTGTGCTGATACACTTCCTGATGAAATTATTGCATCACTCCTTGAAATTGAAGAAATTGAAAAGGTTAAGGTTGAAATCGTTTGGTCACCCGTTTGGAAAATGACCCGTATTAGTCGCTATGGACGAATTGCCCTAGGCATTAGCCCCAGATAAGAGCAAAGTTAATTAACGTCTGTGTTACTTTTTGGCTCTATAATTTCTGTAGTGGGTAAAAACCTTACGGAGATTATGGAGCCTTTTTGAGTGTAGAAAAAAAGTCCCATATGATCTATAATGAAAAGCGACAAAACCATCATTTTAGAAAGACTCATATGGAACACTTAAATCTTATCACAAATACGCTCGGAATAAAAGACCCAAATATCACGATAACCCAAGAATCTGATATGGGGACGCATAGAGAACTCCGTGCCTTCTTAGATTATGATCCTCCAAAATGTCCTGGCTGCCAAAGCCAAATGGCCAAATATGACTTCCAAAAAGAATCCAAGATTCCCTACCTAGAATGTGCCGGGTACAAACTGTTGATTCGTCTTAGAAAACGTCGTTTCCGTTGTCAAAACTGCAGAAAAATGGCTGTTGCACAGACGCCTCTGGTCAGGAAGAACCACCAAATCGCAACCGTCGTTAACCAAAAAATTGCCCAGTTGCTCATCGAAAAGAAATCCATGACAGACATTGCCAAGGAACTTGCCATATCCACATCAACCGTTATCCGTAAGCTAAGGGAGTTTACCTTTGAAACTGACTGGACTAAGTTACCCGAACATATGTCTTGGGATGAATATAGCTTCAAAAAAGGTAAAATGAATTTTATTGCCCAAGATTTTGATGCTCTTAAGATTGTCACCATTCTCGACGGACGAACACAGGCAGTCATCCGAAATCACTTCCTCCGCTATTCTAGACAGGCCAGAAACCAAGTTAAGGTCATTACCATGGATATGTTTAGTCCTTATTATAAATTGGCCAAACAGCTTCGCTTTCGAGTTTCTAGGCTCAGGCTGAAACAGTCTCTTCCCAGACTGTTTCACTCCCAAATGCTAAAATTGTCCT
>NZ_JBRUCW010000022.1:0-18079 GCF_053203525.1 Streptococcus rifensis | reverse complement strand
TCGGAGAGTTGGAGACCCATCTTCATGTGGCTATTGATGACGCCTCTGGGGATGTCGTGGGGGCTTACTTTGACCACCAAGAAACCCTAAACGGCTACTACCAGGTTCTCGACCAGATTCTGGAAAATGAGGGGATTCCTGCGCGCTTTCTGACCGACAAACGGACGGTGTTTACCTACCAGTCTAGACAGTCTAAGAAGCTGGAGGAAGACACCTTTACCCAATTTGGCTATGCCTGCCATCAGCTAGGCATTGACATCAAGACCTCCTCCATTCCCCAGGCTAAGGGACGCGTGGAACGGCTCAATCAGACCCTCCAATCCCGTCTGCCGGTCGATTTGGCTAGACTGGGCATTGTGACTCTGGAAGAGGCTAACCACTACCTCAAGACCTGGATGAAACGGTTTAACAAGACCTTCGGCGGCAAGGCCAAGCTATCGGTCTTTGAGGAGCCACCTAAGCCTGCTCAGAGAAACTTGATTCTGGCTCGGGTAACGGAGAGAACCGTTGACGCTGGACACCATATTCGCTTCCAAAATCGATTTTTCCTGCCTGTTGAAAAGGGACAAGACATCTACTTTTCACGCAGGACAAAGGCCCTCGTGATCCAAGCTTTGGATGGAAACATCTACCTCAACATCGCTGATAAAATATATCAAACCAAGGAGCTCGTAGAACATGACAAACACTCAGCAGAATTTGAACGCCCTCAAGAACTCAAAAAAGAAAGACACCAGTACATCCCTCCACAATCACACCCGTGGAAACTGGCATCTTTCAAAAACTATCTGCGTAAGATTGGGAAATCTTACGACCAATATCGGGCTGAGAAAGAAAATCTTACCCAACCACATACTAGTATAAACTATGTCTCAACAAAATAACAGTGGTTTTGACACAAATAAGACCTAATTTTGCGGGACATTTTCATTTTCGATTGACATACTTTTGTAACAATTTTTTTGATTTTTTTATGGCCCTTTTCTCCAAGCCTCCTTAATCACGAATAAAACAGCTGAACCGCTATCTTTCTACTGTTATGTCATTTATTGACCGATTATATGATATAAACAATAAAGCTAACCTCTCTTGAGATTAGCTCATTTGTATTAACCTTTATTATCCTATACTATACTATTTAGCTTCAAGGAGACCAACGTTACCGTCTTCTCGTTTGTAAAGAACATGGGTCTCATTAGTTTCCACATCTGTAAAGATGAAGAAGTCATGTCCAACAAGTTCCATTTGAAGAAGGGCTTCTTCAACACTCATCGGTTTAAGATCAACTTGCTTTGTTCGAACAATTTTTGCTTCTGGCCCACCTTCCTCAACCAATTCTTCAGTAAAGAGATGGGCTGTTGGAACCTTTTCACGATGACGACGTTCAATCTTTGTTTTATTCTTGCGAATCTGGCGCTCAATCTTATCAACAACTAAGTCGATTGATCCATACATGTCTTGGGAAACGTCTTCTGCTCGCAATGTAACATTTCCAAGCGGGATTGTTACTTCAACCTTTGCTGTTTTCTCTTTGTATACTTTAAGGTTGACCTTTGCATTGAGCTCAACATCTTCACTAAAATATTTTTCAATCTTGCTAACTTTCAGCTCTACATAGTCCCGAATTGCTTCAGTAACCTCGATATTCTCCCCACGGATATTATACTTAATCATAGATGTTCCTCTTTTCTACGCGTTAGCGCTTTCTATATAATTATTATATCGTTTTCGAGTATTTTTAGCAAATGTTTTCTTTATCTTGCTAAAGAGAAACTGATAACTTCTTTGACCCCCTTTGCTAATAATAGTTGTTTTATGGTTTGAATGGTAGCTCCTGTAGTGTAGACATCATCCACAATTAAAACTTTTTGCTTGAGTTCTTCTTCTTTTTTAACATGAAACACTTGTGAACTTTGCAATCGTAGCTCACGGTTTTTGTGGGATTGTTTTTCAGTGTGCTCTTTTATTAAAAGGTCTGAATATGCTAACCCTGTTGCATCTAACATTCCAATCACTTGGTTGAAGCCTCTTGAATTAAAGGTTTCATGACTTGTTGGAACGGGTATCAGCTGGTATTCTTTTTCATAAGGTTTTAAGGCTACTCGAATATCTTCTGCAAAAACTGCTCTCAGCAGATAATCTCCTGTGAACTTATACATTTTAAAATACTGTTTCATGGCTTGATTATAAGAATAAAGGCTAAAATGATGGACGGGTGATTGTTGTCTTCCCCAGATCTGACAATCTAGGCAAGCATCAGCTTGGTCTATTTTATAGCAAGTGGGACAGTGTGTATCGCTTATCCGATTGAAAGTTTTGAGGCAGTCTTGGCAAAGTGTTTCCTGCTTTGAGTCTAATTGTATCAAGTTTTTAAAACTTATTTTAGCCTGTAATGGCTGTTGGCAAAGCAAACACTTCATATCAAACCGCTCTCCTTATTCATCTGTTTGATTTCAGCAATAGCTTTTTCAATGGAACGGCTTGTCCCATCGTGATAGAAGTTTAGGATCCCAGTCGGCCTGTCTTTACTACGCCCAACCCGACCACCAATCTGAACTAAACTTGACTTAGTGTAAAGCCGATGATTAGCTTCGACTACAAAAACATCAACTCCCGGAAAAGTTACCCCTCGCTCTAAAATGGTTGTCGATATTAAGATCGTTAATGTTCCATCTCGAAAACGTGTTACGATAGCCAATCGATCTTCGGTTTGACTAGAAACAAATCCAATCTCTTCTTCAGGAAAATAGGTTTCTAATATTTTTGAGAGTTTTTTTCCTGTATCAATTTCTGGAGCAAAAATCAATAATGGGTATCTTGTCTGCCGTTGTTTTTGAATATCTTTTTTGAATTTGGTAGGAATACGCCCTTTTTGAAGTTTTTTCCTGAATTGATGGAGCCATATCTTCTTAGGGACGACCAAGGGGTTTTCGTGGAAACGCCTCGGCAAGCGTAATAAGGTGAGGTACCCTTTTTTAACCTGATGGTCCAGAGCATCCGTTGAAGTTGCTGTTAGATAAATCGTAGTCCCTTTTTCAGCCAAACAATTAGCGACAGCTTGGTATAAGGTAGCATTGTCAACAAAAGGAAAGGCATCAACCTCATCAATAATCAGCAGATCAAAAGCTCGATAAAATTTCAGCAATTGGTGAGTAGTTGCAATGACAAGAGGTGTTCGAAAGTAGGGATCAGATTCTCCGTGCAAGAGTGCGATGGGACACTCAAAATCTTGCGACAAACGTCGATAAAGCTCGATGCAAACATCAATCCTTGGTGTTGCTATGCATACTGATTTTCCCTCAGCAATGGTATCGACAATCACTTGATAAATCATCTCGGTTTTACCTGCTCCTGTCACAGCATAAACTAGAGAATTCTTCTTAAGTTGTCTATTTTCTCTGAGTCTATCAGAAATTTCCTGTTGCCACTGGGTTAATTTTCCTTGCCATAATAATGGGCTTTGGGGTTCAAAAGGCTCCTGTTTAAAGTAATATAAAAACTGGTCACTACGGACGCGTCCCAACAGTAAACATTCTCTGCAATAGGTGGCGCCATTTGGCAAAGTCGTCTTCTCCAAGTCAATACTTGCACGGCACCGTCCACATAGCTGCCTGCCTTTTTCCTCCAGAATAGCAGGTAGCTTTATTGCTTGGGCTAAGAGATGCTCTGGTACTTGATCCTCTGTCAGCAAACGTCCTTTGTAGTCCTCTATTTTTTCCATACTTTTTTATTCGCATTCCTTTTGAAAAAAAGAGGGTTTCTTGATACAATCTTCCTATGGAATATAAAACAATAGCAAAAGACGGACTGGATGAACAAATGATAAAAAAATCACGCTTCATCTGTCATCTGAAACGCGTCGAAACAGAAGAGGACGCCCGAGATTTTATAATGCAAATCAGAAAAGAGCACTATAAAGCCAACCATAACTGTTCTGCTTTTATTATAGGGGAAAAAAGTGAGATTAAGCGAACGAGTGACGATGGTGAACCAAGTGGTACTGCGGGCGTCCCAATGTTGAGCGTTTTAGAAAACTTGGAGCTGACAAATGTGGTCGCTGTCGTGACACGTTATTTTGGAGGGACCAAGTTGGGAGCAGGGGGGCTTATTAGGGCTTACGCCAGCAGTGTGTCTCAAGCTGTACAAACCATCGGACGAATTGAAATCAAGGAACAACAGGGGATTCGCCTCCGTTTAACGTATGCTCAATATCAAGATTTTTCGACCTACCTCAAAAACCATTCCCTTAACGAAGTCAATCCCCTATTCACAACGGATGTTGAGACTGAGATTTTCGTGAATAAAGAAGAGACTCAAGCTATCTTAGAAGATTTAACAGAGTTTTTCCAAGGAAAAGCGTTCATTGAAAAATCAAGACTTCAAGAAATCGAAGTTCCTCTGATATAGAAAGGCTATCATCTTGATAGCTTTTTTATATTTTACAAAGGCCTCTCCTGTCATTATACTAGATAATAAGAAATATAATGAGGAGATTCTAATGACCATTTATCAAAACATTACCGAATTAGTCGGCCATACACCCATTGTTAAACTAAATCAAATTGTCCCTAATGGTGCAGCGGATGTTTACATCAAATTAGAGGCTTTCAACCCTGGTTCTTCTGTTAAGGATAGGATTGCCCTAAATATGATTAAAGATGCTGAAAATCGTGGTGCTATTAAGCCAGGCGATACTATTGTAGAGCCTACTTCTGGTAACACTGGTATTGGACTAGCATGGGTAGGTGCTGCACTTGGCTACAAAGTCGTTATCGTCATGCCTGATACCATGTCTATCGAACGCCGTAAAATCATTCAAGCTTATGGAGCAGAACTTGTCTTAACTCCAGGAACTGAGGGTATGAAAGGCGCCATTGCCAAAGCCCAAGAAATCGCTGAAGAACGGGGAGGGTTTGTTCCTCAACAATTTGAAAACCCTGCAAACCCTGAAATTCACGAGAAAACAACTGGTCCTGAAATCCTCGAAGCTTTTGGAGAAACTGGACTGGATGCCTTTGTCTCTGGAGTAGGTACTGGCGGAACTATTTCTGGTGTCTCACATGTTCTAAAAAATGCTAATCCAAATGTGAAAATCTATGCGGTCGAAGCAGATGAGTCCGCTGTCTTGTCAGGTGAAAAACCTGGACCTCACAAAATTCAAGGTATTTCTGCAGGATTTATCCCAAATACCCTAGACACAGAATCCTATGATGGAATCATTCGTGTCTCATCAGATAATGCGATTGCAACAGGACGCCTTATCGGTGGTCAGGAAGGTTTCCTACTAGGTATTTCTTCATCTGCAGCTGTCTATGCTGCTATAGAACTGGCAAAAGAACTAGGTGCAGGTAAAAAAGTACTTGTCTTAGCCCCAGATAATGGGGAACGCTACCTTTCAACTGCTCTTTATAACTTTGACTAACGGTGGTTAGCTGATAATTGCCGGATGGATAAGAGTACGGACTCAAAAGAGACTGCCTAAACTACTTTCTGTATTCCAAGATCACATTTGATACTCATTTAGCCAGCACCAATACTATCCTATAAACCAAGAAAGAAACTCCATGATTTGTGTCATGGAGTTTCTTTTTGAGTTAAATAGTCAAAGCCTTCATCAATCCATTTTGGCATCGCTTGAGCGAGTGGTTCAAAACCATATTTACGCTTATTGCTTGAAAAACGATGCTTGCGAGGAGGTTTTTGCTTTTCTTCTTCCAGACTACGGATGGAGAAACTAGCCTTTCCAGAGTATTCATCTACATCAATAACCTGAACTTGAACTTCCTGACCGATTTCAAGGACTTTGTATATATTTTCAACAAAACCTGTTTTTAATTCTGAGATATGAACTAAACCAACAGCGCCATCCCCCAAGCTAACAAAAACGCCATAGGGTTGTACGCCTGTTACAATCCCCCTTAGCTTGTCACCTGTTTTCATCAATCTACAACCTCGATTGTTTCAATGATGACATCATTAACAGGTTTATCCTGAAATCCAGTTTCAACGGAGGCAATCTTATCAAGAACAGCATAAGATTCTACATTGGCTAATTGGCCAAAAACGGTATGGCGACGATCCAAATGCGGTGTCCCACCTTCTGTCGCATAAACTGCTGCGATTTCTTGTGGCCAGCCTCCGCGAACGAGTTCTTTAGCCGAATATGCTAGACTATCATTTTGAACGATGAAGAACTGGCTACCATTGGTATTTGGGCCAGCGTTGGCCATGGAAAGGGCCCCGCGAATATTGTAGAGTTCTTCTGAAAACTCATCTTCAAACTCAGCACCATAGATAGACTGTCCGCCCATCCCTGTACCAGTGGGATCTCCACCTTGAATCATGAAGTCCTTGATGATACGGTGGAAAATGACACCATCGTAATAGCCTTCTTTTGCTAGACCAACAAAGTTAGCCACTGTTTTAGGGGCTTGATCAGGGAAGAGCTTGATGGTTAGGTCTCCATAATTCGTTTTGATCGTCGCAACGGGTCCTGTTACGGTGTCTAAGTTTACTTGTGGAAACGTCAATTGTTTGTCAATCATTCCTAATTCCTCCAAGGCATACTGAATGCCATCTTCTTCTACTGTTTTTGTGATAAAATCTGCTCTTGCCTGTAGGTCTGGATGAGACACTCCCATAGCAATGCCTAGCCCGGCATAGTCAAATACTTCTAAATCATTGAGCTCATCGCCAAAGACCATAATATTCTCAGGTTTTAACCCTTCTTTTTCAGCGACCTTAGCAACGCCAACAGCTTTTGAAGTCTCAGTCAAGACGACATCTGAAGAGTTGGGGTGCCAACGGACCAAGCGTAAATCTTTATTGAATGCTTCTGGGAAAACTAAACTATCTCCGACATCCTCAAAGGTCCACATTTGATAGACATCATTGGTCAGGTGAAAATCGGGCTCAGCAGCTAACTTTCCATAAATAGGAACAATGGCATTGTCAATCAGCTCATTATCGCTTGAAACAACTGCACGATCTTTACCGACAAAACCATAATCAATGCCGACAGACTTGGTCCAATCGACATAGGCCTGTACTAAGTCAGGAGCGATGGGTTGGCTATAAACCTCTTGATCCTTAGCTGTCTTAACATAAGCACCATTGATGGTGACAAAATAGTCTGGCTTTAGGTCGCGAATCTCAGGAACAACCCCGTAGAAAGCTCGACCTGATGCAATCCCTGTAAGGATACCTTTCTCTTTTAACTGGGTAAAAACGTTTTTGATTGATGGTGGAATGTACTCTGTCGATTTGACACGCAGGGTATCATCAATATCAAAAAATACTGCTTTAATTTTTTTAGCTTTGTACTTTAATTTAACATCCATAGGTCTATTATACCATGATTTTTAATTATCGTCTTCTACTAGTCCATGTTCAAAAGCATAGACGACAGCTTGCGTTCTATCGGAAACATTCAGTTTAGCAAGAATATTAGAAACATGGGTCTTGACTGTTTTTAGGGAAATAAAACTCTCATCAGCAATCCTCTGGTTTTCATAGCCTTTAGCTAAAAGGGCCAGAATATCTCGCTCACGAGCGGTCAATTGATGATGAAGCGGAGCATTGACGTTGATGTCTTGTACTTTTTTATCCACTTCTGTTTCGATGGCAACTTCACCTACCGCCACCTTACGAATAGCGTTTAGGATTTCATCAGCGCTTGAGGTTTTAAGCATATAGCCTTTTGCTCCTGCTTCAAGCACTGGATAAATCTTGGCGTTATCAAGATAAGATGTTAAAACTAAAATCTTCGCCTCTGGCCACTCTTTTAAAATGGCTAAAGTCGCTTCACTTCCTGTCATCTCGGGCATCACTAAGTCCATAATGATGACATCTGGCCTTAGGGCTAGTGCTTTGTCAACACCTTCTCTCCCATTATCAGCCTCTGCAATCACCTCAACGTCATTTTGCAAATCCAGATAACTTTTTAATCCCAGACGAACCATCTGATGGTCATCAACTAATATCACTGTTGTCTTGTCCATTTTCACTCCTTGTTATGAGGGGAACTCTAATATCCATAGCCACTCCTTTTCGAGAAGCTGTGGTTACTCTTACTGTGCCAGCCATATCTGCTACGCGCTCTCTTATGTTTTTTAGCCCATAGCTCACTTCACCAATCTCCTGAGGATCATAGCCAATACCATCATCTGTCATTCGCAATTGCAATTCATGCTCATTTTGAAAAAGATAGACAGCCAGATTCTTGGCCTGGGCATGTCTCAAGGTATTGTTGATAAACTCTTGAGCAATCCGAAAGATATGAGCCTCAATTGTTTTGGGAACATTAATGTCATCATGATTAAAAACAACTTTGATGTCACTTTTATCACGAACTTCTTGCAGAATGAGCTGAAACCCATCTACCAGAGTTTTTCCTTCTAATTCTAGAGGCCTTAGGTGCAAAAGCAAGATACGTAATTCTTTCTGGGCAGAATCCAAAATACCGCTGACGGTCTGAAGTTGCTGGCTGATTTGCTCTGTTTTTAGGGTCGCTAACTGCCCTGAAAGACCAGATAAGACCATGCTTGCTGCAAACAATTCCTGGCTGACGGTATCATGTAAATCTCGCGCTACCCGTTTTCTCTCTTCTTCAACAATGGTTTCACGATTTTCCAATTCCCCATTTTCAATCTGCTGTAGGGTTTGCGTGACCTCATTCATTTTGTTAGAAAGGCGCTGGAGAACCAAACTATACTCGTCGTCAGCCTGCTTGCGCAAGGGTTGATTGTTTAATATCCGTTTGAGTTGCCTATTGAGCTGATACCGCGTATTAAGTGTTGCAATTTGAAGCAAGACTAGAACGAGAATGGCTAATGACAAGCTAAACAACCCCAAAATCAAGACCAGTCGGGATATAAAGAGCCAGTTGTCGACATAATTTAACAAATCAATATTAAATAAAGACATCAAGGTTGTCGCTATCATTAAGACAACCAAGCCAGAATAGATAAATATTAAGAAGACTTCTGATTTTCTCATTGACGACTCACCTCAATATCGCCAAACAATGTATTGCAGACAATCTTAACTTTTTTCTGAGCATTTAAAAAATCATGGCTTTGAAATTTAACAGATTCATTACGCAAATCAGAACCAACCAAATCCAAAAATTCAAGGTGACCATAGACAGCTGATGCTGTTAAATCCACCTCAACCCCAACAGGTACAATAATCCTCGTTGTTCCAAATGTTTTACGAATCACAATGACATTGTCCATTCCCGCCAATGCAACCTCTGTCAAGTCAATGATATCATTGCCAAAGACTCGTACAATGTTGACATCATCAAAAGGATAAACAGTGCTTCCACTAAAATTGTCCTGATTCCCGAACCACTGCATTCTCTCTCTTTTTACACGCCTGGGAGCTTGATCAATTTGGATAAACTGATAATTTTCTCTCTTTTGCATCCGCGAAAAAGAGTTAAGCATCATATAGATAACGCCAAAGATAACCGCTAAGATGACATAAGGATTGGCCATTACAGTAAAAAAGAGAAAGAGGGCTGCCCCAGTTAAGAGCAGGTTCCCTGAATCATTACCGAGATAGAAACGAATCCCTAAGATCAGTAAAAAAAGAAGCAAAACAAAGCGTGGAAAGTCCGTAGACATGATGTCAAGTAAGGCTATTGTTAACAAAATAGCTTCGATGGTTAAAAATAATTGTATCTTTTTCATTCTATTCCCTGTTTTCTAATATCCTTATTTTACCAAAAAATAAGGATTTTGAATCCGTCTAGGGGTGGAAATTAGGATTATCTCCACTTTTTTCACAACTTGAACCTCCTTTATAGATATGCAAACCAGTCGTATTTATAGAAAACCTGCTTTTCACCTAGTGAATCCGAAACAACAGACTTTAGAAGGTTCAAGATTTTCTTATTAAAAACAGGAAGAACTGTCATTTTTTTGAGTTCTTCCTGTTTCCTTTTTTAGCGAGCAAGTAAAGCTAAGTCTCGTTGTATCCCTTATTTTATTCTTCTAAGACCGTTTCTTCTTCATCGGTCGAATCTGTTCCCTGACTAGATGACAATTCTTCCGTTGCTGAAGATGATGGTCTGGCAGATGATGATGGTGTTTCTGACGTTTCAGTTTCTTCTACCGAAAAATAGAGAATGACTTCTATCTCGCTTGGGTAAATTTCGGTAAATGCGTAAATACTTTGCGATTCAACCACAGCTGTTGCACTAATTTGCTCTGGGGCAGTGGTGATTTGTTCTGATTTAATCCCAAGACCAACCAGAACATTAACAGCTTGTTTGTATGTCAAACCAGTAAGGTTAGGCATCATCACGGTAGACTGTGCTTTAGCAACCTTAAAGGTAATGCGCTTGGGTTTATCAAGATCATAGAGAGTTCCAGCCTTTAAGGACTGTTCAATGATTGTTCCAACCTGATAGTCAGTACTTTCAACTTCTTCAATGGTGATATAAGCTTCATCTACTCCAAATTCAAATAGGGAATTGACAACATCACTATAGGCCTGACCAACATAGTCTTCTACTACAAAATCACGATCCCCTTTTGAGGCAATGATTTTAACACTAGAATTCTTACGTTTGCTGGTCCCACCAGCAGGGTCAGTAGAGATGACTATCCCTTCTGGAACAGTGTCACTCGATTCCTCCCGGACCTGGTCAACTCTAAGACCAGCAGCAACAATGGCTTCCTGCGCAGCCTCTAAAGATTGTCCCGAAACATCAGGGACTGTTACCGTTTTCGGGCTAGTCAGAAAGATTGCAAGCAAGGCAAGTAAGGTTAAAATGATTGCTCCAAACAAGAGTTTAAACCTTACCCGTAGCCGTCTTCTTGGTTTTACGGGAGGTTGCTCATTGGACTCGTAAGAGTCATTATCATGAATAGCTTGCGCCTCATTCGTTGGGATATATTCTTGTGTAACGGGCGAAACTCTAGGTAGCACCTTGCTATCGACTTTGTTATCTGTAAAAACCAACTTTCGATCTAACTGATGTCTTGGTGATAGGCAGGTCACTAGATCCGTATACATGTCCTCAACTGTTTGATAACGGTCCGATAATTTTTTGGCTGTCGCTTTGATGACCACATTTTCCAGCGCCTGAGGCACATTTGGATTTTCAGCGATAATAGATGGCAGTGGTTTTTGGAAATGCTGAAGGGCAATCGTGACTGCTGAATCCCCATCATAAGGAATATGTCCCGTCAACATCTCATAGAGCACAATCCCCATAGCATAGATATCACTTTGGACGGTTGCCTTCGAACCACGCGCCTGTTCTGGAGAAAGGTAGTGGACAGATCCAAGCATCGAATTGGTCTGAGTCAGACTGGTCTCAGCAAAAGCAACCGCAATACCGAAGTCAGTAACCTTAGCCGTTCCATCCTTAGTTAAGAGGACATTCTGTGGCTTAATATCCCGGTGAACAATCCCTTGCTGATGGGCCAAGCGCATTGCTAGAAGAATTTGAGCCATGACCCGGACAGCTTCTTCATTTGTAAACGGAGCCTTGTCCAAGATATACTTTTTCAAATCTAGCGCATCGACATACTCCATGGCCAAATATTGTTGACCATCTTCTTCACCAATATCACTGATACGAACAATATTAGGATGATCGAGGTCTGCCATAGCACGCGCTTCTCTTTGAAAACGCTGGATGGCTACCTGGTCTGTTTGGTAATTGGTTCTTAGGACCTTAACGGCAACTTCTTCGCCATCAAGAATAAGATCCCTTGCCAGGTAAACATCCGCCATACCCCCGCGGCCTATTTGGTCAAGAACCTTATACCGCCCAGCGAATATTTTTCCGATTTGGATCATTAGTCGTCCTCCCTGTCGATATGGACAAGTGCTACTGTTATATTATCCAAACCTCCTGCATTATTAGCAAAGCGTATCAAGGTTTCTGCCTTATCATCCAAAGAGACATCGCTGACCATGATATCATAAATATCCTGATTTGAAATCATATTGGTGAGCCCATCACTGTTGATAACAATGTAATCCCCTGGTTCTAGAACTTGAATGGCAATATCAGGCTCTACAGGCTCTTTTTGACCAATAGATTGGGTGATGATGTTCTTTTGAGGATGTTCCTGGGCTTCTTCAGGCGTTAATTGACCTGCCTTTAAAAGAGCATTCACTAAGGAATGGTCACTCGTCAAGGTATGCAATTCTTCGCCGCGAATCAAATTGATCCTTGAATCGCCAATGTGGGCATAAATCATTTGACGGTCAATGATAACAACCGCTTCAAGCGTTGTTCCCATCCCTTGAAACTCTTCTTCTTCCCCTTTGGCGTGAATCGTCCGGTTAACACCTTCAAGGTGTTCCATAAACCATTCCCTGACACCGTTTAACTCAACGATAGCTGTCTTGACCCAAAGGCTTCCAAGTTCAGTCGCAGCCAATTCACTAGCGATATTACCAGCGCGATGCCCACCCATACCATCAGCAAGCACGATTAATTGGATTCCCTGTTTGTTGGTGTAGACATTGACATAGTCTTGGTTGTTGGATCTTTTTTGTCCAACATTGGTTAATAATGAAATTTGCATTCTTGGTAAGTTTCCTTCCCACTTTTAAAATTTTCGTCTCACTTGTGCGATAAAAAAACCATCTGTCATATAGAGCTCAGGTGTCACCAATAGGAAGCCATCCACCATAATATCCCTTTGTGGATGCTCTAACATGACCTGTTCAAACTCAGGATGTGATGCTAAGAATTGCTGGATGACCTGGAAATTTTCGTGATGGACAATCGTACACGTACTATAGGTTATTATACCACCTTTTTTAACAGTTTGACAAACGCTATCCAGAATCTCTAATTGGATTTTTTGGAGACTTTGGAAATCACTTAGTTCTTTTTTGTATCGCATATCAGGTTTCCTACGAATTAATCCAATGCCTGAACAAGGGGCATCAACTAATATCTTATCAAAATGATCAGCACCGAACAGGTCGTGGGCTTTTCTGGCGTCCCATTGTTTGGTTTCAATTTTCTCAGATACCCCTAATCGCAAGGCGTTTTCTCGAATCAATGCTAACTTATGCTCATAAAGGTCCAAAGCAGTAATTTGACCGCTTGTCAGATAGGATGCCAGGTGGACCGTTTTACCACCTGGAGCAGCACAGGCATCAAGAACTCGCTCATGCCCTTCAAGCCCCATAACCGGAGCCACTAATTGACTCGTCTCATCTTGAATGGTTATCAAACCTTCTTTGAAGTAGTCGCTAGACGCAAAGTGACCGCTGTTTTTGGTTAAGCCAACTGGAGAAAGCAGCGACTGCTCACTACCGGTTGCTTCTGCTATCTCACGTAACTGGTCAGGTCGTGTTACCCGTACACTAGCCTTATTTCTTTGGGCTAGACTTTCAAAGATGGCAAGAGCTCTTTTTTCACCATAGTCTTCGATTAAAACCTTAATCAGCCAAACCGGCAGAGAGTACTGGATAGAATACCGTTTATTGAGGCGCTGGATGCTCTGGATATCTGGCAAGGAAGATCTCACAACCTTTCTGAGAATAGCATTGACATACCTTTCGGCATGTGTTCTTTTAGCTTTCGCGAGCTGAACGGCCTCGTTGACCACAGCATGGGCAGGTAAGCGATCTAGATAGATTAGTTGGTAAAGACTAACTAGCAGTAAGTGGTAAACCCAACTATCTAGTTTATCTCTATCTTCAATGTAATGGGCTAAATACCATTCTAGCGTTATTTTTCGAGCTAATGTTCCATAAACCAATTCTGTAACTAGGGCTTTGTCTTGCTTAGTCAAAACACTTCCTGACAGGGTTTTGTTCAAAGCTAGATTTGAATAAGCTTCCTCATCAAACACCGCTCCCAAAACTAGAAGCGCTGTTCCCCTTGCAGAATGTTGCCAGCTTTTAACCAAAATAATCACCTACTTCTATGGTACGACCAACACCATTGAGAAAGTCCTTGATAGCCATCTGGGGCTTTCCAGCTGGCTGTACACGGTCGAGACGTAAGCCCCCCTGGCCTGTCGCTACGATTAATTCCGTTTTCGTTTTTGAAATGACCTGTCCTGGCTGACCATGCCCCTCAACCGGCCAGGCTTCATATACTTTAAATCTTGCCCCTGACCAAAAAGTATGAGCAACTGGCCAAGGGTTCATGCCCCGTATTTGATTGAAGAGTTGACGATTGGTCTTGTGCCAATCTAAGCGTTCCTCTTCAGGCGTGATATTTGGTGAATATGTTACTTGTGACGGATCTTGAGGGATTGGTGTGAGGCTTCCATCAGCATAGGCAGGAAGATTATCTAGCAGAAGATCACGACCAAGTAAAGCTAATTTTTCAAAGAGAGTGCCGACAGTATCTTCGTCTGAAATCGCTATGGATTTGCTGGCAATCATGTCCCCGGCATCCATTTGCTTAACCATTTCCATCAAGGTAACACCAGCTTCTTCGTCTCCATTTATTAAAGCGTAATGGATAGGGGCCCCTCCTCGATATTTAGGCAAGAGGGAGGCATGGACATTCACAGCAAAATCAAAGGCCTTTAAGAGCTTTTCTGGTAGAAATTGGCCAAAAGCAGCTGTCACAATCCCATCAGCATCCAAGCTCATTAGTGTCTCAAGTTCTGGACTACCTGAAAGTTTTTCCGGTTGAAAAACAGGTAATTGATGGGATATAGCTAACTCTTTAATAGGTGTCATCCGTAATTCCCGCTTGCGACCCACTAAGCGATCTGGCTGGGTTACAACAGCAACCACCTCATACTGGTCATCGGCAAGAATGCCCTCTAGAACTCTAGCAGAGAATTCCGGTGTTCCCATAAAGATTAGTTTCATCAGTTTTTCTCCTTGCTTTTTTGGATTGTTTCTTAAAGAGGACTTCAAATAGGAACTGGAAAAAGCTAACATTGCTAGTTCCAATAGTCTCCTATACCACTGCATGCGGGTAAAAATAGAACCATACAGTGACTGGCCTACTCCGAAGCGACTGTCTCAATTTCTGCTCCAATAAAAGGAGAAGGAGGGCCTCTCGTTAGTTGCTAAGAGTTCTTTCTACTCCTAATTTTTACTATTTCCTATTATAGCAAAAAACCAGGCAGTTTTCCTTAAACTGGACTGGTCTTTGCTTACATGACATGCTGAGGTTCATGGTCGATACTGAGTTTAAGGTCCTTATTGTCTCGCTCCTGGCTAAAATCTAAAATACGATTCATCACGTGACTCAGTTGCTCCTCAAAACGGTATTTGACTATAATCTGATAATGAAAGAGGTTATGGGTCCGAGCAATCGGTTTAGGTGTGGGGCCCAGAATAACAACCTGATCAGAGAGCTGTGCCCTTAAAAGGCTCATGACCTCATAAGCTTGTTTAACAACAAAGGTTTCTTCTCGATGAGAGAGGGTAATGGCTACTGTGTAGACATAAGGTGGATATAAGAGTTGGTGGCGAACTTTCATCTCATAGGCATAAAAGCCTTCATAATCTTGCTCGTTAGCAAAGCGAATAGCATAATGGTCTGGATTATAGGTCTGAATAACAACTTCTCCAGCTTTATCCGCTCGTCCAGCTCGTCCAGCGACCTGCGTTAGTAACTGAAAGGTTCGCTCCGAAGCTCTAAAATCAGGAAGATGCAAGGCCGTATCGGCGTTTAACACGCCCACCAGAGTTACATTAGGAAAGTCCAAACCCTTTGCAATCATTTGAGTTCCCAATAAAATATCGGCTTCTTGCCGGCCAAAGGCATCTAGTAACTTTTCATGAGCTCCCTTGCCTCGGGTTGTATCAACATCCATTCGTAAAATGCGAGCTTGGGGAAGCAATTCTTGCAATTCATCAACGGCCTTTTGCGTTCCTGTTCCGTAGTATCGAATAGACTTGCTTTGGCAATTTGGGCAAGTATTAGGAATAGCTTTGGTAAAACCACAATAGTGGCAGTGCATCCGTTTAGTATCCATGTGCAACGTCAAGGAAATATCACAATTGGGGCATTGGTCTACAGTACCACAATCACGACACATCACAAAACTGGAATACCCCCTGCGGTTCAACAAGAGAACAACCTGCTCCTTACGGCTAAGCTTTTCCTGAATTTTGTCCAAAAGGTAAGAGGTGAAATTCCCGCCTTCCGTATCACCAATATAATCCCTGAAATCAACAACTTGAACAGCAGGCACCTGCGCCAGAGGATTAGCTCGGCGACTAAGAACCAAACGTTGATAAACGCCTTTACTGGCTCGAGCTCGTGTCTCAAGACTTGGTGTTGCAGAGCCTAGTACCAAACTAGCCTGATTATACTTGGCTCGCAATAAGGCGACATCACGAGCGTGGTAACGAGGGTGACTATCCTGTTTATAGGAAGATTCATGCTCTTCATCAATGATAATAGCTCCGATATGATGCAAGGGAGCAAAGATAGCTGACCGTGCCCCAACAACGACCTTGGCTTGCCCAGCTTCAATCTTACGCCATTCATCATATTTCTCACCATCTGAAAGGCCTGAATGTAAGATAGCAACTTGTTTCCCAAAGCGGCTGATAAAGCGTTGGGTGACTTGAGGTGTTAAAGAAATTTCAGGGACTAGCATGATAGCAGTCTTCCCTTTTTGCAAGACCTGCTCAATCACTTGGAGATAGACTTCTGTTTTGCCCGAACCTGTAATCCCTTGAAGTAAGAAGGTTTTTGCTGACTCTCCTATGCTTGCTGTTATCGCCTCAACTGCCTGGGCTTGTTCAGCATTCAAGCGTAGAGGCTGTTCTTTTGAGACATTCTCAAAATAGGCCTGACTTCGACTAACTTCTTTTTGACTTTCAGAGATTAAGCCATTTTCTCTGAAATATTTAACCACAGAAGCCGAATAAGTTTGCCTTAATTCTACTAATTTCCCTGGTTCAGGGTGAGCCACTAAAAATGCTTTTAGTTCTTGGCGTTTCTTGGCACGATTACCTGGATTATATCGTAAAAGAGCTCCTTCATTAACTTCATACCAAGCCTCAGTCTTTATAGTCTGCTTATCTGTTGCCATGTATTCGACCAGAATTTTTTCAGCTTGGGCTAAGCGCAAAACTTTAGCTTGGGTGGAAGGGTTCAGATCTGTAAAACGTACTTGGTCAGCTGCGCCAAAAAGTTCCATCCGCTCCTCAGCTGTCAAGCGATCGGTCGGACGTAAAAATTTATCATAAGAGGAATTAAGCAGATTAGGCAACATAGCTTTCAAAATGGAAATCTTATAGGAAAAAACCGTCTCACGCATCTGGTCTGCCAAGACCAACTGTTCTGTGTTAAGAACAGGACGCACATCAAGGATTTCCACAATGTCTTTAAGTTCTTCTGTTTCCTTCGTATGTTCAACGCTCAAAACAATTCCTTGAACTAGACGATTAGCTTTCCCGAAGGGAACATGGACCCGCATGCCAGGGGCTAAGGCTGCTTCAAACTCTTCAGGTACTCTATAAGAATAGGGCTGGTCCGTCTGCATGAGTGGTACATCAACGACTAGCTTTGCAATCATAATCTCAACCATTTTCCCTTCCTATCTAGTTAAAACGAGAGGGCGGTCATCCTCCCTCTCGATTGTATTCTTAAATTTTTTCGCCGTCTTCTTTTTCTTTAGCTATTTGTTCTTTAATCTTACGTTCTTCTTCTTCTCGGCGGAGACGCTCTTGCTCAGCGCGACGACGAACAGATTCACGCTTAGCTTCTGGATCTGGATGAATCACAACATTCCCAGATTCGATTTCTTCGAGGGCACGCAGAGTGGACTTCACAGACTTGAAAGATTGAGTTGGTGTTGCACCAGCTTCCAGTTCATGAGCTCGTTTAGCTTCCAGAATAACTAAAGAGTATTTTGAAGGAACACGGTCCAAAAGGGTGTCAATTGACGGTTTTAACATCATGGTAGTATTTCTCGTTTCTATTTGCTTGATAAGTTATTTAACTTGAACAGGGAGCGCTCGAGCCATGTCAGCGTAACGACCAATCACCCGCTCTACACGAAAATGCTCAGCCTCAATGATACGGCGAACACGTTCAGCAGCTAGAGGTACTTCGTCATTGACAACCGCGTAGTCATATTCACTCATGAGCGCAATTTCCTCCTTG
>NZ_JBRUCW010000021.1:0-31128 GCF_053203525.1 Streptococcus rifensis | reverse complement strand
AGTCTGGGCCGTGTCTCAGTCCCAGTGTGGCCGATCACCCTCTCAGGTCGGCTATGTATCGATGCCTTGGTAGGCCGTTACCCTACCAACTAGCTAATACAACGCAGGTCCATCTGGTAGTGAAGCAGTTGCCCCTTTTAAATCAAGTACATGTGTCCTCAATTCTTATGCGGTATTAGCTATCGTTTCCAATAGTTATCCCCCGCTACCAGGCAGGTTACCTACGCGTTACTCACCCGTTCGCGACTCTTTTTCTCAGGTGTTTCCGAAGAAACGGGAGAGAAAAAGCGTTCCACTTGCATGTATTAGGCACGCCGCCAGCGTTCGTCCTGAGCCAGGATCAAACTCTCATTAAAATAGTTTGTCCGGCTAAGCACTCTGGCTTATCCGTTTATTGTTTTTTGTTCATTGACGAAGTTATACTTAACTTCACCCTGCACGTTTGGTTCGTCTTATTTAGTTCTCAATGGTCTTAGTAGCCTCCTGAGAGACAACTATCTTAGTATATCACCACCACTTCCCTTTGTCAATACTTTTGTAACAAATTTTTTGATTTTTTTATGGCCCTTTTCTCCAACGAAAGTTCTAAAATGAAGTTAGCCACTTTCTAGTTGAGAAAAAGTATACAAAAACACCTCAGAGAGATATAATGTAGTTCACCACAAACACACTAGAAAGGCTCCCTGAGATGCAACATCATTATACACTAAAAGGCAAGCACTTGACAATCACTGAGCGTTATTTGATTGAACGGTGGAATCGTGACGGCAAATCCAATCGACAAATAACCTTATTGCTAGGAAAAGCTCCACAAACCATTCATAATGAAATCAAACGAGGAACTATCCTGCAACAAGTTCGTAAAGGCAAGTTCGAGAAAACCTATTCAGCAGACTATGCGCAACTTGTCTACGAAGACAATAGAAAAGCCTCTGTTCGTAAGGTGTCAATTGCTCAGGAAACTAAGGAGTCGATTGTCCATTATATCAAGGAGAAATGGTCTCCTGAAATGATGGTTAAAACAAAGGGGATTACCGTGCCTGTTTCAACCATTTACTATTGGATTCATAAGGGGCATCTCGGTCTAACTGTAAAAGATATGTTATACCCTAGAAACCCAAAAGCAGTAACGAAAAAAGCGAGTCCTCACTTCAAACCTGCTGGGCAATCCATTGAGAAAAGACCGGAAACTATTAACTTACGGTTAGAAAATGGACATTATGAAATTGACACTGTGCTCTTAACCAAGGCGAAAAATCATTGCTTACTAACCTTAACAGACCGCAGAAGTCGCCATCAAATCATTCGATTATTACCTGATAAAACTAGTAAATCTGTGAACAATGCCATTGTGGAGATCCTTAACAACTGGACGATTAAGTCAATAACAGCTGATAATGGGATGGAATTCAATCGCTTAGCGGAGGTGTTTCCAGAAGACCATCTTTACTATGCCCATCCCTACGCCTCTTGGGAAAGAGAGACCAATGAGAACCATAATCGGCTCATTAGACGATGGTTGCCTAAAGGAACTAAGAAAACGACCCAGAAACAGGTCGCTTTCATCGAAAATTGGATCAATCATTATCCTAAGAAAATACTGAACTATTTGTCTCCTGCACAGTTTCTTGAAAATGGCTAACTTCTACTTGAAATTTAGCTTTTTTATATGAAATTGTCCTTGTGAGATAGGAACCCTTAATTTTAATAAGGTTATTGTAAAAAAGAAGAATCCACTGAAAAAGCTCCAATGGATTCAATAAGATAATAGGTTATGGACGACTCTCACGAAGACATTCATGAGCCCTTCTGACTGGACATCAGCACTAATCTATTTCAAGCAAATCGCGCTTCAACCCGATAAATCGGCTGCCCTTTTTGCGAAAACTTCTCCTCATACTCGGTCATGATATTCCCTTCGTAATCTGATGCATGAAGGTCAAGCCAAACCTGCTCTAGCACCATGCCATACTGAGAAAAGCTGGCCAGGCTGTATTCAAACAAGCCACGGTTATCTGTCTTGAAATGAAGCTCACCCTTCTCAGGAAGAATTTGCTGATAAGTTTCTAAGAACGTCTTATAGGTCAGGCGACGTTTAGCGTGTTTTTTCTTAGGCCAAGGATCTGAGAAATTGAGGTAGAGCCTGTCTACCTCCTGATCCGCAAAGTAAGTCGTCAAGCTAGACCCGTCCACGCGCAAGAGTTTGACATTGGGCAAGCCCTGCTCCAAAACACGGTCCAAGGCATAACTGAGCACAGAGAGTTGAATATCAATACCGATGTAGTTGATTTCTGGATGGGCTGCTGCCATTCCTGTGATGAAGCGCCCTTTGCCTGAACCAACCTCGATATGAATTGGGTTATCATTGCCAAAAACGTCTCGCCACTTGCCCTTATAGATTTCAGGGTCTAAAATGACATACTGTGGGTTTTCGGCTAGCATGGCTTCTGCGCCTTTACGTTTTCTAACTCTCATAGTGGCCTCTTAACTCACGAAATTGCCGTAAAGCGTAGACTTCTTTATTGACCAATTCGATATTATGGGTTTCAAAACACTTGTTAATCTGATTGAGGTAAGAGAGCTGCCCATACCATTCCACTTTGCTAAGGACAAGGGCATTGTATTTGTAACCGTAAAAGGTCAACCATTCCTTCCATTGGGAACGCGGAATGTAGTGACTGAGGATGTGGGCCACATCAAACATCCGATCTGTTAAATGCACAGTGTCCCAATCCGTCAAGTAAATCATGCCAGATTGTGTTGCAAACCAATTTTTATGGTGGGTATCGCCATGGACAATAGTCGCATGATCTTCATTAAACTTAGGCTGTGTCTGGAGCAATTCTTGAGCGATCGATTGTAAGTAGGTGTTCTCCCGCACTTGATTGACAGAGTCCGACTGCCATCTGCGAATCAAATCAGCTGGACGCTCAATCGTGTAGCCCAGTTGTAACAATTGGTTCACTAAGAGCTTAGACCTGTGAAGACGGGTTAAAATACTGATTACTTGTTTACTTCCCATGTCTTCCTTATTAAGGACATTTCCCCTCAGCCATTCTTGGGCACTCATCATGGACCCTGTTGCTGTCCGTTTTGACCAGAGCAATTTAGGGGCGATTTGTTCCTTAGCAAGGGAGGCTAAAAGGGGGGTTGTGTTCATCTTGATAAAGACCTCTGTCCCATCAGGATAGGTTCCTTTAAAGGCTTGACCGCTAAAACCGGGTATCGGCGACAGGGTCAGACCATCATCTGTATGTTGCATATCTCTCTCCTTCGAAAACTCCTTAACTATTTTACTTGTTTTAAACCACTTAGTCAATCAATTTCTCTATTTTATAAGGCAGGTAAAACAGGTTTAAAATAACCTGAACACCAACCAAGATCAAGAGATAACCCTTGTCTTGGAAGAAAATAGCTGCTAAAACGACCTGAAGCGCTAAAAGCATAAAGAATACTCTGTTTAAAAAGGTTCTAAGGCTCTGCTTTTTTTCTGCCAATGAAAGAGGGTATAGACGTGTCATGTACTGGTAGTCATAATGCCGGTAGAGGGCAATCAATTGAAACAGAAGGAGGTAATTAAGCAACAAGACGATGACCGTTGCTACCACATCCTGGTTGATAAAGATCAATGATAAAAAGCTTAAAATAACCAACCTTAAACTGAGGCTCAAATAGTCTCCTGAACGCAGAAAAGCTCTGGCATATAGGTATTGCCAGGTTCCCCGAGGAAAAAGTGTCAACAAGCCATCTAGATAAGCTCGCCGTTTCATTCCCTGAGAAACCCCTTTTACTTGGGTGAAGAGGGAAAAGAACTTCAATACCGTTTGCTTTTGCTGACGATCGTGGTCAACAGCTGTCGCCCAATCGAGCCCAGACTGGCTCATAAGACTTTTTGCCCTGAACTCAAAAACGCCCCACTTGATGATTAGCGATCCAAGACCTAGAACAAGATAGAGTACCAGAGACCACTCCAAGACCTTGACCAAGGGGTATAAAAAAGCAAGGACAAGCACCTGCAAAACACTCCAAACAATCAAGCCTCGTGTTTTAGCCTGTTTGATTTCAGCCATAACATCCTTTTCCTTAGCTAGGAGAAAGAGTTGGTCAGGTTGCTCTAAGTAGGCGTTAAAATTCCCCATGGGGCTAGTTACCAGCAACAATACAACCAGAGCAACACCTATCACCGAGCTCTCTGGTGGATTTTGAATCAGCTGGCTGTACTGAATCATGAGAAAACCCACACCTAGCATTAAAAAGAGGACAAAGTGGTCATTAAAGACATATTTTAAGTATTTGGCACAAAGCTTTTGAAACTGCTGGCGCCGTTTTAAAAACAAGGCGTTCATTAGGCCTCCTCTGTCAATCGCAGGTAAATCGTGTTAAGACTGGCCTCAGGCATGGTAAAGGCTTGACGGAGGTCTTCTAGTGTTCCTTGAGCACGAACCTCCCCATGATGCAGAAGAACGAAACGGTCACACATTTTTTCCGCTGAATCCAGCACGTGGGTAGACATCAAAATAGACACTCCTTTTGCCTTTTCTTCAGCTAGAAGTTCCGTCAAATCTTGAATGGCTAAGGGATCTAAGCCTAGGAATGGTTCATCCACAATCAGCAAGCTTGGCTCTACGATAAAAGCACAAATAATCATGACCTTCTGCTTCATCCCTTTTGAAAAATTCACTGGAAACCAGTCCAAACGGTCTTGAAGTCGGAAAATCTGCAGAAGACGCTCTGCCCGCTCCATCGCCACAGTCGTTGAGATACCATAAGCCATGGCCACTACCTCGAGGTGCTCCCGTAAGGTCAGTTCCTCGTAGAGACTTGGGGTTTCAGGGATAAAGCCGATTTTTTTGCGAAAGCTCTCCGGATCTTGAGCAAGTGTCATCCCGTCAATCGTGATTTGCCCTTGATAAGGGGTTAAGAGGCCTATGATCTCATTGATCGTTGTCGACTTACCTGCTCCGTTAAGACCGATAAGGCCAACCAACTCTCCGTCTCCAATCTCAAAGGATATATTTTTCAAGACAGGAATATTGGCATAACCCCCTGTCACGTTTTGGATATTTAACATCTATTTCTCCGATTTTTTTGGTATAATTTATTATAACAGAAAGCTAAAGAGAGGTAAAACCATGACTGACTGTATTTTTTGTAACATTGTCTCTGGCGACATTCCATCTTCTAAGATTTATGAGGATGACCATGTTCTGGCCTTCCTTGATATCACTCAGGTCACTCCTGGCCACACTCTCCTCATTCCCAAAAAGCATGTTGCGGATCTCTTTGAGATGGACAGTGACCTAGCAAGTACCGTTTTTGCACGCCTGCCAAAGATTGCACGCCAACTCAAAGAAAAACTAGGGGTCAAAGGCCTAAATATTGTCAATAACAATGGCGAACTAGCTGGTCAGACTGTTTTTCATAGCCATATCCATCTCCTGCCTCGTCTTGAAGAAGGAGATGGGCTCGACATTCGTTTCACTACCCATGAGCCTGGTTTTGCGGCTCTAGGACAACTCGCTCAAGACCTTTATCTGGAGGACTAACCATGAACCTGAGACGACTCTTATGGGCAGGAACTGCTGCCTTTATTTCTTACCATTTGGTTGCAAATCGAGATACCATCAAGGAAGAAGTCACTGAAACCAAAGAATTAACAGATGACGTCAGTGAACACATCAAAGACATCAACCAACAAATCGCTGTCATCAAAGGACAATTGCCAAAACTCACAGAATTGGCTCAAGATTTAAGTCACAAAGCCAGCATGTTCCAGCACGAAGTTGATATCCGTACCAAACAAATGCCCCTCCTCAACAAAGAAACTGATGAGAAGGATAGCGCAGAAAATACCGACGATAGTCCTAACTAACTCTTTCCCCCACCATTATCGTTTAAAGGAGCTGGCAGACGCCAGCTCCTTTCCATATCTGTTATCAGCACCTCACTCAACAGGAGCCAACTCTGTGCCTATACTTGATTCCTCATAGACAGGAACTGTCGCATCTGTTTCAGACTGACTGTATGGAGCTATACTATCTGCCTCCCCGTAGGATGCAGTATCTCCATAGGTTGAGGTGTCCCCATAGTAACTTCCTTCGGGTGGCGTTTCCCCATAAAGATCTTCGTATAGGATTGCTGTTGTTGTCAACGTCGTATAAAGTGAGTGGCCGAGAGATTTTCGAATGACATTTTGCATGTCCAGCAAGTGCTCTCCTGTTACGATTTGATAACTTCCTTCATCGATTGTCGCATCAACTCCAGCCAGTTGATAGGTTTCGATATTTTTCAAAGCCTCACGATACCCCAGAAGCTGAGGGATAGTTGTGGTGGTCAGTTCAACATCGGTTTGGACATTACCTGAGACAGCTTTAAGAATACGATTATAAGAGCTAACACTATCTAAGCTGAGTAGTTTTTCAACAATCAACTGAATCACTTCTCGTTGTCGTTTTTGGCGACCGTAGTCCCCTTCAGGGTCTTGATAGCGCATGCGAGAATAGACCAAAGCCTGCTCACCATTGACTTTTTGGCGACCCGGTGGGATGATCGCAGTGTATTCTGGCTCTTGCTCTTCAATGGAAATATCGAAGTCAAAGGTATTATTGACCGTAATGCCACCGACAGCGTCTACCAAGTCAATCAAACCCTGCATGTTAATCATGGCATAACGATCAATAGTGACATTCATCATATCCTCAACCGTCGCAATGGCTGACTGAGCGCCTCCTTCAGCATAGGCGGCATTAAGCTTAGCTTGAGTTCCAGAAGGTTCCCCATTTTTTTCAGAAATGTCAACAAGGATATCCCGTTCTAAACTCATCATGGTGGTGGTCTTGGTCTCTGGGTTGACCGTGACCAAAATCATCGAATCGCTGTTACCAACCCAGTCGTCTTCACGTGACCCCGTCCCCGTATCTACCCCCATAAAGAGGATGGTCAAAGGCTCGGTTGCCTCAATGATTTCATTAGATTTTTCAGAAAAGGGACGAAAAGTTTTAGACAACTCGCTTGCCGTTGCATTGTAAATTGTGAAAAAATACAGTGAAAACGCACATAGCGTTGTGACCAGTATTGCTCCTAGCATACTTGCTATTTTTTTACCTATTGTCATCTGATTTATCGTCAATCAATTTACCCATCAGGTAAACATCAAGAAACTCTCCATTCTTTGTTTTAGCACCGCGTTTTTTAGTGCCTTCAATTCTAAAACCACATTTTTGATAAAGGTGAACTGCCCGTTCATTTCGCACTTGAACCGTTAATTCTAAGCGTCTAATAATGCCACTATGCTCGGCCCATTCAATCGCTTCTTCCATCAGGATTTGTCCTAGGCTATTTCCCCAAAACTCTTTAGATACGGCGATAAAGATATCGCCAATATGATTGACCCGCGTGTGGCTTGCAGCAACAATATTTAAGACCCCTACCACTCGTTTATCGACTTTAGCGATCAAGCAAATTTGGTTCGGACTCGCTAAGCGATTTTCAATAAACTCTGCTGTCTCCTCAGCAGTCATGTAAGGACTATCGTCATCCCTAGTTAAAAATTCGGACTCTGTTGCGACTTCCATCAACAGCTGAGCAAGGCCAGCACCGTCCTCTAACTGAGCTTCTCTGAAAACAACTTCTGCTTCAGCCATGGTGTAAAGCCTCCTCTAACAGTTGGGCTCGTGTTCCTACAGCGTGGGTAGAAACTTCTCGACCTTCCTCTGAGTGCGCTAAGATAATCTCGAGGTAGTCGTCAGGTAAACTCTCGCCTAAAAGTTCCCCCCACTCAATAACCGTGACCCCATCTCCAAACAAAAAGTCATCTAAATCAATGGAATCAGGATCATCTCCAATCCGGTAGACATCTAAATGGTATAAGGGAAGTCGCCCTTCATACTGGCGCACAATGGTATAGGTCGGACTTTTTATCATTTGGTGAATGCCTAAGCCTTGAGCAATTCCTTTTGTTAAGGTCGTCTTGCCTGCTCCCAAATCACCCGTTAAAATGATAACATCTTTCGCTTCTAACGATTCGCCCAGTTTTTTCCCTAAGGCAATCAATTTCTCTTCATTTTGAAAATACATGGAACAATTATACCAAATTTTCAAATACCCGTCTCTGCCCAACTCGACTGTCACTTAAATGTAATAAAGCTCCCCATCTTGTGACGGAGAGCTTCAATTAGCTAATTCAAATTAAGCAAAAAGGAAATGAAGGATAAAGAGAACATTTAAAACCCAAGTAATCGGATGGATTTCTTTAGCACGTCCTTGAACAACTTTACCAATAGTATAGAAGATAAAGGCAAAGGCAATCCCGTTAGTAATACTATAACCAAAGCCCATAAAAATTGAGGCAAAGAAGGCCGGAATGGCTTCACTCATGTCATCCCACTCAACAGCTTTAAGGCTAGAGATCATCATGATACCAACCATGATTAAAACAGCGGCCGTTGCTTGAGTTGGAATAATAGCAAGAAGTGGACTAAAGAAACTTGAGAGAACAAAGAGACCTGCTACAACTAAGGCTGTTAACCCAGTCCGTCCACCGGCACCAATACCCGCAGCAGACTCGACGTAGGTTGTCACGTTTGAAGTTCCTGCAACCGCACCAGCAGTTGTCCCCAAAACGTCCGCATATAAAGCCTTTTTCAACTTAGGATCTAGGTCTTCTGCATTTTCGCTAGTTGTATCGAAAATTCCTGTCTTCTGACTCGTACCAATAAGGGTGCCAATCGTATCAAACATATCCGTAAGGGCAAAGGCGAAGATTGTCATCAAAACTTCAGTGATACGGCTAGAATCGGAAAATAGAGTACCCAAACCTGTAAAGGCTGCACCAAAAACTACTCCTAGATCTTTAAACGCAGTCACAATATTGTTTGAAGCAAAGTCAATATTGCCAAGGCTAACTTCTCCAAAGATTAGAGCGACGATGGTGGTCAAAAGCATGGCAACCATAACGCCACCCTTGACATTTTTTACCAAAAGAATGGCTGTGATAATGATCCCAATAAGGGCTACAATAACACCAATGTTGTCAAAAGACACCAGAGCTGGAACTGCTGACGCATCCCCAACGATAGTCGCAGCACCTTCTTGGGCACCCTCACCAACCACTGCATACGTTCCTGGATTAAGGGTAAAGTTTAACAAACCAGCGTTTTTCAACCCAAGGTAGGTTAAGAAAATACCGATACCACCACCGATAGCATGCTTAAGGTTTTCAGGAATTGAGACGATAATGGCATGACGAAGCTTGGTTAAGGTGATGATGGTCGAGATAACTCCACAAAGGAAAACCATCGCCAGCGCTTCCTGCCAAGTATAACCTAATCCAAAGACAACCGTGTAAGTGAAGAAAGCATTCATTCCCATGCCTGGGGCTTGCGCATAAGGAACGTTAGCGTAAAGAGCCATAATAAGAGTGCCAACAACAGAACCGATGATGGTTGAGAGGAAAACTCCCTGGATAGGCATGCCCGTTTGAGCTAACATGGCAGGGTTAACAAAAAGAATGTAAGACATTGCAAAGAATGTCGTTAAACCAGCAAGGACTTCAGTACGAATTGTCGTATTGTGCTCCTTTAATTTAAAAAATTTTTCCATTTTACGAAAAGATGCTCCTTTATTTGCGAATGATAAAAACATTATAAAACAAAACATTCGCTTTTTCAAGAGTTTATGCTTTTTTTGGAAAGAGAATTTTTTCAAAATCTTTTGCATGTTCATCTTCTTCATTCTACCTCCCCTTTCTAAATTATGATACAATAGACGGTATGAAAACTGAGAAAAAATTAATTGCTATCGATCTGGATGGCACCTTGTTAAACTCACAGAGCCAATTGTCTCAAGAATCTATTGACACTGTTAAAAAAGTGGCTGCCCTTGGTCACCAAGTGGTCATCGCAACTGGTCGGCCTTATCGTATGGCCAAACACTACTATGATGAGCTTGGGATGACTGGTCCCATGATTAATTTCAATGGGTCTCTCATGCACATCCCAGGCAAACGCTGGGCTTTTGAGCATGAGCGTATTTTAGAAAAAGACGTTTTTCTAGATATTGTAAAGCGCGAAGAAGAGTGGAAAGCAGACTTTATCGCTGGCGAATTTAGAAAATCCTTTTACGTGACCCATACCAATCGTCAAACCATTTCTCCTTCCCTTTTTGCAGTTGAGAAGATTGAGGATGGTTCTGAGTTAAAACCAGAAAAAGTGACCAAGGCTCCCAATGTCGTCCTCATGCAAACCCGCCATCCTAACAAAATGACGCTCGCAAAAGAAATGGAAGACATCTATCAACAAAAAGCTACTATTACCACTTGGGGTGGCCCTATGAACATTCTAGAGTGTACTGCAGAAGGGGTCCATAAGGCCTATGCTCTGAAGCATCTCTTAAAAGCCCTCAACATGGATCGCTCTCAACTGATTGCCTTTGGTGATGAGGTCAACGATGATGAAATGTTGGATTTTGCGCAGACGAGCTACGCGATGAAAAACGCAAATCCTGAGCTTCTCCCCCACGCAGACCATCAGTTGGACTACGCCAATGATGAAAATGGTGTTGCAAGAAAGTTAGCCGAACTCTTTCTTTAATAATTGATAAAGTTACTCTTTTCCTTTCCTAAAGGAGAAGGGCTTTTTGTTTAATCTCAAACTTTTGAATCTCCATAGAAGCGTGACACTATCACTTGTTTTAACAGATTATTGGCGTAATGGCTAAATTTAGATTTATACTTTTACTAACAATCAAACACCTTTTAGTAATTTTCAGTAAAACTTTCTGTAATATTATCTATAAATAGGGAAAGACCTTGACTTTTCTATAGAAGCGGTCTATACTTGAAAATGTATCTAGGTCTTAAGACCTAGACGACAATAATATTAAGGAGGAGTCAATAATGAGTATCGGAATCATTATTGCCAGTCATGGCGAGTTTGCTTCAGGCATTCATCAGTCAGGTCAAATGATTTTCGGCGAGCAAGAAAAAGTCCAAGTTGTGACATTCATGCCTAGCGAAGGTCCAGATGATCTTTATGCCAAAATTGTAACCGCTATCGACGCTTTTGACGCGGATGATGAAATCCTAGTCTTGGCCGACCTTTGGAGCGGGTCACCATTCAACCAAGCTAGCCGTGTTATGGGTGAACGCCCAGAACGCCAATTTGCCATCATCACAGGTCTCAACTTACCTATGCTGATTCAAGCCTATACAGAGCGCTTGATGGATGCTAATGCTGGTGTGGCTCAAGTAGCCGCTAATATCATCAAAGAATCTAAAGATGGTATCAAAGTTTTGCCTGAGGAATTGCAACCTGAAGAAGCCGTTGCTGCGGCACCTGTTGCCCAAGCCCCTCAAGGCGCTATTCCTGAAGGAACAGTTATCGGCGATGGCAAACTTAAGATTAACCTTGCCCGTATCGATACCCGTCTCTTACACGGACAGGTCGCAACGAACTGGACACCTGCATCTAAAGCAGATCGTATCATCGTAGCTTCAGATAAAGTTGCTGCTGACGATTTGCGTAAACAATTGATTAAGCAAGCTGCACCAAACGGGGTTAAAGCTAACGTCGTCCCAATCAAAAAATTGATTGAAGCTGCGAAAGACCCACGCTTTGGAAACACCCACGCGCTCATTCTCTTTGAAACCCCTCAAGAAGCTCTCGAAGCCATCGAGGGTGGTGTTGAGATTACTGAGTTGAACGTTGGTTCTATGGCTCACTCAACTGGAAAAACCATGGTAAACAATGTTCTATCTATGGACAAAGACGATGTAGCAACCTTTGAGCGTCTCCGTGACCTCGGCGTTAAGTTTGATGTCCGCAAAGTACCAAACGACTCTAAAAAAGATTTATTTGAATTGATTCGCAAGGCGAATGTTCAATAAGTTTGAACAATGATGGTTGCTAAAGCACCTCATCATTGTACGCTAGCCGCTAGGGCGGTCTAGCTACAAATCCCACTAGCGTGTAACTGCCAGTAATATCGACTGCCAGCACACGCGTCGTAAGTTTTTACGAACAAGTGGTGGATGCTAAAGCACCTCATCATTGTACGCTAGCCGCTAGGGCGGTCTAGCTACAAACAAACCCCACTAGCGTGTAACTGCCAGTAATATCGACTGCCAGCACACGCGTCGTAAGTCTTTACGAACAAGTGGTGGATGCTAAAGCACTTCATCATTGGACGCTTTTCGCTATAGCGGTCTCGTAAAAAAACGTTTTGTTACTGGGATTATCTTATCACTTAAATAACCCTCTAACATTATCAGTATTAAAAGAAAGGATTTATCATGTCAGATATTTCAATGATTTCTGCTATTTTGGTCGTTATTGTGGCCTTCTTAGCTGGTATGGAAGGAATTCTTGACCAATTCCAATTCCATCAACCTATTATTGCTTGTACCCTTATCGGTCTCGTTACGGGTAACTTAACTGCCGGCGTTATGCTCGGTGGTACCCTTCAATTTCTAGCTCTTGGTTGGGCTAACATCGGTGCGGCCGTTGCCCCAGATGCCGCCCTTGCCTCTGTTGCAGCTGCTATTATCTTGGTTAAGGGTGGCGATTTCTCTCCTGCAGCGATTTCAGTTGCACAAGGGATTGCGATTCCTCTTGCGGTTGCTGGTCTTTTCTTGACCATGATCGTGCGTACCATCTCAGTTGGTCTCGTACACGGTGCGGATGCTGCAGCTGAGCGTGGTGATTTTAAAGCCATCGAACGGTACCACATCTTTGCCCTTTGCTTGCAAGGACTCCGTATTGCGATTCCTGCCGCTGCTCTTCTTGCTATCCCTGCGGATGTCGTTCAAGCTGCACTTGAAAAAATGCCAGACTGGCTCGTTGGTGGTATGCAAGTCGGTGGTGGTATGGTTGTTGCCGTCGGTTTCGCCATGGTTATTAACATGATGGCTAGCCGTGAAGTATGGCCATTCTTCGCTCTTGGTTTTGCTTTTGCTGCCTTAAGCGACTTAACACTCATTGCCCTTGGTACTATTGGTGTTGCCATAGCCCTTATCTACCTTAACCTTTCTAAAAAAGGTGGTAACGGTGGTGGATCTGTTTCAGGTTCAGGCGACCCTATCGGCGATATCTTAGAAGACTACTAGAAAGGGGCATACTCATGACTGAAAAAATCACACTTACAAAAGCTGATCGTCAGAAAATCTGGTTCCGTTCACAATTCTTGCAAGCCTCTTGGAACTATGAGCGTATGCAAAACATGGGTTGGGCTTATGCCATCATCCCAGCTATCAAAAAACTCTACACAAATAAAGAAGACCAAGCGGCTGCCCTTAAGCGTCACATGGAATTCTTCAATACGCACCCCTACGTAGCTGCTCCTATCCTCGGGGTAACCCTTGCCCTTGAAGAAGAGCGTGCAACTGGTGCGGATATTGACGACGCTGCCATCCAAGGGGTTAAAATCGGTATGATGGGACCTCTCGCTGGTATCGGTGACCCTGTTTTCTGGTTTACTGTACGGCCAATCATTGGTGCACTTGGTGCCTCTATGGCAGCAGGTGGCGATATCCTCGGACCAATCATCTTCTTTGTTGCTTGGAACCTTATCCGTATGGCCTTCTTGTGGTACACCCAAGAATTTGGTTACAAATCAGGTAAGGAAATCACTAAAGACATGTCTGGTGGTCTCCTTCAAGATATCACCAAAGGTGCATCTATCCTTGGTATGTTCATCCTTGCCGTCTTGGCACAACGTTGGGTAAACATCGGTTTCACAACTGAAGTTTCACGTGTTCCACTCGCTGAAGGAGCATACATTGAATGGGATAAACTCCCTGCTGGTGGCGAAGGGATTCGTCAAGCCTTTGAGCAAGTCGGTCAAGGACTGTCTCAAACACCTGAAAAAGTGACAACTCTCCAACAGAACTTGGATGGCTTGATTCCAGGCTTCATGAACGTTCTCTTGGTATTCCTCTGCATGTGGTTACTGAAGAAAAAAGTTTCACCAATTACAATTATCATTGGACTCTTCATCGTGGGTATCATCGCCCGTGTCCTTGGTATCATGTAAAACCAAAAGAAGTGGCTCGCCACTTCTTTTTTCTTATGGTATAATAGAGCCAATATCATCTTAGAAAGAGTTCTTATGGCACAATCATTAAACACACAGGTAGCTTTACACACAACAGGTGTCTACTACACCGGAATTGGCAACAAGGTCGGAAAGTTCCTCCTTGGCGATAAGGCCTTAGAATTTTATCCAGATGCTAACGTTGAGCAATACATTCAAATCCCTTGGAGCAATGTTCAACAAATGGGTGCCAATGTTTCTGGCAAATCTATTAGCCGTCACTTCGAAGTCTATACAGATTCTGGAAAATTCCTCTTTGCTTCCAAGGATTCAGGTAAAATTTTAAAAATAGCGCGAGAGCAGTTAGGCAATGAAAAAGTAGTTAAACTGCCAACGCTCCTTCAATCCATCGGAAACCTGTTTAAGAAAAAGTAAAAAAGCAGTCTAGGCTTCTAAGAAGGCCAGACTGCTTTTTCAATTCCAAAAATACTTCTCCTTTTCAACCAGATTCCGTTATCCGTCCCTATTCTGTCTCCTTACTTTGATAAGGGAAGCGTTGATCACAGCGTTCCGATAAACGCTTGATATTTACTTTTTGAAAAAGAAGTAACCTCAACCAGTCAATGACTCCAGATAAGACAAAAATAAAGACTGATGCTGCTAGAATAGCTCCTAAAAATGGCAAAATAGGCAACTGCGTTAAAGGTTTAGCAAAATCCCTCAGCAGGAAGCGAACGACCAGTGGATTGAGGTGGACTAGATAAATGCCCAATGTCGTTGGCGCCAGGACCTTAATAAATGCCTGTAAGGTGATATTTTTGATTTCCATACGTGCAAAAATGACAAAAATACAAATCGCCCCCAAAATCATGGTCGGCGAAGTATACCAAAACCAGATGTTACCTACCACTTTTTTCAAGATAAAACTAAGCAAGACCGAAGCAGTATAGCCGAGAAAGAGAAGACTATTACGCGGAAGCTTGTTTAACTCTTTCCGAGCCAAATAGGCTCCAGTGAGATAAAGAATAATTAACCAAAGCGAGCTGTAGCCACGGTCTAGAGCAAATTCATTTATCTTATTATTAAAAAGAGCCGGAATAAGTGAAAAACTAAAGAAAGCAATGACCAGCACCCTTCCCAGATCTTTCGTTGCTAGTCTCTCCAGCGCTAAATTCAGAAGAGGCATGAAGACCAAGAGGCCAAAATAAGCCGTCACATACCAGTACTTCCCTGTTAGAATAGGAAAGAGGGCATTGCGCCAATCCGTCAAGGAGAGTTCCTTACCCAAGATGGTAAACCCCACTGCAAATAAAAAGGTATAGAAAAAGACATGGAGCCATAATTCTATTATTTTTGAGTAACGATACCGAGAACGATGACCGACATAGCCAGAAATCAAAGCATAGGCGTTAACCGCCCAGTAAACCGCTATTTGTAACAGCCAGGTGACAAAATAGTGCAAGTCAAAGGACCCTTCAACTTCTTTTCGAATACCGCCCTGAGCTAAGACATGGGTGACCACAATCATAAACATGGCGACAATACGTAGAAAATCAATGCCATAATGATAGGTTTTTTCTTTCATAATACCCTATTCTAACATATTTTAAAGAGTGAATAAGACAATCTATTTACAATTCCATTGAAATCTTGTATAATACCTGTAACGGATAAGTAGGATGTCTTTTCCTTTCAGAAAGTCTGCGGTCGCTGTGAGCAGATAGGAAAACCATGTGAAATTCTACCGTGATTTAATTTCATAAACATTAAGTGCACAGAAGGTGAAGCTGGATGGAACCGCGCGCAAGCGCTCCAGCAAATTGCTTTCTGTGTTTTTTGATAAGGAGGTACTTATGGTCCAAATCATAGTTCATGCCTTTATGGAAGAGACCGAGGCTGTTGTCGGGGTCGCCTTTGCCTCGACAGACAAAGTTCTGGTAGAAGTAACGTTTGCTGATTTACAAATGCAATTTCAGATGATACCTAGCCATCTATGATTTTCCCCTAGACACCGACTTAACAACACTCCCACACTATTCGTCTGTCGCCATCAGCCTTGATGACTTTAAACCGGAATAATCAATTAACATTTACATTTGGAGGAAACCTATGTTAGACATTAAAAAAATTCGTGCCGACTTTGACGTCGTTGCTAAAAAATTAGCTACCCGTGGTGTTGAAACTGCTACCATCACAAGCCTTAAAGAGCTCGACAGCAAACGCCGTGAGTTATTAGTGGTGGCTGAGGAGAAAAAAGCCGAGCGTAATACAGCATCTGCTGAAATTGCCCAAGCCAAACGTAACAAGGAAGACGCCAGCGACAAAATTGCTGCTATGCAAGCTCTCTCTGCTGAAATCAAAAGCATTGACGCAAAATTAGCAGACATCGAAGAGCAGGTCACTGCCATCATCACAACTATTCCAAACACACCGCATGACAGTGTTCCTGTTGGCACAGATGAGGAAGAAAACGTGGAAGTCCGCCGTTGGGGAACTCCTCGTGAATTTGACTTTGACATCAAAGCGCATTGGGACATCGGTGAAGACCTTGACATTCTAGATTGGGAACGTGGGGGCAAGGTCACCGGAGCTCGCTTCCTCTTCTACAAAGGCCTCGGTGCCCGCTTGGAGCGTGCCCTTTATAACTTCATGCTAGATGAACACCTCACCGAAGGTTATCAAGAGATCATCCCACCTTACATGGTCAACCATGACTCTATGTTTGGAACAGGTCAGTATCCAAAATTCAAGGAAGATACCTTTGAATTGGCGGACAGCCCTTATGTTCTCATTCCGACAGCTGAAGTGCCACTGACCAACTACTACCGCAATGAAATCATTGACGGTAAGGACTTGCCAATCTACTTCACCGCCATGAGCCCATCTTTCCGTTCTGAAGCTGGCTCTGCCGGTCGTGACACGCGCGGTCTCATCCGTCTCCACCAATTCCACAAGGTTGAGATGGTCAAATTCGCCAAGCCAGAAGAGTCTTATGACGAACTGGAAAAAATGACCGCAGATGCAGAGAACATTCTTCAAAAACTGGGACTCCCTTACCGCGTTTTAGCCCTCTGTACAGGGGATATGGGCTTCTCTGCAGCCAAGACTTATGACTTGGAAGTCTGGATTCCAGCCCAAAACGCCTACCGTGAAATTTCCAGCTGTTCCAATACGGAAGATTTCCAAGCCCGTCGTGCCCAAATCCGCTATCGTGATGAAGCTGATGGCAAGGTCAAACTCCTCCACACCCTGAATGGCTCAGGACTGGCAGTTGGTCGTACAGTTGCAGCCATCCTTGAAAACTACCAAAACGAAGATGGCTCTGTCACCATCCCTGAAGTTCTTCGGCCCTATATGGGGGGGATTGAGGTTATTAAGCCATAATACCAGAAACCCATCAATCAGAATTCCTTTGATTGACGGGTTTTCTTTTCTGCTATTTTGCTTTCCAAATCCAAGAGGTACTGCTTGCGCTCAAGACCCCCTCCGTAACCACCTAGGCTACCATCGCTTGCAATCACTCGATGACAGGGAATCAGAATCGAAATTTGATTAGCACCATTGGCATTGCCGATAGCCCTAACTTTATTAGCATCTCCCAGTGATTCCGCTAAATCCTTATAACTTCTGGTTTCACCTATTGGTATTTCTTGTAACAATGTCCAAACAGCTTGTTGAAAGGGAGACCCAGCCATATATACAGGTGTCTTAAACTGCGTCAATTCCCCCTTAAAATAAGCCTCTAGCTCCTCCTTTAACTGTTGTAAAAGGGCATTGCTCCCATGAATCAAACGGGCATTCCACTTGGTCCGAAGCTTCTCAATTTCTCGTTCCAATCCTCTGCGATTGTCAAATTCCAAGAGATAGAGAAAGTCTTCATCGGCAACCGCAAACAGTCGCCCAAGAGGTGTTGCCAAAAAGCATGCTGTCAATACTAGCATATCCTGACGAGAGGGGGATGTTCCCATAATACTAGAAAAAGCATCTTGAAAGCCACTTGCCGATTGATAGCCTTGAGCTATTTGCTGATCGATAACCCTAGACCCCGATTGCAATTCTTTAAAAGCTAGTCCCATTCGCCTGGCTCTAGCGTATTGGATAAAGGTCATCTGATAAATGCTCTTAAATTTACGGCGTGCTGTCGCTGAATGGATCCCTAATTGCCGAAAGTCTTCTTCCGTCCATCGTTTTTCAGGATGGGCTTCAACCGCTTCTATCAAGATTTGAACATCTTCTGGTAAATCGTGTGGGTAGGATAAGGGGGAACAAATTTTACAAGGTCTAAACCCAGCTAAAAGAGCTGATTCAGCCTCAGTATAAAAAAAGACAGTTTTCAAACTTTGGTTTTCTAGCCCGACAGGTTGCATGACAAAAAACACCTGTTGTCTTAATCGCAGCAAAGAAAAGCCCGTCAAAATTCTTATCTCTCTCCACTAAGGCCCTATAATACCTATTCTGTAACTCCTGATTTTCGACTAACATCACACGGCTCCTTTCTTGTCTGTTTGATTATAGCAAAAATAACCATTCGTTACCTCCGAAAAATGAACAAGTATTTAAAAAACTGAGATAGCAAACTACCTCAGTCTAATACTTTCTAAACCGCTCATAGCGTTGTTCCAACAATTGCTCAAGGGGAAGCTTTTTAAGCTCTTCAAAGCCTCGGATAAGCTCTGCTTTGATGTGAGCAACGAGTTCCTGATTGGAACGTCCATCCTCTGGAATAACTGCATCGACAACGCCTAATTTTTCCAATTCAAAAGAGGTTATTTTCATCAGTTCTGCGGCTTCCATGGCACGGCTCCCATCCTTCCAAAGAATGGAGGCAAAGCCTTCTGGCGATAGGACTGCGTACATGGAATTTTCCAGCATCCAGACCTTATCAGCCACTGCAAGAGCCAAGGCGCCACCTGAACCGCCCTCACCGATAATAATAGCAATGATAGGGACTTTTAAATCACTCATCTCAAGAAGGTTTCGTGCAATAGCTTCACCTTGTCCACGTTCTTCAGCTCCTAAACCAGGATAGGCGCCTGCTGTATTGATAAAGGTGACGATAGGTCTGCCAAATTTTTCAGCCTGTTTCATGAGACGAAGAGCCTTACGATAACCTTCTGGATGGGGCTGACCAAAGTTGCGCTTGAGGTTATCCTGCAAATTTTTTCCTTTTTGAATGCCGACAAAGGTTACAGGTTCTCCGTCTAAAAGCCCAATTCCTCCGACAATAGCACCATCATCCCGAAAGTTGCGATCCCCATGAAATTCTATAAATTCTTCAAACAAGAGCTCAGCAAAATCTAAAGTTGTCAATCGTGACTGATCTCTCGCTGATTTGATAATGCGACTGACTTGACTCATTTTCCACCTCCATGATACCGTACCAAGCGAGCGATAGTCTGTCTCATTTCTTTCCTAGGCACAATCGCATCTACAAACCCATGCTCCTGCAAGAATTCGGCTTTTTGGAAATCATCAGGTAAGGTTTCCCGTACCGTATTTTCGATGACACGGCGACCAGCAAAACCGACTAGGGTCTGAGGTTCAGCCAAAATGACATCCCCTTCCATAGCAAAACTAGCCGTCACACCACCTGTCGTAGGGTCCGTTAGGATTGTCAGGTAGAAAAGACCCGCATTGGAATGCCGTTTGACAGCTGCCGAAACCTTAGCCATCTGCATCAGGCTCATAATACCTTCTTGCATACGTGCCCCGCCTGAGGCTGTAAAAATCACAACAGGAAGCTTTTTCTGGATCGCTAGTTCAAATAGCCTGGTAATTTTCTCTCCAACCACTGTTCCCATAGAAGCCATAATAAAATGCGAATCCATGATTGCTAAGGCAGTTAATTGACCCTCAACCTTGGCTAAACCGGTCATCACCGCCTCATCCAGCCCAGTTTTTTTCTTAGTATCCGCAATTTTTTCTTGATATCCTGGAAAACCAAGAGGATTTCTAGTTTCAATACCTGTGAATAACTCTTCAAATGTTCCTTCATCAACAATCAATGACAAGCGCTCCTGAGCAGTTATTCGAAAATTATAAGCACAAGTTGGACAGGTTTTTGTTACACCTAAATCCTCACGGTAAATCATTTTTTTACAAGCCGGGCACTTGTCAAACAACTCATCTGGCACCTCTGGTTTGGTTTGAGGTGGCTCATTGCGGACAGATCGATTAGGATTTATCCGAATGTACTTTTCCTTTTTTGAAAACAAAGCCATACCTTACTCCTTCTATCCTAACGCATACTCTTTGACGAGATTCTGTATATATTCCATATGAAAAACCTTCCCAGTCCTAATCTCGGAAGAACCCAAAATCAAAGCTGGGAAGACTTTTTTTAATCTTGCTGATAATGAGGCAGAAAATCCTCCATGAGATAGGCGGTGTCGTAATCACCAGCCACCACACGTCCATCTGATATGAGGTCTAATTGGAAATCTACATTGGTTACCACCCCATCAATCTCCAGCTCGTAAAGGGCACGCTGCATCTTCATCAAAGCTTCAAAACGATTTTCCCCATGGACAATGACCTTGGCAATCATCGAATCATAATAGGGGGGAATGGTATATCCCGGATAAACTGCTGAATCCACCCGCAAGCCAACACCACCGCTTGGAAGGTAGAGATTGGTAATAGTCCCGGGGCTAGGTGCAAAGTTAAAGGCTGGATTTTCTGCATTAATGCGACATTCAATGGCATGGCCTGAAAAGGTTATGTCGTCTTGACTGACAGACAATGGCTCTCCTGCAGCAATCTTGATTTGCTCCTTAACAATGTCCACACCCGTGACAAACTCTGTCACAGGATGCTCAACCTGTACGCGAGTATTCATTTCCATAAAATAAAACTCGCCCTTGCTCTCATCCAATAAGAACTCAATCGTCCCCGCATTTTCATAGCCAACAGACTGAGCAGCTCTAACAGCAGCCTCACCGATTTTGTCTCGAAGGGTTTTGCCAATAGCAATGGACGGACTTTCTTCTAGTACCTTTTGGTTGTTTCGTTGAAGAGAACAATCGCGCTCTCCCAAATGAATGACATTATCGTGCTGGTCTGCTAGAATCTGGACCTCAATATGACGAGCTGGGTAGATAACACGCTCGATATACATGGCTCCATTGCCAAAAGCAGCCTGAGCTTCTGAGGAGGCATTCTCAAAGGCAGTGACTAAATCCTCTGACCGTTCCACCTTGCGAATCCCTTTTCCTCCTCCACCGGCAGATGCCTTTAACATGACGGGATAGCCGATTTTTTCAGCAATAACAAGGGCTTCAGCAGAACTGTAAACCTCACCGTCAGACCCAGGAATGACAGGCACTTGCGCCTTAATCATTTCTGCACGGGCATTAATTTTGTCGCCCATGGTGTCCATAACGGCACCAGATGGACCGATAAATTTTATGCCAACTTCTTCGCACATGGTCGCAAATTTGGAGTTTTCAGACAAGAAGCCAAAACCAGGATGAATGGCCTGAGCTCCTGTTACCACAGCTGCTGACAAGACCGCATTCATATTTAAATAAGACTCTGTCGACCGTGCAGGACCGATACAGACGGCTTCATCTGCTAACATGGTGTGAAGGGCTTCCTTGTCAGCTTCAGAATAGACAGCCACTGTCTCAATACCGAGCTCTCTAGCTGCACGAATAATCCGAACGGCAATTTCACCACGATTGGCAATTAAAATTTTTGAAAACATCATGCCTCTCTACCTTGTCTAACTAGGAACCAATCGCAAAGGTTAGGGTCCCTGAAGCAGCCAGTTTCCCATCAACCTCAGCCTTAGCCTCAACCACTGCAATCGTTCCACGGCGCTTCACAAAAGTCGCTGTCATCACCAACTGATCACCAGGTACGACCTGTTTCTTAAATTTAACCTTATCCATACCCGCATAAAAGACGAGTTTGCCTTTATTTTCTGGCTTTGATAACTCCAAGACACCCGCTGTCTGAGCCAATGCTTCCATAATGAGAACTCCTGGCATAACTGGGTATTGTGGAAAATGGCCTTCGAAGAACGGTTCGTTGATGGTCACATTCTTGATTGCCACAATCTTGTCTTCCGACGTTTCTAACACACGGTCTACCAGTAAAAAAGGGTAACGGTGTGGTAAGGCTTCTTTAATCGCTAAAATATCAATCATTTTATACGCACCAACCCTTTCCCGAAATCAGCCACTTCTTCATTGTTGACCATGATTTCTGTGACCACACCGTCTCTTGGGGCTGGAATTTCGTTCATCACCTTCATGGCTTCAATGATCAGCAAGGTTTGCCCTTTTCTCACTTGATCACCGACTGAGACAAAAGCAGGCTTATCAGGTCCTGGCGAGAGGTAAACCACACCTACTAGCGGGCTTTCTACCACATCTCCCTCAGCTGTAGAAACCTCTGACGAAGGATGCTCTACTGTTTCTGTAACATTATTTGCTGACACAGAAGCAACTTCCACAACAGGGCTAGCAGGTTGAGAGCTTGCTACAGGGACAGATGTTAGTTCTTTATTTTCATTTTTAGAAAAGACCAGTTCATCTTCGGCATTTTTATAAGAAAATTCCTTGAGGCTTGATTGGTCAAATTGCGCCATCAAGTCCTTGATATCTGACAATTGCATCTTACTTAATTCTCCCAACGTTTGAAGGCGATAACTGAGTTATGACCACCAAAACCAAACGTGTTCGAAATGGCATGGGTAATTGTCATCTCACGACCTTCTCCATAGATAACATCTGCTTCAATATAGTCTGATACTTCTTGGGTTCCTGCTGTCATCGGCGCATAAGAATGATTCATGGCCTCAACCACAGCAATCGCTTCAACTGCTCCTGCAGCACCCAAGAGATGCCCTGTAAAGGACTTGGTCGATGACACAGGGGTTTCTTTGCCAAAGACAGAAACAATCGCTTGGCTCTCACCTTTTTCATTGGCAGGAGTAGATGTCCCGTGCGCATTGATGTAATCGATGTCAGCAGGTTCTAAACCAGCTTCATTCAGAGCCAACTTCATGGCTTTAATCGCACCAAGACCTTCTGGGTGTGGAGAAGTCATGTGGTAAGCATCACAGGTATTTCCATATCCTACAATCTCAGCCAAGATAGTTGCACCACGTTTTTGAGCGTGTTCCAAGCTTTCAAGCACCAAAACTCCTGACCCTTCACCCATGACAAAACCGTTACGGTCTTTATCAAATGGAATAGACGCACGAAGTGGGTCTTCTGTTGTTGACATGGCTGTCAAGGCTTGGAAGCCACCGATTGCAAACGGTGTGATAGACGCTTCTGAACCACCTGCAAGCATGACATCTTGGAAACCAAATTTGATTTCACGGAAGGCATCTCCCAAGGCATCGTTTGATGAGGCACAAGCAGTAATCACACATTTACAAACCCCATTAGCGCCCACTTCCATGGCGATATTTCCAGCTGCCATGTTTGGCAAAGCTTTCGGTAAGGTCAAGGGACGGATACGCTTTGGTCCTTTTTCTGTCAGACGGTTAACTTGATCTTCGATTTCCTTAATCCCACCGATACCAGTTGAAAGAATAACCCCAAAACGATCACTATCAATAGAATCTGTGTCCAGTTTTGCATTGGCAACGGCTTCTTTTGCTGCATAAATGGCATAAAGCGAGTAAGGGTCAAAACGGTTAGTATCCTTTTTAACAAAGTATTTGTCAAACGGAAATTCCTTGATTTCCGCAGCATTTTTAACCACAAAGTCAGTTGTGTCAAATTTAGTGATTTTACCAATTCCTACTTGACCAGTTTTTAAACTATTCCAGAACTCTTCTGGAGTATTTCCGATTGGTGACGTTACTCCATATCCTGTAACAACAACACGATTAAATGACATCTTGTACTCCTTTTATATTTTGAGTGAGCGATTACATCGCTAGACCGCCATCAATGGCTAACACTTGACCTGTTAAATAATCTTGTCCCGCCATAAAGACCGCAACATCTGCAACTTGATCTACGGTTCCAAAATCCTTCATAGGAATTTGTCCCATCATGGCCTCCTTGACCTTGTCTGAAAGAACATCCGTCATATCTGACTCGATAAAGCCTGGCGCAATCACATTAACTCGGACATTCCGTCCTGCAACTTCACGTGCCACTGATTTTGAAAAACCAATCAAACCAGCCTTCGAAGCGGCATAGTTAGCCTGGCCAGCATTCCCCATCAGCCCAACAACACTTGAAATGTTAATGATAGCTCCTTCGCGTGCTTTGGTCATCGGTTTTAAAACAGCTTGCGTCATATTGAAAGCACCCGTGAGGTTAATCTTCAGCACCGCCTCAAAATCATCCTCCGTCATGCGTAGCAACATCTTATCACGCGTTACCCCAGCATTATTGATCAAAATGTCAATCGAACCAAGAGCTTCAGAAGCCTCTTCAACCATACGCTTAGCATCCGCATTATCCGACACATCCCCTGATATACCGACAACAGTCACACCATAGTCCGCAAACTGCGCCAGCAATTCTTCAGACACAGGCCCACGACCATTAAGGACAATGTTTGCCCCTAAACTTGCAAACTTATGGGCAATCCCAAGACCAATGCCACGGGTAGAGCCTGTGATAAAAACATTTTTTCCTTTGATTTCCATCGCTTCCTCCTTTTAGGACAATAGCAGAGCTTCTAAACTAGGCACATCTTCCACATGACTGACCTCAGCTGACTTATCAATCTTCTTCATGAAGCCTGACAAGACCTTCCCCGGACCAATCTCAATAAAGCGGGTAGCTCCCAGATCTTGCAATGTTGCTATGGATTCATAAAACTTAACAGGCTCCATGACCTGACGTGCCAACAGTGATCTGATTTGATCTTTGGTCATCACTTGTGCTTCTGTATTGCCGACAAGAGGAATTTGAAAATCTGCAAAAGGCACTCTTTCAAGAACTTCAGCCAAGGCCTGGCTAGCTGACGCTAGCAAGGGCGTGTGGAATGGTCCAGAGACATTGAGCTCAATGATACGCTTAACTCCAGCATCCTTCAACAAAACGATAGCGGCCTCAACCGCAGCAATCTCGCCACCGATAACAATCTGACCAGGAGTGTTGTAATTAGCAGGTCGGACAATACCATGTAAACTAGCTTCTTGGCAGGCCTGTTCGATAACCGACACATCCGTATTCATGACAGCTACCATCTTACCACTGCCAGCAGGCGCCGCTGACTCCATTAATTCACCCCGCTTAGCAACCAAGGCTACCGCATCTGAAAATGCCAAAGCACCTGACGCAACTAGAGCAGAATACTCACCTAGAGATAGACCAGCTACCAAGTCTGGTGTTATTCCTTTTTCAGCCAATAACCGATAGATGGCTACTGACGTTGTTAAAATAGCTGGCTGAGTAAATCGTGTTTGGTTGAGTTTCGTCTCATGGTCATCAATTAATTCTCTTAAATCGTAACCAAGAATTTGACTAGCCTCATCATAAGTCGATTTTACAATAGGATAAGACTCATAGAGATCACGTGCCATGCCAAACTTTTGAGCGCCTTGGCCCGCAAATAAGAAAGCTGTCTTTGTCATGTCTTATTCTCCAATATCTGACCAACGCTGTGCCTCAGCCCTGATGACTTCAGCAGCACCATAATAAATATCTTTTAATATCTCTTCACAGGTTTCTTCCTTACGAATAAAACCTGCAATTTGACCAGCCATAACTGAACCTGTATCAACTTCACCATCGACAACAGAACGTCTCAGCGCTCCTGCTCCGAGATTTTCAAACACTGTTAAATCAGGCACTTCTTGCTTAAAAGCTTCTTTTTCAGCTAGATCAAAATCCCGCGTCAACTTATTCTTGATAGCACGTACAGCATGACCGAAGTGAGCTGCGGTAACAACTGTATCAATGTCCTTCGCTTTCAAAATCTTATTTTTATAATTTTGGTGAGCATTCGATTCTCTGGCAACAACAAAACGTGTCCCCACCTGAACGGCTTCAGCACCAAGCATAAATCCAGCCGCAGCTCCACGTCCATCTGCTATCCCACCAGCAGCAATCACAGGAATTGACACAGCATCTGCCACTTGGCGAACCAAGGTCATGGTCGTCAACTTACCAATGTGACCGCCGGCTTCCATGCCTTCAGCAATAACCGCGTCTGCACCTATTTTTTCCATCCGCTTAGCTAGAGCGACACTTGGAACCACTGGAATAACGACCATCCCTGCCTCATGGAAACGCTCCATGTATTTACCTGGATTTCCAGCACCTGTTGTTACCACTTTCACACCCTCTTCAATGACCAAGTCAACAACATCGTCTGCAAATGGTGATAAAAGCATAATATTGACACCAAAAGGTTTATCCGTAACTGCTTTTACTCGGTCAATGTTAGCTTTGACCACTTCTCGAGGGGCATTTCCTGCGCCGATAACTCCCAAACCACCAGCATTGGAAACAGCTCCAGCCAAGTCGCCGTCTGCTACCCAGGCCATGCCTCCTTGAAAAATTGGGTATTTAATATTTAATAATTCAGTAATCCGTGTTTTCATAGTAACCTTTTTTCTATTAATTTGCTTAATAAATCATTTGAGAATCAAACAATTTACTAAACAAGGGAGAATATCAAATTCTTGATATTCTCTCTCTTTCTATTTAAGCTAATTTATTTTGTTTGTTCTTCAACGTAAGCAACCAAGTCACCAACCGTTTTTAAGCTATCTTCCGCTTCAATTGAAATATCGAACTCGTCTTCAATTTCTGAAATCACTTGGAAGATATCCAATGAATCTGCGTCAAGCTCTTCAAAAGAAGTTTCCAATTGCACTTCTTCTGCATCTTTACCTAATTCTTCTACAATAATTTCTTGTATTTTTTCAAATACTGCCATAAGTCTAACTCCTTATTTTCTAAAAAATATTTTTTTATAAATGGTGTTCCCACCAGTTATGAACTAAATGGTTAAAAGAAGGATCCCCCAGGTCAGGCCACCGCCAAAACCGGCTAAAAGCAGTTTTTGACCACTACCTAAGGTGATTTTACCTTCTGCAATACACTCCGACAGTAGAATCGGAACACTGGCTGCACTGGTATTACCGTACCACATCATATTTGCTGGCAATTTCTCACGATCCACACACAGTTTTCGAACCATCTTCTCTAACATCCGATTATTGGCCTGATGAAGAAGAAAATAATCAATCTCTCCCGCAGTGAAATCCGCATCTGATAAGGTTTTTTTGATAGTAGCCACTACATCACGAATAGCAAACTCAAAAACGGCACGACCATCCATCTCTATACTAAGATGTGAATCCTCCTTTGCCGAAAAAGGTGAGGCAAGTCCTTGATAACTAGACGTTAAGGCTTGTCCACGCCCGCCATCTGTCTGTAAGGATTCTAATAGAAAATGCTTTTGATCACTAGCCTCTATTAAGACTCCGCCAGCTCCATCACCAAACAGTACAGCTGTTCGCCGATCCTGCCAATCGATAACTTTTGACAAGACTTCAGCTCCGATTACCAAACCACGCTTGTAGACTCCTGAGCTAATCATTTTTTCAGCTGTAGATAAGGCAAAAATAAAACCTGAACAAGCGGCTGTGATATCAAAAGCAAAAGATCTACTAGCTCCAATATTAGCTTGAACTCTTGCGGCAGTAGACGGCATCATGGAATCTGGTGTAATAGTTGCTACTAGAATAAAGTCAAGTTCCTCGGCTCCTAGATGTGATTTAATCAATAGCTGCTTGGCGACCTCAGTTGCCAGATCACTAGTCTGTTGACTCTGACTAATACGACGTTCTCGGATACCTGTACGAGAAGCAATCCACTCATCACTCGTATCCATTATCTGAGCTAAGTCATTGTTAGTAATAACCTGATCAGGGACATAATGAGCAACTTGGCTAATTTTAGCATAGCTCATTATTTCAACTCCTCTAAGAAGGCATGTAATTTAAGAAGACCTTTTTGCATAACGGCATATTCTTCCTCAGTCATACCATCTGTAATTTCTTCAATCATTCGCTGATGGAATTTACGATGCAATCGATAAATCAACCGCTCTTTTTTTGTCAAATAAAGATGGACAACGCGACGATCCTTGGTAGAGCGAATGCGATCTACATAGCCTTTTTCTTCTAGTCGGTTTAAACTAGCTGTTACTGTCCCCAATGTGACCATCAAGGTTCTCGCAACATCTGAGGGTTTGCAATCTAGTATACTCCCAATCACATCTAAAGTATGCATCTCTTTAATCGAAAGATCCCTAAAGCGACTCGTTTTTAAACTATTCTCCTCAATAATTAACACATTATTAAAAATTGAAGTTAAATATTCATTGACTAACTCGTTACTCACATCTTCCTCCTTATACTAGATACAACTCAAAATATTTGACAGTCAAAGTATATCAGAATGATGGCTATTTGACAAGTAGAAATGAATTATTCTTTACTTTTTTTCTTATTTTCCGGAAAATTTAGGACGACGTTTCTCCGTGTAAGCTGTTACACCTTCTTTAAAGTCCTCAAAAAGGGCCAAAGATTTTTGCCATTCAATTTCTACATTGGCATAGTCTGACCAGCCGGAAAATTCACTTTGCCAGACCATTTCCTTAATAGCTTTATAAGAATTCGGAGAGTTACGCAGTAACTTTGTAATCAAGCGGTCTGTTGTTTTTTCGAGTTTCTCCGCCTCACACACTTTATAGACAAAACCATACTCCAACCCTTTTTCAGCTGAAACAGGTTCCCCTGTCATCGTAATTTGAGTCGCACGGTTAATACCGATAGAGCGTGTTAAAAGGTATAAACCACCAGCATCAGGCGCAAGCCCAACACCTACAAAAGCTTGGATAAACTTTGCCCTGTCTGAAGCAATACAAAAATCTGAAGCCACAACCAGATTAAAAGCTGCACCAGCAACTGGTCCGTCAACACTCATAACAACAGGTTTTGGAAGACGTTTTAAAGCATATGAAATTTCATTCACCTGCTCAGCAATGCGTCCCAGAGATGGGATATCATCGTCATCGACAGCCCGTTGCATCTCAGCGAGATCTCCTCCAACCGAAAAAACCTTCCCTGTGGCATTAACTAGCAACACCCGTACATTATTGTCTTGCTCTGCCAAAGCGATTGCCTCCAGAATCTCATCACATACAGGCACATTAAACCCATTAGAAATTTCAGGTTGATTTAATGTTAAGGTTGCAACACCATCTTCAACTTGATATAAAATCCCGTCAAACATACATTACCTCCATTTAAGGAACTTTTATATTATTAATCATTGTAACCGAAAGTCGAAATTAATTCAACAATCAAACTATTATTTTTTGTTACATCCCATACTTGATCTTTCAAATGTAAAGCTGACAAAACCCCCTTTTTCTGCTATAATAAGAGAAAATTTCTATTATATAGATATATGGAGCTTCTTATGAAAGTCGTAAAATTTGGCGGTAGTTCTCTTGCTTCTGCTACTCAATTGGAAAAAGTCCTCAACATTGTAAAAGCTGATGTAGATCGCAAATTCGTCGTCGTTTCAGCCCCCGGTAAACGTAACGATGAAGATACTAAGGTCACTGATGCCTTAATCAAATATTATAAGCATTATGTTTCAGAAAAAGATGTGAGCAAAGATCAAGATTGGATTATTCAGCGTTATCAAGATATAGCTGATGAGCTCAATTTAGACGAACGCATTATGGAGAAAATTAAAACTTCCGTTATAGAGTTAGCATCTCTGCCAATCAAAGATAATCCATTTTTATATGATACTTTCTTGGCTTCAGGGGAAGATAACAATGCTAAGTTGATTGCCCAGTATTTTAACGAAAACGGCTTAAATGCCATTTATATGCATCCAAAAGATGCTGGAATCACCGTGACAAATGAACCAAGTAATGCTCAAATTATCCCATCAAGCTATGACACTATTGAAAAACTCTCAGAGTTTGACGAGGTTATCGTTATCCCAGGATTCTTTGGTGTGACCCAAGATAACTATATTTGTACTTTCTCAAGAGGAGGTTCGGATATCACTGGTTCTATTGTTGCTGCTGGTGTTAAAGCTGATCTTTACGAAAATTTCACAGATGTGGATGGTATTTTCTCAGCACATCCTGGCATTGTCCATAGTCCCAACTCTATTAAAGAACTAACATACAGAGAAATGCGTGAATTAGCCTATGCTGGTTTTACAGTTCTCCATGATGAGGCTTTAATTCCTGCCTATAGAGGCCGTATTCCCCTTGTTATCAAAAATACAAACAATCCTTCTCATCCAGGAACAAGGATTGTCCTTAAGCACACCAAAATAGAGCACCCTGTCGTAGGTATTTCTGCTGATGATGGCTTTTCAAGTATCAATATTTCTAAGTATCTCATGAACAGAGAAATAGGTTTTGGACGCAAGGTGTTGCAAATTTTAGAAGAGCTGAATATTGGTTTCGAGCATATGCCAACTGGAATCGATGATATGTCAGTGGTCGTTCGAGATCGTGAACTGACTCCAATCAAAGAAGAAGAAATACTTCGTCACCTTTCTCACAAAATGGAGGTTGACAAGGCTGAAATTGAACGGGACCTTTCGATCCTTATGGTCGTCGGTGAACACATGAAAGACCAAATTGGTGTTACTGCTAAAGCAGCTAAAGCTCTCTCTGATAATGATATCAATATCGAAATGATTTCCCAAGGTTCCAGTGAAGTCTCTATCCTCTTTGTGATTAAAACTGCTCAAAAAAATGAAGCAATTAGAGCACTCTACTCCACATTCTTTGACTAACATCTTGTTTTATACAGCCGCAACCAAAAAGGCGGAAATCTTAACCATAGATTTCCGCCTTTTTACTGCGTTTTGTATTTTATAAATCAAAAAAACGCCGTCTTAGCGTTATTAAACTATTATTTACTCCGCCAACAGGGCTCGAACCTGTGACATCATGATTAACAGTCATGCGCTCTACCAACTGAGCTATGGCGGAAAAAAGCTAAGCGACTTCCCTATCTCACAGGGGGAAACCCCCAACTACTTCAGGCGTTCTAGGGCTTAACTGCTGTGTTCGGCATGGAAACAGGTGTATCTCCTAGGCTATCATCGCTTAACTAATCTGAAT
>NZ_JBRUCW010000020.1:0-32216 GCF_053203525.1 Streptococcus rifensis | reverse complement strand
AATATCTGGCTGAGAAAGAAAATCTTACCCAACCACATACTAGTATAAACTATGTCTCAACAAAATAACAGTGGTTTTGACACAAATAAGACCTAGTTTTGCGGGACATTTTCATTTTCGATTGACATACTTTTGTAACAAATTTTTTGATTTTTTTATGGCCCTTTCCTCCAAGCCTCCTTAATCACAAATAAAACAGCTGATTCGCTATCTTTCTACTGTTATGTCATTTATTGACCGATTACATGATATAAACAATAAAGCTAACCTCTCTTGAGATTAGCTTCATTTGTATTAACCTTTACGGTATTTTAAGAGTTCAGCATCATTCCCCCAGACAAAGTGACCTGGACTTAGTTCTGCCATGTATGGTTTCGATGAACTATAATCATGTTGGTCTGGATCATAGACGACCAATTCTTTATCTCGTTCCAACATAGGATCTGGAATGGGAACTGCTGAGAGAAGAGATTTAGTATACGGATGGATAGGGTTTCGGAAGAGTTCTTCTGTTTCTGCCACTTCCACAATGACCCCTTTGTAGATTACGGCGATACGATCTGAAATAAACCGAACCACCGATAGGTCATGGGCAATAAAGAGATAGGTTAATCCTAGTTCTTTTTGCATTTTCTTCAATAGATTGAGTACTTGCGCACGCACAGAGACATCTAGGGCAGATATCGGTTCATCTGCAATAACTAATTCCGGTTGCATAACAAGAGCTCTCGCAATACCAATCCGTTGACGTTGCCCACCAGAGAATTCATGAGGATAACGTGTTAAATGTTCCTCAAGCAAGCCGACTTGGTCGATAATCTCACGAACTTTAGTTTTCCGATCTTCTTCATTCTCATATAAGTGGAAATTGTACAACCCTTCAGAGATGATATAGTCAACTGTTGCACGATCGTTCAGACTAGCTGCCGGATCTTGGAAAATCATTTGGATTTTCCGAATAACATCTTTTTGCTGTTCCTTTGACAGTTTGCCATTGATTTTTTGGCCATCATAAATGATATCACCAGCACTCGTATCGTTAATACCAATGATAGCGCGACCGATGGTTGTCTTTCCAGAACCTGACTCTCCAACCAAAGAGAAGGTCTCACCTTTGTTGATAAAGAAGTTAGCGTTTTTTACAGCGACAAACTTCTTTTTTCCTTCACCGAAGGAAATTTCTAAATCTTTAATTTCGACTAATTTTTCAGTCATTTCCTTCCTCCTATTGTTGTGCAAGCATTTTTTGCTTGATTTTCTCATGAAGATTTTGAATCGTTTCTGGTTTTTCTACAATTGGCGCATCTGGATGAAGCAACCATGTTTTGGCCCAATGGGTATCAGAAACATTGAAAGCAGGTGGATGCTCTTCAAAATCAATCTTCATGGCATAATCTGAACGCAAGGCAAAGGCATCGCCCTTCAAAGGAGTATAAAGAGATGGCGGGGTTCCTGGAATTGAGAAGAGATTTCCGGAATCATCAGCTAACTGTGGCAAGCTTGAGAGCAGGCTCCATGTATACGGATGGCGTGGATCATAGAAAACTTCTTCCACAGTTCCATACTCAACAACTTCTCCAGCATACATAACCGCCACCTTATCTGCAATAGCTGCAACGACACCTAGGTCATGAGTGATAAAGATAGTCGTGAAGTGATACTCTTTTTGCAATGATTTTAGAAGATCTAGAATTTGCGCTTGAATCGTCACATCCAGAGCAGTTGTCGGCTCATCACAAATGAGGATATCAGGGCGACAAGCTAGAGCGATGGCGATAACAATACGTTGGCGCATTCCGCCAGAATATTGGAACGGATACTCGTTAAAACGTTTCTCCGCTTCAGGAATTCCAACCTTATTCATATAGTCGACAGCCAAATCTTTGGCTTCTTCTTTTGTTTTTCCTTGGTGCTTGACAATGACTTCTACAATTTGCTTCCCAATTGTAACAATGGGGTTCAAACTAGTCATTGGATCTTGGAAAATAGTAGCAATCTTACTACCGCGGATACTCTCCCATTCTTTAGGATCTGTAATCTCTGTTAACTCTTTGCCTCGGTAGGTGATTGACCCTTGGGCAACACGCCCATTTGTCTCCAACATACCGGTAAAGGCCCGCGTTAAAACTGACTTACCAGAGCCTGATTCCCCAACAAGAGATAGGACTTCCCCTTCGATCAATTCAAGAGAAACATTTCGAATTGCCGTCAAGACACGGTCACGAACATCGAATTCCACGACCACATCTTTGGCACTTAAAATTACATTATTTGTTGTCATAAGGCCTCCTTATCTATGGGTACGTGGGTCACTTGCATCAGCAAGGTTTTGCCCGACGATAAACAATGACAATGACACTAAAACGAGAATTGTCAATGGGATCCAGAATAGATACGCATTTGTTGTCACGTTTTGTGAATATTTGGCAATCAAACGCCCTAGACTTGGGACTGTTGCTGGCAATCCTAGTCCAAAATAGGAAAGGAAGGCTTCAGTGGAAATATAACCCGGCAACATTTGTGAAACAGATGTCACAATAACAGAGACAAGTTGTGGCAGTAAGTTTTTGATGATAATCTTATTAACCGGCGTCCCCAGGGTCTGACTAGCCAAGTTGTACTCTAAATCACGATAGCGCATGATTTGCACACGGATACTATAGGCTGTCCCCATCCAACCTGTTAAGGTCATGGCTAAAATCAAATTCCAAAATCCTGAACCGATCGCATATGTCATAACGATGATGATTAAAAGATAAGGAACGTTTGAGATAACGTTGTAGACTTCCATCATCACGCGGTCAACCGATTTAGACACACCCCAGATACCACCGACAATCACGCCGACCACCATGTTGATAATGGTAGAAATCACAGAAATCAGAATCGAATTTTTGGCACCGAACCAAACAGCATCAAAAAGAGAGTGAGCATTCGCATCCGTACCAAACCAATATTTAGCATTTGGCCAGTTATAACGTGCTGAGAAGTTGTTGATGTTTGTCACATCGTTAAAGTCATAATCCGAAAAAATAGGATAAAGGAAACTCATCAGCAAAATAACGATCAACAATCCCAACATGAAGATGGTTGATTTTTTGCGGAAAAATTGGCGAAAAACAGCATTCCAATAAGAATAGCTTGGTGTGTCGATCCTTTCAGAGGCAAGATCATCTCGTTTTACAAATTCAAATTGACTTTTAGCAATAGTAGACATTACTTACCTCCTTTCTTAGCAGAGAGATTGATACGTGGGTCAACGATTGTCATCAAGATATCACCTGCCATAACTGCAAAGATAGACAAGGTGCTAAAAATAAATGTCAACCCAACAATCATTGAACTATTTGATGATTTGACAGAATCAATCATCATTTTACCCATGCCCGGAAAGGCAAAGAGAGACTCTGTCAATGTCGCCCCTACAATAACACCCAGGATAGAAGAGGGAATACCATTTACAATCGGTACCATAGCATTCTTGAAAATATGACGGTAAGAAATTTCCTTTTCAGACAGACCTTTTGCTCTAGCAAAACGGACATAATCACTCGAATCTTGGTCAATCAGGTAGCGACGCGCCCAGATAGCAAGACCTGGAATCCCTAATACTCCCAAGATAACCACTGGTAAGACATAAGACCGGTAATCTGATGCTCCTAAGATTGGGAAAGCATTTGGCAAGCCAAATAAGGTTGTCCCAATAGTTCTAATAATATAGGCCAGGGCAACAGACGGCATTGCCATGATAAAGGTTAGAGTTGCTGTTGAGAAACTATCAATGCGTGTTCCTTTGAAACGAGACATCAAAACAGCAAGAGGTAAACCAACAAAGTAACTGATCATGACACCAAAAATACCAATAATAGCTGAGCTAGCAATCATGGAAGGATCAGTATAATTGGTCAGCGTGCTAGTATAGGCATCGCCAGCCCCGAAGTTCCTAATAGTTTGGGAATCTGCTTTTTCTGGCGAACGATAGGTCCTAGAATAGATATCTACTGAACTGGACTTGGTTTCTCCATTAGGAAAAGTGACGTCAGTCATTTCCTTCTTACCTTGTCCTTGCGTAATAACTTGAAGAACCGGAATGTTCTGATAGGTTGGGTAAGAGGTTCCTAGATTAAGTTTGACAAAATTCTGATGGATATAAGGGAATTTTGAATTGAAATATAGGAGATATTTATGCTTGGTTCCTGACCCGACAACCGACCAACCAACTGAAGGGTCGTTCTCAATGGAAAGACCTCTTTCCAAATCAGGGTTAGACGCATCTTTGATTCTCCAAGGATGATCGATTTGAACTAAGTTACCGTAGAACTCAAAGACACGTTGAAAAATAGGGACATCACGCGTGGCATAAAACTGACCAGATTCTTGAAACTGGTGAAGCGTCCACCCATTTCCTAATTGCTTAATGTACTCTTCGTAAATCGCTTTGTTTTGATCAGTTCCTTCAACAGTCACGCTAGCGTCAAACTCACTGGCTTTAGCACGAAGCTCTCTTGTGTTGTAATAGTCAATATAACCCATTTTTTCAAAGATGGTATTTTCATAGTCCGCCTTTGTATCTGGGGTTTTTGTCATTTTTGTGTAGTTTGTGTCATTCTTGAAAATCTGTCTTCTGGGTACCAAAGTGTATACAATAGTGTAAATCAGTGTTGTTACCAAGAAGATAGACACCAAGGAACGCAAAATACGATTAAAAATGTATTTCTTCATTTTCTTAGGTCCTCCAAATTCCAAAAGAACTTCCTCTAGGTCTTAGAGAAAGTTCTCCTGAAACAAGTTATTTATTATTCGATATGATCTGCAAGAGCTTCTTGTGCTTTTTGATTAGATGCAGCCTTTTCTTCTTCCCATTTCTTAAGGGCTGCTTCATAGTCAGAGGCTAAAACAGGTTCCTCTTGAACTTTTAGGAGTTTGTAGGTATCACGTTTGTTACCAACACTACCGTAAGCCGCTGTGAATGGTGTTGTCTTACGTACAGATGGTGTTGCACCATTTGAAATGTAAGGGATGATAACAGAAGAATCAACTAACCAAGCTTGTGCTTTAGCATATTGGTTGTAACGAGCTGTCACATCAGAGGTTTCGCTTGATGCTTCTGCTAACATAGCATTATAATCATCAAACCCTGCTTTTTTACCAGCTTCACTATTTGAACCACCATCGACACCGATAACGTATGAATGAGAACCGCTTACTGATGTATCAAAGATATCAAGGTAAGTTGATGGGTCTTCAAAGTCTGGACCCCAACCAGTTGCTAGTGACAAGTCATAATCCAACTGAGACGCATTGGTTGCAAAGTAGGCTGCATTGTTGTAAACATCTTCATCCATCAGCTGAATATCAACCACTACATTTTCAGCACCAAGAGTTGATTCTACAGAATCTTTAAAGGACTGGGCTTGCGCCACGTTAATTTCGCTCGATTGGAGAGCTGGCACATCAAGATGGATTGGGAAGGTTACACCTTCTCCTTCAAGAGCTTCTTTGGCTTTGTCAAACTCAGCCTTAGCTTTTTCAGGATTGTACATTCCATCTTGACCATCTGCCAAGTTAACATTTTCCCACTCTGTTCCGTAAGTAACTAGTTCTTTTTCAACGACAGAACCAAAGCTTTCCCCGTCAATAGAAACGAAATCTGTTGGTACTAATGTGTTACGGATACCTTTTGCAGCACCGTCTTCACCAACACTTTGCGCATTGTAAGATACACGGTCAAATGCGAAGGAAACAGCTTGGCGGAAGTCTTTGTTCAAGATTGCTGTTTTCGTATTTGATTTTTCATCATCTGAAGGCTTAGCCGTATGATCATAGTTTTGACGATCTAAGTTAAAGAGAGCATAGAAGGTTGTTGAGCCTTGAGGGCTGTAAACGATGTTATCTCCATATTTTTCTTTAACAGTAGAGTAAAGTGATGAGTTAGGGAAAACACGCGCTTGTGTATAGGCACCTTCATCAAACCCTTTGTAAAGAGAGTCTGAATCTTGGCCGTCATAGAAGGTTAACTGAACGTGTTCGATAGATACACTGTCAGCATCCCAATAGTTTTCATTTTTTGTATACTCAATAGATGATTTAGGGGTCATCGCTGAGATAACATAAGGACCATTATAGAGAATTGTTGATGGGTCTGTCGCTGTACCAAAAGCATCGCCCTGAGATGTTAAGAATTCTTCATTAACAGGGAACAAAATGTTCATGGTTGTTTTAGAATTCCAGAATGGTTCAGCTTCATTCAATGTGTATTGAACGGTTTTATCATCAAGAGCCTTAACACCAACTGTTTCAAAGTCATCTGTTTCACCCTTAATATAAGCATCTAGTCCAACAACTGAGTTTTGAACGATGTAAAGACCTGGTGATTCGTTTTCAGCAGCGTATTTTAAGCCAGCCACGAAGTCATGAGCTGTAACATCAGCATACTCTTCACCATCAGCGGTATACCACTTAGCGCCGTCACGCAAGGTGTAGGTATAGGTCTTGCCATCTTCTGAGACTTTCCAATCTTCAGCCAATGATGGTACATAGTTACCATAAGTATCGTTTTCCAAAAGGCCATCAATAAGGTTTGATGTGATATCTGATGTTGATGCCCGGTTAGAGAGCAAATAGTTCAAGGTTTCTGGGTCTGTTGCATAAACATAAGAATAAGTTGATGCTTCAGAACTGCTACTTTGATTGTTTGTAGATGAACTACCGCAGGCAGCTAACACACCAGCTGCAAGCAATGCCACGCCAGAAAGCGCCATCATTTTTCTCTTTTGCATAATAATCTCCTTTTATTAAGCTGATTTTTTTTGACATAAAAAAACAACCTGATAAGTGAAATTATATCAGAAATCATTCTAAAAGTAAATAAATCGAGTGATAAATTTTCTGAATGTTTAGCCATCCTTACCCTCTCACTCAAAAATCAAAAAATCTCTAGGCGAGCTAGAGATTTTCAAGATTATTTAACGTGGTCAGCAAGAGCTTTTTCAGCTTCAGCGTTTGAATGCGCCTTGTCTTCTTGCCATTGTTCGTAAGCTTTGTCGTAATCAGCTGTAGTAACCAATTCATCTTGAACTTTCAAGTACTTGAATGAAGCTCCATCTTTGACACCAACTGTTGCATAAGATGCAGAGAATGGTACAGTGTAACGAACAGATGGACGAGCACCGTTAGAGATGTAAGGGATAACAACTGACTCATCTACCAACCAAGCTTGCGCTTTAGCATAAGCTGCGTAACGTTCTGCAGGATCTTGTTCTTTAGAAGCTGTTGCTAACAGTTCAGAATAAGCATCAAATCCGACTTTCTTAGCAATTTCACTATCAGTACCACCATCAATACCGATAGTGTATGTCATTGTTCCTTCTTTAGAAGTATCAAAGATATCAAGGTAAGTTGATGGATCTTGGAAGTCAGGACCCCAACCAGAAGCTAATGAAATATCGTAGTCTACTTGAGATGCATTTGTAGCATAGTAGGTTGCTGCTAAGTAAGCATCTTCATCCAACAGTTGAATATCAATTTGAACGTTATCGCTACCTAGAGCATCTTCGATAGATTTCTTAACAGATTGTGCTTGTTGAACACGCATTTCAACCGCTTGGTTTACAGGGATATCGATGCGGATTGGGAAGGTTGCACCCTCAGCTTCAAGCGCTTCTTTGGCTTTATCAAATTGTGCTTTTGCTTTTTCAGGGTTATACAAACCATCTTGAGCGTCATCTAACTCAACATTTTCCCATTGAGAACCATATGAAACAATTTCTTTTTCAACAAGATCAGCAAAGTCTTCTTCACCAACTGTTACAAAGTCAGCAGGAACAACCATGTTACGAAGGGCCTTAGTTGCACCATCTTCACCATTTTGATGAGCGTTGTAAGTTGTCTTATCAAAGGCAAAGGCAATCGCTTGACGGAAGTCTTTGTTTTGAAGAGCTAAGAGGGTTGATTGTTTTTCTTCATCAGTTGTCTTAGACGTGTGGTCATACTTAGAACGACCCATGTTCAACATCGCGTAGTATGTTGCAGACCCTTGTGGTCCGTATACAATGTTGTCGCCGTATTTTTCTTTAACGCTTGCGTAGCTTGAAGAGTTAGGATAAACTGTCGCAACAGTATAAGCTCCGTCTTCCAAGCCTTGGATAAGACTTTCTGGGTCAGATCCATCGTTATAAGTCAATTTAATGTTTTCAATTGATACCTTGTCAGCATCCCAGTAGTTAGGGTTCTTGGTGAATTCAATTGCTGATTTAGCAGTGATTGCTGAAAGGGTGTAAGCACCGTTATAAAGGATAGATGTTGAATCTGTTGGTGTTCCAAATGCATCACCTTGGCTTGTCAAGAATTCTTCATTAACTGGGAAGAGAATACCCATTGTTGTTTTAGAATTCCAGAATGGCTCAGGACGTGTCAATGTGTACTCAACTGTGTAATCATCTACAGCTTTAACACCAACTGTATCAAAATCATCAGATTCACCTTTAACATAGGCATCCAATCCTTCGATAGACTCTTGAATGATGTAGAGAGCTGAAGATTGTTTATCCGCTGCGTATTTAACACCTGTTACGAAGTCTTGTGCCGTTACATCCGCATATTCTTCACCATCAGCTGTATACCATTTAGCGCCTTCACGAAGTTTGTAAGTATAAGTCAAGCCATCTTCTGATACAGTCCAATCTTCTGCAAGAGATGGTACAAGGTTACCATACTCATCGTTTTCCAAAAGACCATCGACAAGGTTAGTCACGATGTCTGAAGTGGTTGTGTGGTTGTCCACAAGGTAATCCAATGTTTCTGGATCAGTACCATAAACATAAGAGTAAGTCGTGTTTGCTGAATCACCTGATGCAGATGATGATGAAGATGAGGTAGATGAACTGTTACCACATGCAGCAAGTACACCAACCGACAAAATTGTAACCCCAGCTAGGGCAAGCCATTTTTTCGTTTTCATGTATAATCTCCTTTTTATTTAGAACTTTCCTTAAAAAATTCTTAATATGTTAGCTATTATATCATCAAAAAAACACTTTGTAAACAATTTTCTGATTTTTTTTTATTTTATAAAATGTATTTTTAATCACAAGTTATACAGAATATGCATTCTCCATTAATCCGCTTTCTAAAATTTATTTTATGATATAATTGGAAAGAGGAGATCTCTATGAAAAAAATACATTTTTTACTTGCTTTTGCCCTGTTGCTCGCCTTGTTTTATCGACCAAGTGTTGCTTATGCTAGCGAAACAGCCGAATCTAGCGTCACCCAGGAACAAGGCGATTCCGAATCAAGTACTGAAACTGTGGCAGAGTCAGAAACAGAAACGCCGTCAGAAGGATTTTCTGTTGCAGCTAACCATGCCATGGTAATCGAAGCCAATACAGGAAAAATTCTTTATGAAAAAAGTAGTCAAGATGTCACTGGTATTGCATCTACAACAAAACTGCTAACAGCTTACCTCATCTATGAGGCTGTGGCTAATCAGAAAGCGAGCTGGGAAGATGTGGTCTCTGTCTCAAACTATGCCTATGAACTTTCCTTAAACACAGCTGTCGCCAATGTTCCTCTGGACGCTCGTGCCTATACCCTCCAAGAACTCTTTACAGCCATGGTTGTCAACTCCTCTAATGGAGCTACTGTAGCTCTAGCTGAGCATGTGGCAGGGACTGAACAGCGGTTTGTTGACGCTATGACTGCCAAGGTTAAGGAATGGGGAATTGAGGATGCTAGTTTTGTAAACGCTACAGGCCTCAGCAATCAGTACTTAGGCGACAACCGCTACCCTAATTCTGGAGAGACGGACGAAAACATGATGTCCGCCCGCTCCTTAGCCATCATCGCTCAACGGTTACTCTTGGATTATCCAGAGGTTAGCGATTTAACGGCTCTCATCACGGCTCCTTTTTCCTATACCACTGTCTCTAACTGGAATTTGCTGCTTCAAGGCTCTACCTATTCTAGGCCAAAAGTCGATGGGTTGATGACGGGTACATCTGAAAAATCTGGCTCATCTCTTGTCGCTTCTGGCACTGAAAATTACATGCGTGTCGTAGCTGTCGTTCTAGGTGCCCACAATGGTATCGAGGACCCTAACGCTCGTTTTGTGGCAACCTACAGTTTATTTGACTACATTAAAGACAACTACTATTTTAAGACCTTAGTTAAAAAAGGCGACCCCTATGAGAATAGCCAATCTAGGGTTTCAAACGGTAAGTATGCCTATGCTACTGCAGTTGCTGAAAAAGATTTCTTGGTGGTCCAGCAAATTGGCGCTGAAAACACCTCATTAGCCTACACTGAAACCGATAAACCTCTAGAAGCTCCTATTGCGGAAAACACCCCTGTTGGAACGTTAGTCTTTAAGGACGACGGCTACCTAGACCAACCCCCTCATGTTGAGATGGTTGCTAAAGAACCAGTTGACCGAGCCATCTTTTACAAGGTTTGGTGGAATAACTTTGTCAACTGGGTCAATGAGGAGTTGTAAATCCTTCTGCTAAGACAAATCCAAGATTAACAGGATGACTTAAGTCTCCTTGAAGAAACAGATTTTTTTACAACACAAAAGCACAAGAGGATTTAGACGTCTCTTGTGCTTTTATAGTCAAAGAATATCAGGTAGTTGATATTACCCATCACTGATTAGATGGACATCAGTTTTAAATGATTTTCCGTTGCCAATAGTTTTTAGACCAGAAATAAGTAGCAGCAACTGCTATGATTAAAACAAGAAGCATCCCACCAGCGATCATTAAGTTAAGAGAGAGCGGGGCATTGCTGAGCATGATGGAACTAAAGACTAAAACTGCAACAAAAGCAAAGAAAGAAAGCAGCAAAATAGTCATCTTGGCAAAATTCCCCATACCACGGTTAGCCAGTTGGGTCACGTTTTGCCAGTTAAGTTCCAGCAGTCTGAAATCTCTGATAAAATAGAAGGTTTCGAGGCAATAGGCTGTCAAGAGCCAAGCAACAAGTGCTCCTAAGAGCAAATAGACCGGCAGTTGCAGCCAGAGGGTTAGACCGAGCATAATCAGAATCGGCAAGCTGGCATCTACTAAAAAAGCAAACCAAAACTTGAACGTTAGATAACTTTTCATATTGAACGGAAGGGTCTTGAAGAAATTAAAGTTTTCACGGTCCAAGGAGATGATGATACTAGCCAGACCTCCTGCTGACATAAGCGCATAGGCTGCCCCAGAAAGGATTGCTATTGACAGATAGCCAATATTGTAATCCATACTCATTAAAAGATCACGCGAGTTAATCAAGGTTGGAAGCATCATAATAACTACTAGAATCGATGTCATAATCACAAAGGTGAAGATCAGGGTCGGATCAGCAATCAGCCCCAAGTGATAATGCCATAATTGCTGTTTCCAAGTCCGTTGGCCAGCCTGTTTTTTGGTCTTTTTAGGAGCTTTGCGAACGGTGACAGCTGAACTTGTGGCAAGTGCTGCTTCGTAAAAATTCGGCAAGACTTGATGTTTGACAAGCCAGACTAAACCAGCTAAAACCGCCAGCCACGCCACAAGATGTAAGCTTACTTGGAGGGACAAGGGATTTTCAGCTAAGCCATAAAAGAGCCACAAAGGGGCAATACCAGATCCAGATTCAAGAATTTGACCCTCTGCATAAGAAAAAGACGTGTTTTGCAGGCTTAAAATAGCGACAATTGACCCAAGGACCGATAAGACCATAATGGCTCCAGAGGCCAATTTTTTGTGTTGACGGAAAATACTGGTCTTGGTTAGAAAATGCACTGCTACGATAGTCACTAGCGACATGACTGCAGAGAGAAGGAGAAAGGACAGGATAGTCAGCGGAATCCCCCACCACCAAGCATTGCCAAATCGAAAATGAATCAGCCCTAAATAGAGAAGCAACGGCAGTAAAAAGGTCAAACTCGCAATAAAGACAACTGCTCCTTTTCCAAGAAAGACTTCTAGCTCTGTCACCGGAAGATTTCGATAAGATTGGAGGTCCTTACTTTCATAAAAAACGTTATACATGCTAAGAAAGGCCTGAAACATGGCCATCAGGATAAATATCCCTATAAAGCGTGTAAACATTCCCGGCAAGGTCTCGAAAGGAATCCCTAAACTATAAGCCCCAAAGATGACCAGATAGAGAAGTCCTGAGATGATATACTGTCCTAAAATCTTACGGGTCACATTGATTTTCTTGTTGGGATTATCGGCCTGCTTTTTTCGATACTTGTCAATCTGAGCCACCTGCATGGAATAAATCAGGTTGAGCTGAGCCAATTTTCGAACAATATTAAATCTCATGGCTGACCTCCTCTGGAACTACCGGAGTTTCAGTTGCCGCTTCGCGTCCAGCCATTGCAAGATAAATACTCTCTAAAGGCTTATCTGGGTGTAAGGCTTTAAGCTCCGCAATCGTTCCAAAATAGATGAGCTCTCCTTTTTTGAGAATGGCAATACGGTCACAGATTTGTTCAGCGACTTCTAACACATGCGTGGAGAAAATAACGGTATTACCTTCATTGGCATGCTGCCGCATCAATTCTTTCAGATCAAAGGCTGCTTGGGGATCCAGACCCGTCATCGGCTCATCCAAAACCCAGATATCTGGGTTAGGTAGTAAAGCACCGATAAGAAAGACCTTTTGGCGCATCCCGTGTGAGAAGGACTCAATCGTTTGGTAACGATTCTCTGTCAAGTCAAACAGGTCCATAAAACGGTTGAGCTGTGTTTCTTTTTCTTCTAGGCTTAGGCCATAAGAGCTGGCAATCAAATCCCAAAACTCATCAGCCGACATCCTCAAGAATAAGTCTGGCGAGTCCGCGACATAACCGATGCGTTTCTTGATAGCTAAACGGTTTTCTGACAATTCTAAGCCATCAACTTTTATCGTTCCTGAGGTCGGATTAATGACACTGACCAAGGATTTAATGGTCGTCGATTTCCCTGCGCCATTGTGCCCGATTAAACCAACAATCTCTCCAGAATCAATGGCTAAATGAAGCTGGTTCAGAGCTGTTTTATCCCCGTAAACCTTTGTAACGCCGTGAAATTCAATCATACCAAGACCTCCATGTACTCTTACTATTTTTCAGCAATTATCTGTTTTTTCTAGTTTTATTATAGACTATCCTGAACCCTTTGTCAATATGTACTAGTTTAAAGGTACAGATTTTGTTACACAAAAAACTCACTTTTCAGCGAGTTTTCTCTATTTCCAACTTCAGTTGGTAGAAGGACTGCACTCAACAGCTCTATAGCTGTTGACTGGCTAGCCATTCTAACCAACTGAACCCTCCATCTCATAGGCGATGAGGCGGTTGAGTTCGACGGCGTATTCCATCGGGAGTTCTTTGGTGAAGGGTTCGACAAATCCCATAACGATCATCTCAGTCGCTTCACTTTCGGAAAGGCCTCGGCTCATGAGGTAGTAAAGTTGTTCTTCTGAGATTTTGGACACTTTAGCTTCGTGTTCCAAGGCCACTTGTGAGTTATGAATTTCGTTAAAAGGGATGGTATCGGATTTTGAAATATCATCCATGATGATGGTATCACACTCGATATGGCTGACCGATTTTTTAGAATTGCGGTTAAAAGTAACTTGACCGCGGTAATTTACAGCGCCACCACCTTTAGCGATCGACTTAGAGACGATGGAAGAGCTGGTATGCGGTGCATTGTGAATCATTTTAGCACCAGTATCCTGCACCTGCCCTGTGTTGGCAAAAGCAATCGAAAGCATGGTTCCACGCGCTCCAGGGCCATCAAGATAAACTGATGGGTACTTCATGGTTGTATGAGCCCCTAAGTTGCCATCGATCCACTCCACTGTTGCGTCTTTCATGGCTTTGGCACGCTTAGTCACCAAGTTGTAAACATTATCTGACCAGTTTTGGATGGTTGTGTAGCGCATATAGGCACTGTCGTGAGCAAAAATTTCAACAATAGCAGCATGTAAGCTTGCTGTTGAATAGGTTGGTGCTGTACAGCCTTCGACATAGTGAACGCTAGCTCCTTCATCAACAATAATGATGGTCCGTTCAAACTGACCAGTCCCTTCATTGTTAATCCGGAAATAGGTCTGCAAAGGAATGTCGCATTTAACCCCTTTAGGAACATAGATGAAGGTTCCACCTGACCAGACAGCCGAATTAAGCGCTGCTAATTTATTGTCCGTTGGAGGGACAAGTTTGGCAAAATACTGTTTGAAAAGATCTGGGTATTCTTTTAAGGCCGTATCTGTATCGGTAAAGATGATGCCCAGTTTTTCAAACTCTTCCTTCATGTTATGGTAAACTACTTCAGATTCATACTGAGCTGAAGCTCCGGCCAAATAAGCTCGCTCCGCTTCTGGAATCCCAATCCGTTCAAAGGTTTCTTTAATCTTTTCAGGAACGTCATCCCAAGAACGCGCTGGTTTATCTGATGGTTTTTGATAGTAAATAATCTCATCAAAATCAATCTGAGATAGGTCAGCTCCCCAGGTTTCCAGATCCATTTTCTGAAAAGTCTCATAGGATTTGAGTCGAAACTCTAACATCCACTCAGGCTCGCCTTTAACGGCGGATAACTCACGGATAACTTCCTCAGAAAGGCCTTTACCCGTTGAGACAAGAGGCTCCACATCGTCATGGAAACCGTATTTATATTCGCCGAGATCAATCGGCGTTGGTGCTACTCTTTCGTTTTCAGACATAAGTTTCCTTTCTTTTATACCTGTATTTAAAAAACAACTTGTTTTACTACTGAACTTCTTGACGTTCAATGGCTTTTTTGAGCGCATTCCAAGCTAATGTCGCACATTTGACCCGTTGAGGGAATTTGGACACGCCAGCCATCAAACTCGCTTCTCCCAATTCTTCTTGCCCTTCTGGTTCCTGCCCTTGGACCATTTTGGAAAAAAGCTCAGCCAAGTCTTGAACTTCTGAGAGGCTTTTTCCCAATACGACATCGGTCATCATGGAGGCTGACGCTGTTGAAATGCTACAACCGTGTCCATCAAAAGCAATATCTGCCACGCGATTTTCTTCTATTTTAACCGATAGTTGCACCACATCGCCACAGGTTGGATTGTGCAGTTCAAGAACCTCTACCCCGTCAAGACTTCCTTTATGGTGAGGATTACGCGAATGCTCTGTTACAACCGCCATATAAAGGCTATCTAATTTAGAGAGTGCCATGGAAATACTCCTTTGTTTTGAGGATGGCATCGATGAACTGGTCACAATCCGCTTTGGTATTATAGAGTCCAAAGCTAGCACGAACCGTTGAGGGGACGCCGAGATATTGAAGTAAGGGTTGGGCACAGTGATGTCCTGCCCTAACCGCGACTCCCTCATAATCAAGGGCCGTTGCCACATCATGAGGGTGGAGCCCATCAATGTTAAAGGCGATGACCCCAGCACGATCTTTAGCCGTCGCTGGCCCATATATAGTCACTCCATCAATAGCCGAAAGCTTTGGCAAGGTATAGGCCATCAGTTCTTGCTCATGGGCAGTCACTTGTTCAAGGCCGATAGCTGTTAGATAATCTATCGCTGCTCCAAGACCGATGGCGCCAGTCATGTTTGGTGTGCCAGCTTCAAATTTCCAGGGTAATTCTTTCCAGGAGGCTTCTTGTTCACTGACAAAATCAATCATCTCGCCTCCAAATTCGACAGGTTCCATCTCTTCTAGGAGGTGTTGTTTTCCGTAAAGAACGCCGATGCCTGTCGGTCCATACATTTTGTGCCCCGAAAACGCCATAAAATCAACGTCCAAATCCTGGACATCAACTGACATGTGAGGCACAGATTGGGCAGCATCCAGAACCATAAGTGCACCAGCTTGATGGGCCATAGCTGTTATTTCTTTGATCGGATTAATGGTTCCAAGAACATTAGAAACATGAGCCAGGGCGACAACCTTGGTTTTTTCGCTCATCTTAGCCGCCAAGTCATACATGTCCAACTGTCCATCCTTGAGGTAGACATACGTCAGTCTCGCTCCACTGACTCGACAAGCCTCCTGCCAAGGAATAAGATTGGCATGATGTTCCATAACAGAAATCAAAACCTCGTCGCCTGGTTTTAGAAATGTTCTCGCATGCTGGGCTACCCAATTGAGTCCAGTCGTTGTTCCTCTGGTAAAGAGGATCTCCTTGATCGAATTGGCATTGATAAAGGCCCTAACCTTCTCTCTAGCCTCTTCGTACCGTTTCGTCGCTCGCTCTGCCAGGGTATGAACACCACGATGGACATTGGCGTTATCCTTCTGATAATAGTCTTGAATTGCCTCAAGAACAACCTTTGGTTTTTGCGTCGTCGCTCCATTATCCAAATACACCAGCGGTTCATCATTGACCAACTGGTCTAATATAGGGAAATCGCATCGATAGCTTTCTGGATTAACTGTCATCGCTTATCTCTTTAATAATTTTTCTTCTAACACTTGAATCATCTCATCACGTACTGCTTTAACAGGGATTTCCGTGATAACAGCACCAAGGAAACCGCGAACAACTAAGCGTTCTGCAGTCGCCTGATCAAGACCCCGACTCATCAAGTAATACATGTCTTCAGGGTCTACTTGCCCGATAGAGGCCGCATGTCCTGCTGTGACTTCATTTTCATCAATCAGGAGTATCGGATTAGCATCTGAACGCGCCTTATCCGATAGCATCAAGACACGGCTCTCCTGTTGAGCATCTGCTCCTTTGGCTCCGCGGATGATATGGCCAATCCCGTTAAACGTTAGGGTTCCACGTTCAAGGATTACCCCGTGTTGTAAGATATGACCGACGGAATGACTGCCGTAATTGGTCACTCGTGTGTCAATTCCTTGGACTTGACGCCCTGAAGATACCGCGACCACTTTAAGATTGGCGTGGCTCCCATTGCCAACCAAATCGCTATCAAAGTCCGCCACGACATTGCCTTCATTCATCACACCTAAAGCCCAATCAATCTGTGCATCAGCCAAAAGATGACCCCGACGACTCATGAAGGTTGTGACTTGTTCACCGAGACGGTCAATGGCTGCAAACTTGACTTGACTGCCGGCTTGGGCAATCACTTCAACTGCAATATTGGCAGACACCTTGGTATCGGAAGGGTTAATGGTTTCAAAGCGCTCCAAGTAGGTGAATTTGCTGTTTTTTCCCGCAATAATCAAGACACGCTTGTTAAAGGGAACACTACTGCTTCCATCTTGGTAGTACAGCCCCTCAATCGGTGCTTCAATTTCCAGATTATCTGGTACATAAAGGACTGCAGTCGCATTAAAATAGGCGTTATTGTAGGCTGCTAGTTTATTCTCATCAAAAGGAATAGCTTTGGAAAAATACTTTTCAATCAGCTCAGGAATCTCTTCTAGAGCACTGTATAAATCTGTAAAGATGACGCCAGCTTCAACAAGCTCTGCTGGCAATTGTTCAAGAACGGTCTGACTCCCTACTTGTACCAGTTTGGGGTTATCGCCCAAGGCTGTAAAGTCTGGAACATGGCCAATCGCTTCGTTTTCAGCTAAGGTGCCATCGCCTAGATTCCAGCGGTGAAACTTCACACGCTCAATCACAGGAAGAGCCAGTTCGTCTATCTTGTTAAAGGCTGCTAATCGCAAATCTGCCAACCAGGCAGGCTCAGCATGTGCAGCTGAAAAATGTTCAATGATTTCTCTCGTCATGATGCCTCCTCTAATAGAAATCTATGTGCCGTAGAAGGTAACTTAAACTTCTTCTTCGTAGTGCATGCCAAGTTCTTCAGCAATTTTAGCATAGCCTTCTTTTTCAAGGCGAAGGGCCAATTCAGGACCACCAGAGAGTACCACACGACCATCCATCATGATGTGCACCACATCAGGAGTGATGTAGTTAAGAAGGCGCTGGTAATGGGTGATAATCATGGCGCCAAACCCTTCTCCTCGCATGGCATTAATCCCTTTAGAGACTACTTTGAGGGCATCGATATCAAGTCCTGAGTCAATCTCATCAAGAAGAGCAAAGGTCGGTTCTAACATAAGCAATTGTAGAATTTCATTGCGTTTTTTCTCACCACCTGAAAAGCCTTCATTGAGGTAGCGCTCAGCCATCTCTTCCTTCATGTTCAGAAGCTCCATCTTTTCATCCAGTTTCTTGATGAAATCCATAACTGAGATCTTGTCCTCGTCTTCTTTGCCAGCATTCATCGCTGCTCTCAAGAACTCAGCATTGGTAATGCCAGGAATTTCAGAAGGGTACTGCATGGCCAAAAACAGCCCCATGCGAGCTCGCTCATCTACTTCTAATTCCAGAACATTGACGCCATCAAAAAGAACTTCTCCTTCTGTGATTTCAAAATTAGGATTTCCCATAATCGCAGCCGATAGGGTTGACTTCCCTGTTCCATTAGGCCCCATCACCGCTGCGATTTCTCCTGTTTTAAGGGTCATATTAACACCTTTAAGGATCTCTTTTTCCTCAATGGAAACATGGAGGTTTTTAATTTCTAAAACTGACATCTCTTTTTCCTTTCTTTGTGAAAACGTTTATTCTTAGTATTATATCAAAAAAAGCCTATTGAGGCTTTTCTTTTGTTTTCTACTTTTTAGATTTTTGCTTGTATTTCCCTAATATTTCCTGACGATAACCGCTATTCCCAATGAAGCGCAAGAGATTGAGAATCGGGGTTCGGTTTTCACCCAAAATGCCTGTCAATTCAGCCAATAGCCAAATCCCAAAAACCAAAGCAACGACAAGTAAGATCCCTCCCAGACGACTGGAAATGTTAAACAACAAAGAAATGCTTGAAAAAATAAAGGATATCGCATAGATCATCAGCACGGTCCCTCGGTGAGTCAATCCCAAGGAAAGGAGCCGATGGTGCAGGTGCATCTTATCTGGTTCATAGAATTTCTGCTTGGACAAGGTCCTCCGAATGATAGCCATGACCGTGTCGGTAATAGGAACTCCTAGAATAATCATCGGTGTCACCACGGCAACAGCAGTGGCATTTTTTAATCCCTGAAGGGAAAAAACAGCAATCAGAAAACCGATAAATAAGGCCCCAGTATCTCCCAAGTAGATGATGGCCGGATTGTAATTATAGGGTAAAAAACCTAGAATAGCTGCTACTAAAATAAAAATCATCAAGGTCAGGAAAAGATTGCTATCAAACAAAAAGAAGTAGGAAACAATCCCCATGGTAACCAAGGAGATAATGGATACCCCTGAAACCAAGCCATCCAAACCATCCATCAGATTAACAGCATTCATGATTCCAACAATCCAGACGACCGTAACGACAAAGGTAACGAGGGGAGAAAATTCAATAAAAGGGCCACCAAAAGGAATCTTGAACTTATCAAAGTGAAAATCCGTGAAGGCATAAATCATGAGCGCTGCAAGTGTTTGCCCTAACAACTTCCACTTGGCTGACAATTCCACGACATCATCAATGAGCCCTGTGAGAGCAACGACCCAACCGCTGAGAACGACTGGCCAAGCATAACTCAAGAAATCATGCCCACGGATATCACTAACCTTGACAATCATAGGCAAAAGCACTAGGACAGCTATGGAAAAAGCTATAATAATAGCCAGTCCACCTGCACTAGGCATAGGAACCTTGTTAATCCGCCTAGCATTTGGATGGTCTACCGCTCCTATTTTGACCGCCAACAATTTAACCATCGGCGTTAAGATGACTGTTATTAAAAAGGTTGCGATAAACACTAAAATATACTGAAGTGCAAAAGGAATCATGCTAACTCTATCCTCTTCAGTTGATTAATAGCGTCTACTTGTAGCATAAGATAGCCATGCTCCTGTAAATAGGGTCTCGTCACCCCAGTATCCTCAGCGTGCTCTAAAATACGCGAATGAATGGCACTAGCATAACGCGGCGTCTCATTAAGAAAATCTAACAAGACCGTCATATAATAGGCACCACTATATTTATAAAGTTCAGAGGTATCCACCGGATAATCAACATTTTTTGAAAAAACAATCGCCTCTGGGAGATCGCGAAAACGCAAAGTAAAATAAACATAACGATTTCTATCACCGCCATCTATCTCATCTTCAACGTCTTTCTCCAATTGATTTTCTAGTAATTCCAGAGCTGCGACTGCTTTCTCATCAGAAGAACTTTTGTCCTTGAGGGTTTTCTCCAAGGTTTTAAAAAATTCATCAGGTGACAGATGCGAGATATCCTCTACATTGGCCATATCCGCTAAATCCTGAAAATCTAATTCCTGATCAATGTCTGACTTAGTCACAAAGATATCTAACTTATCTGGTTTAGGGGTCACCCTAAAGGACAACATCCCTGAGTGTAAAAAATGCTCCGGCATTTCTAATTCATCTAGAATGCTGTAAAAGAATTCCTCTGTCTTCTCCTGAGGCATGAGAAAATCAGACAATTCCATCCCACGTGCTTCTAAATCATCCAATTGTATTGTGATTTTTAAGGTCGAATCACTAATTTGTTTGACTTCCATAATCTACCTCTATCTATCTCAATTTTATCATTTTCATCAATCCTGAGAAACCCAAATTCCTCATAGAAAAGTGGACTTCAATATGTCCTAACATTATACCCAAAAATCTATCTTTTTTCAAAGAAAAGGCAGTCAAGCGACTACCTTAACCCTTATATATAAAACGCTTCTCTATGTGAATCTTTTACGATACCAAGAGCTTTAGCGTTTTTGAAAATGCATTTGATTTAAGCAGATACTTGCTTATTAGATCAACCATTTAACCCCTGCATAAACTAGGAGAAGAACACCAAGGACAATACGGTACTTCCCAAAAATGGTAAAGTCGTTTTTCTTCACATAGCCTGTTAAGAAGCGAATAGCCACTAAAGACACTATAAAAGCAACAATCATAGCAACAGCCAGAACGACCCATTGGTCACCGGTCACACCGACACCAGAGCCGAGTAATTTTAAGACCTTCAATAGGCTGGCGCCGAACATAACCGGAATAGCCAAGTAAAAGGTAAACTCTGTCGCAACCGAACGACTGGTCCCCATCAACATCCCTCCGATGATGGTTGCCCCCGAACGACTAGTACCAGGAATGAGGGCTAATACCTGAAACAAACCAATTTGAAAAGCTGTTTTGTAGGACATCTTAGCAAGACTAGTCACGACAGGCTCTTGACGGCGATATTTTTCCATCCAGATAAAGACAAGCCCATAGACAATCAACATCGTTGCCACCACCGGTAAATTATAAAAATGAGCATCTAACCAATCATCCAAAGGAAGTCCGATGATAACAGCTGGAATACAAGCGACCACAACCTTCGCCCAAAGCTGCCAAGTCAATCTTACTTGATTAGATGTTTTTCCCTTCTTAAAAGGATTTAACCGATCAAAATAGATGACCATTACCGCTAAAATCGCTCCGAGCTGAATCACAACATTAAACATTTCCATGAATTCAGGTGTTGCAGAGCGAAACTTCACCCATTCTTCCACTAAAATCAAATGGCCTGTTGAGGATACTGGCAACCATTCTGTAATGCCTTCGACAATTCCGTACAAGACAGCTTTTAAAATTTCTAAAAACACAATGTTCTCCCCTTTATAGTGATCAATCCATTATATCAAAAAACATAGTAAATACAAAAGGACTGAAGGGATTTTCCTTTAAAGCCAATATAAAAGTCCAAGACCGAGGCCTCAGACTCTAAACTCCTAAAGATTAATTGTCATACTTCTCATGATTTTTATCATAAAAATCGATTAACCCAAGAGCCGTTGCGAACGCAATATTATCAATTTTTGCACGTCCCTGAGCAAGAGCAATAATTGACATTTCACGAGCATTGGTTTCTTTACTGATACGGTATCCGGTCAGTTTCTTCTCACGGACCCAATTAATAACTGCTTCTACTTTTTCATAGTTAGTCATGTCTTATTCCTCCTTCTAATTAAACTTTTTAGATAGTCATTATAGCATACCCTATTTGATTAATCAAACGTTTTATTTTTGAGGAAATTCTTCACAAGTTATTTTGCTTTCAAGGCTGATAATATTTGTGAACGGATGTCATCCATGGCATTAGGTGAGTTTGGCAAAAAGAGGGTCTGATGCCCTTGACCGGCAAAGGTATTTAAGGTATCGAGGTACTGGTTGGTCAATAGAATAGACATAATCTGTTCCTCTGTCAGGCTAACATTAGAATCTTTTAGCTCTTGGATCGAGTCTGCCAAGCCATCTACAATAGCCTTACGCTGTTGAGCGATACCCACCCCGTGCAAACGGTCTTTTTCTGCCTCAGCTTCAGCAGCAGTGACAATTTTAATCTTATCTGCATTGGCTAATTCTTGAGCCGCAACACGCTTACGCTGAGCGGCGTTGATCTCATTCATAGATTGCTTCACTTCCGCATCTGGTTCAACTTTCGTAATCAAGGTTTTAACGATAATGTAGCCGTAGGTTGACATTTCCTCAGCTACCTGTTTTTGCACTTCAAGGGCAATCTCATCTTTTTTCTCAAAGAGCTCATCCAGAGTCAATTTGGGAACAGATGACCGTAACGCATCCTCAATATAGGACTTGATTTGAGCTTCAGGTCGCATCAATTTATAATAAGCATCTTTGACATTTGACTCATTGACTTGATACTGAGTTGCAACATTTAAGGTAACAAAGACGTTATCCTGTGTCTTGGTTTCGACAACAATTTCACTCTGCAAGACGCGCAATTGAATACGAGCAGCAATCCGATCAATCCCAAATGGCATCTTAAATTGAATACCTGCAGTTGCTGTACGTTGGTATTTCCCAAACCGCTCAATAATCGCAACGGTCTGTTGTTTGACCACATAAATACTGGATGCTAAAACAGCCACTATCAAAAAAATAATCACTAAGACTATAACTAATCTTACAAACCCGAACATGTATCTACCTCCTTATTAATGTTCTCTATCTGTATTATATCATTGGGACAATTCCTTGTCAAGAAAAACCTATTTATACAAGCAAGCTATAGAGGGTCTCATTACCATGTAAGTTAATATAGCTTGGATCGAAGGCTGCTAACCTCTGCATTAGAGGTTCGTAGTCCCTTTTGTTTCCCAAGGAAATACCAATCAAGACTGGACCAGTTCCACGATTGGCTCGTTTGATATACTCAAAACGTGTGATGTCATCATTAGGACCTAAAATATCATTCACAAATTCCCTCAAGGCTCCCGGACGTTGAGGAAAATTAACCACAAAGTAGTGCTTGATCCCATCATAAATGAGAGCACGCTCCTCCATCTCAGGCATGCGGTTGATATCATTGTTCCCACCTGAAATCACACAGCAAATCGTCTTGCCCTTAATGTCATCTTTTAGCACTTCAAGTGCCGCAATCGATGCTGCCCCAGCAGGCTCTGCGACGATTCCTTGCTTTGAATACAGATCGATTACTGTTTCAGAAATCAATCCTTCATCAACCGCCACAAGCTGGTCGACCAATCGACGAGCTACTTGGTAGGTTTTTTGACCAACCTTTTGAACTGCTATCCCATCCGCAAACTTATCGATAGCCTCCAATTGAACCGGTGCTCCTGCTTCAAAGGCCGCAGCCATAGATGCTGCTCCACTAGACTCGACACCGATTAACTTGATATGCGGAGCCTTGGATTTGAGATAAGTAGCCATACCGGCCATCAGACCTCCTCCGCCAATGGGAATCATTAATTGATCAAAAACGATGCCTTCACGCTCTGCAGTCTCCATAATTTCATAGGCAACTGTTCCCTGACCGGCTTGAACGTTAGGGTCATCAAACGGATCGATAAACGTCATGGCATGTTCTGCAGTGTAAGCCATGGCTGCCTTAGCAGACTCATCAAAGGTATCACCTACCAACTGAATGGTCACATAATCCCCACCAAAAAATTGAACTTGCGTGACTTTTTGCTGCGGTGTCGGTACAGGCATAAAAATGGTTGCGGGTATTTTCATTTCGTTGCAGGTATAGGCAACTCCCTGAGCATGATTCCCTGCCGAAGCACAGACAACCCCTCGTTCTTTTTCTTCCTTAGTCAACTGGCTGATGGCATAGTATGCTCCACGCAGTTTAAAAGATCTTACTTTTTGAGCATTCTCCCGCTTGAGGTAAATCCTTGCACCATATTTTTCAGATAAATAACGATCATAATCTAGTGGCGTATGCACCACCACATCTTTTAATACATGATAAGCACGCTTTACATCATTAACGTCAATCATTCTACCACTTCCTTTGAAAATAATGTCTATTATAGCAAAAAATTCAGAATTTTTCTTCATCTTTTCACTGTTTCCAAAAAAGACACTTTAGAAAACGTTTTAAAGCTTGCTCCGTCTATACTGCAAAGATCTAGCATTCACTCAACGTCTACTACAGTTTCATAATCTTTTTTGATATAGCAAAACTCCTTTTATCATTTCTCGTGAATGTTGACTTTCACTAGCGACTACAAAGGGAGTATATAGTTTTATCAGACTCTTTTATAAGGCTGCACTAGGAGATTTACTTAACTCTCCCATGCTTTCCTTTTTTAACGGATTTACTGCTCAAAATCAGCCAAAGTCCTACTATTAACATTAAGAGCGAGCCTAAGCCAAGCAACCACCACTGGTAGGCAATCCCATGCCAGGTTTGTTTGAGAAAAGAACCTTTTTGAGGTTTTGGAGTTTGATAAGTACGATAGGAAGCCACTGGACGCTTTATCGCTTCTGAAACAAACGAGAAGTCTCCCTCTATACTAAGATAATGGTCTTCAAGGACAAAGGTAGGCGCGGTCTCTTTTTCCACAACGGCATAGAGATCTTCCTCTAGCACGATTGTTTCTTCGTTAATCGTATGAACTCCTCTTGCCAGCACTCTCTCATAGCTGTATTGTTTAAATTGAGCATCGTGTAAGGCATTGCTGATGATGTTACGTGCTTTTTCAGCGTCATCATCCGGCCAATCACCGACACCCAATACGACCGAAATCAGGCGCATACCATTTTGCTTTGCAGTGGAAACCAGGTTGTAGCCAGCACTATCACTGGAGCCAGTTTTAAGACCATCGGTTCCTTTGTAGGCAGTCGGCCCTCCTTCTAAAGAGAGGTGATGGGCTGTAAAGCTTTCTTCATGATCTGACTCTTTTTTTATGGTCAAACGATACTGATTCGTATGGTTTATCGCTTGAGGATAATCCTTTAAAAGACGGTAACTGAGCAAGGCAAAATCTCTGGCAGTTCCCTGGTTATCGCCATCTTTAGGCTGGTTTTTGGGCGCATAATCACCTAACAGTTCATTGCTTGATCCAGAAGCATTATAAAAACGAGTCTGAGTCATGCCCAGTTCTTTAGCCTTAGCATTCATCAAATCGACAAAGGCACCCTCATCTCCAGCTATGGTATCAGCCATTAACATGGTGGCTGCGTTGGACGAAACAATCATCATCAGTTTTACTAAGTCATCAAAAGTGTATTCTGCTCCCAATTTCATTTTATTGTTACTTAGGGCATATATTTGGGAAATATCTACATATTTTTGAGTAACCTTAAACGTCTCTTTTTCTGAAATCTCCCCGGATTCCAGGGCTTCATAAGCCAGATAAAGGGTCATGATCTTGGTTAAACTTGCCACATGCCACACCTTATCTGCATCACGTGCATAAAGAACCTGGCCTGTTGCCGCATCGATGACAATGCTACCTCCCTGAGGTTGATAGGAGGCTTCAAGATCTTCCCCCATAGCCTTAGCTAAATCAATTTCTGATATTTTTTCTGTAGCAAATACAGTCTGAAGATCCCCAAGCAATACACTTATTAGTATAAGACTGACCACGAAAGATCCTTTTAAGCGTTTCATCCAGTCCCTCTTCTACTTCTAATTTTTTCTAAATTGTATCATAAGTCTCTTTTGAGGGTCAACTAATTGAAAATGGGGCTCTCTTTCCTTATCGAAATGAGAAGCTATGTCAGAGCCCTTAATACAATCTAGCTATCACTTTATCCTTCAGCAGTTTAGAGAATTGACCACAACATTTCTATTTCAAAAACAATCAGCTCGTCCAAGCAAAAAAGAAGACCTCACGGTCTTCTGAAAATCAACTGATTGGCCATATGCTATAAAGATGTCTTGTAGCACCACTATCATAGCCTTAGGCCCATTCATTAGTTGTAAATCTTAAAGTTATCATCATCATTACGGCCAACAAATGGCATTGCTTTACGGAGTTCTGCACCAACTTTTTCAATTTCAAGATCAGTAGCCGCATCGCGATAAGCCTGCAATTTAGGACGTCCAGCCTTGTAGTCATCAACAAAGTCATTGGCAAACTTACCAGATTGAATATCTCCAAGCACAGCCTTCATGTTTTCCTTAACTTGGTCGGTAATCACACGTGGCCCAGAAACATAGTCCCCATATTCAGCTGTGTTAGAAATAGATTGACGCATTTTCTTAAAGCCACCTTCATAAATCAAGTCCACAATCAATTTCATTTCATGAAGCACTTCAAAGTATGCCAATTCTGGGGCGTAACCTGCTTCTGTTAAGACTTCAAAGCCAGCTTCAATTAAAGCTGTCAAACCTCCACAAAGAACAGCCTGCTCCCCAAAGAGATCTTCTTCTGTCTCTTCTTTGAAGGTTGTTTCTAAGAGACCAACACGCGCAGAACCAACACCTTTTGCCCAATCCATAGCAATATGTTTAGCGTTGCCTGTCGCATCTTGATATACTGCGTAAAGCGCTGGAACACCAAAACCCTCTTCATAAGTCCGGCGGACTAAGTGCCCTGGACCTTTAGGTGCTACCATAAAGACATCGACATCAGCAGGTGCTTTGATGAATTCAAAATGAATGTTAAAACCATGCGCAAAGCCAAGAGCGTTACCTGCTTCTAAGTTTGGTTCAATCTCTTCCTTATAGGTATCTGCTTGAATTTCATCCGGTGCCAAAATCATAATGACGTCTGCTAATTTTGTTGCCTCTGCAACTGAATAGGTCGCAAAGCCATCTTCTTTTGCTTTGTCAAAGGATTTACCAGCACGAACACCGATAATCACATCATTCCCAGAGTCACGAAGGTTTTGAGCATGAGCATGACCTTGTGATCCATAACCAATGACTGCAATTTTCTTATCTTGAAGTGCTACTACTTGAACGTCTTTTTCGTATTGCATTTCTACTGCCATAATAATCTCTTTTCTATTTTATCTTGTGTCCAAAGGACTATGCTAGGAGAGTTTTAATCCCGAGTAAAACCAGTAACACCTGTCCGAGCTACGTTTTTGATGCCATAAGGTGTGATGACACGCAAGAGAGCTTCTATTTTCTCAGAATCTCCAGTCATCTGTATGGTAATCGACTTAGGTGCCACATCAACAACACTCGCTCTGAAAGGCTGGATAATCGCTAGTATCTCTGCTCGCTTGACTGGCGGTGCCGAAATCTTAACAAGAATAACTTCCCTCTCCAAGTGAGGTAAATCTGTGATGTCTCTGACTCTCACCACATCAACCTGGCGGTTCAGTTGTTTAATGATTTGTTCTACGTCGTCTAAGGTATCAACTTCTATAATAACAGTCACTCTGGAAATCAAGCGATCTTCCGTGTGCCCTACCGATATGGATTCAATATTGACCTGGCGACGTGAAAGAACACCTGTAAAGCGATTGAGAACTCCTGTTGAATTTCGAAGTTTTGCGGTTAGCATTCTACGCATGGAATTCCACCCCCAACATTTCATGATTGCTCTTGCCAGTTGGCACCATCGGATAGACACGTTCTCGATTTGAAATAGACACTTCAATCAACATGGGAACGTTCTCTAGAACGACCTTTAAATCCTCAGCGATTGTTGCTGGGTTTTCAAAGTGATGGGCTTTAACACCATAAGCCTGCGACAGGAGTTGGAAATTAGGTTCTGCATCAAAAGTTGACTGGCTTCTTCTCTCATTATAGAAGGACTCTTGCCATTGACGCACCATGCCCAGAGAATGATTGTTGAGGAGAACAATTTTAATCGGAACCCCGTAACCATTCAGGATAGCCATCTCTTGATTGGTCATTTGGAAACCACCATCTCCAACAAAGAGAACAACCTCTTTGTCTGGATTCGCGAGCTTAGCGCCAATAGCAGCCGGGATCCCAAATCCCATGGTTCCTAGCCCACCAGAGGTAATTAATTGGCGTTCGTTTTTATAGGGGTAATACTGTGCCACCCACATTTGATGTTGCCCAACATCAGTCACGACAATTGCATCACCATTGGTCAGTTCTCCAATACGTTCGATGACTTCTTGTGGTTTGACAAAGTGAGGGTCTTTCGCGTATGGCTTCACGCGCTCTTTGTTGTAGGTCACTGTTTTGACCCAATCGCTGGTATCAGTAGGCACCGTTTCATAGCTAAGCAGTTGCTCTAAAGCTTCCTTAGCATCTCCCACAATAGGAATATCAGCCTTGATAATCTTAGAAATTTCTGCCGGATCGATATCCACATGAGCTACAAAAGCGTCCTTAGCAAAGGTTGAGACCTTGCCTGTCAAACGATCATCAAATCGAGACCCGAAATTAATGATGTAATCAGCCTCTGTCAAGGCCATATTAGCCGCATAAGACCCATGCATGCCACCCATACCTAAACTGAGAGGATGATCGCTCGGAATAAGCCCTAACCCCAACAAAGTCGTTACCACAGGAATTTGATACCGTTCAGCAAAGGCTACTAACTCCTTAGAAGCTCCAGCATAATTGGCACCGCCCCCAGCTAAAATGAGTGGACGCTTGAAGTGAGCCAGTTGTTCCAAGAGTTTCTTCACTTGTAAGCCATTAGGGGTAATGGTTGGCTGGTAACTTGGTAAATGAAGGGTTGGGTCGTTAATCTCCTCGACTTCCATTTCTTGGATGTCCTTAGGTAGATCAATAACCACAGGACCAGGACGTCCAGTCGTTGCGATGTGAATGGCTTCCGTAATTATTCTTGGAATATCCTCTGTCTGCCTCACTTGGTAATTGTATTTGGTGATTGGCATCGTGACTCCGACAATATCCGCCTCTTGGAAGGCATCTTTCCCAATACCAGGCGTTGCTACTTGACCTGTAAAGACTAGGAGCGGTACGCTATCGCCCATGGCATCGGCAATCCCTGTGATAGCATTGGTCGCTCCTGGGCCTGAGGTCACTAGGGAGACCCCAATTTTACCGGTTGATTTAGCATAGCCCTCTGCTTCGTGGAGAGAACCTTGTTCATGGCGCGATAAGACATGTCGGATACCCTCAAACTGGTGGATGGCATCATAAAGAGGTAAGACGGCTCCTCCAGGATAGCCAAAAATGATATCAATCCCTAATGATTTTAGCGTCTCTAACACTAATTGTGATCCTTTTTTAGGGCTTTCAAGTTTTATTTTTTTCATGCATCCTCCGTTCTATCTATTTTCTAAAAATTCAAACGATTTCTCTATATCATACCATGTTTCCCACAAAAAGCAAAGGATTTCTTTTTTAAAACGGATAATTTTCGGTTTTAAAACAAAAGCCTTCAGCTATAACTGGCAAGGCCAATAATCTCCTCAAGTACAACAAGAAGAATTGAGGCGAATTAAAAATTGAGACTCACCAAACAGTGAGTCTCAATGCCTAGAACAGAGACTAACTTTGTCCTAGGTTCTACGTTTTATTCTACACTGAAAAGATAGGGATAAACGGGCTGATCGCCTGGGTAAACTTCGATTTCAAGATCTTCATATTGTTCTTCCAACTGCTCCGAAAGGGATTCAATTAGAGCTTGATCTGATCCTTCTCCAAGGTAAATCGTCACGATTTCACTATCTTCATCAAGCATGTGAGTAAAGGCTTCCTTTAGAGCTGTAGCCATATCAGGATGGGAAACCACAATTTTTCCATCTACCATGCCAAGATTATCATTTTCATGAATCTCTAGGCCATCAATCGTTGTGTCACGAACCGCAGTCGTAATGCTTCCACTGACAACCTCAGCAAGTGCTGCAGACATCGCTTCATGATTTTCCTCTAAAGACTTAGTCGCATCAAAAGCCAAAAGACTGGTCAAACCTTGCGGGATTGTCCGGGAAGCGACTACTACAGCAGGTTGTTCTACTACTTCTGCAGCTGCTTCAGCAGCCATCTGGATGTTCTTATTGTTTGGCAAGATAATAATATGTTTAGCATTAACCTCTTCAATGGCTTTAACAATATCCTCTGTCGAAGGATTCATCGTTTGACCACCAGAAATAACATAATCAACCCCTTGACCTTTAAAGATTTCTGCCAAGCCATCACCAGCAGACACAGCTATAATGCCAAAGTCTTTTTGCGGTCCAGCAGGAGTAGCAACCCGTTCAACTTGCGCTTCATGTTGCTCACGCATGTTATCCACTTTAACCTTCACTAAGCTACCATATTTAAGCCCTTCTTGCATAACAAGGCCTGGATCTTCCGTGTGGACATGAACTTTAACAATTTCATCATCGTTAACCACAAGAAGAGAATCGCCTAGATGGCTTAAATAACCTTGGAATTCATCATAGTTGAACTCTTTGACATAGGTAGGGCCTTGGCGCAAAGCTACCATAATTTCAGTACAATAGCCAAAAGTGATGTCTTCTGTCGCTACATGACCAACAACAGCCTTATGATGCTCTGCATTAATCATTTCACTCATAACAGCTGGAGTCACTTCAAAGTCTTCAGAAGCAATATACTCGCCTGTCAAAGCTGATAAGAACCCTTCATAAATATAGACAAGTCCTTGACCACCAGAGTCAACGACACCAACTTCCTTAAGGACTGGTAGCAAATCTGGGGTCTTTTTGAGGGCACGATTAGCCCCATTTAAGGCCGCACGCATGACCTCAACAGCATCATCCGTTTCTTCAGCCTTTTTAAGCGCCGCAGTTGCTGCACCACGGGAAACAGTCAAAATTGTCCCTTCGACAGGTTTCATAACCGCTTTATAGGCCACTTCTACACCACTTTGGAAGGCACGAGCCAAGTCTTTCCCATCAAGGTCTTCCTTGTCTTTGATCGCTTGACCAAACCCACGGAACAACTGAGAGGTAATAACGCCTGAGTTGCCACGTGCGCCCATCAATAGGCCTTTCGATAAGATTTGACCAACCTCACCAACAGTTGAAGCAGGTTTATTAGCTACTTCTTTAGCCCCATTCGTCAAGGTCATCCCCATATTGGTTCCAGTGTCTCCGTCTGGAACAGGAAAAACATTGAGCGAGTTGACATACTCAGCCTGTTTATTAAGGCGGGTTGATGCCGCCTGAACCATTTCCTGAAATAAACTGGTTGTGATTTTTGACACGATTACTCTCCTACGACCTTGATATTTTGAATAAAGACATTGACCGTCTCAGCGGAAATCCCTAACTGATTTTCCAACTGGAATTTCACACTTTCTTGAATATTCCTGGACACTTCACTAATTTTAACACCATAACTCATGACAGTATAGACATCTACAGCAATACCACCAGATTCTTCTGTGCGGACAACAACGCCCTTAGCGTAATTTTCACGGCGTAAAAGCGCATTAAAGTTATCCTTGATAGCTGCCTTGCTCGCCATTCCAACAACACCAAAAATTTCCGTTGTGGCCGTACCAACAACCGTTGCTATAACATCGTCTGTTAATTCGATTTGACCATCTTGAGTATTAATTTTTACAGTCATCTTAACTACCTCATTTAGTATGATACTTCATTTTACCACATTTAGCGCTAAGTGTAAAAACAAAGCCCAATCCATCAACTAACTGGTCGAATAAGCATCTGATATCTAGGGGCATCAAAAAACAGCCCTTACGGACTGTTCTCGCTGCTTATACGCGTTCAACTTTACCTGATTTAAGAGCACGTGCTGAAACCCAAACTTTTTTAGGTTTACCGTCGATCAAAACAGTAACTTTTTGAAGGTTTGGTTTAACTGTGCGTTTCGTTTGGTTCATCGCATGAGAGCGGTTGTTGCCAGATACAGTCTTACGACCTGTAAAGTAACATACTTTAGCCATTCTTACATCTTCCTCCTGATTGATTTAACGGGTTTTTCACCACATACCTGAATAGTATAACAGAAACTTACCCATTTAGCAAGGACATTTGCTCTTTTATTTTAAATTTATCATTCGAAAGTGATAATGTCCTAGTTAGGTCGAAGGTAAAAATGTCCCATCTGTTATTCTAGTATCATGCAAAGGATAGACTTAACCATGACAGAAACAAGAAAATACCAGACCATTAAGGCT
>NZ_JBRUCW010000002.1:0-217457 GCF_053203525.1 Streptococcus rifensis | reverse complement strand
CTGAATAGGTTTTCTCGAACTTGCCTTTACGAACTTGTTGCAGGATAGTTCCTCGTTTGATTTCATTATGAATGGTTTGTGGAGCTTTTCCTAGCAATAAGGTTATTTGTCGATTGGATTTGCCGTCTCGTTGCCACCGTTCAATCAAATAACGCTCAGTGATTGTCAAGTGCTTGCCTTTTAGTGTATAATGATGTTGCATCTCAGGGAGCCTTTCTAGTGTGTTTGTGGTGAACTACATGATATCTCTCTGAGGTGTTTTTGTATACTTTTTTCTCAACTAGAAAGTGGCTAACTTCATTTTAGAACTTTCGGATGATCGGGATTTGTAAAAAAGCTATTAAAAAGAATTGAAAAAGGTTGCGAAAGCAATCTTTTTTTGATACTATAAAAAATGCAGTTAAGATTGCGAACGAGAGAGGCGAGTTTTACTTTGCCAAACTTATTGCTGTTTTTATAAACGGTGGCTGGCTAGCAGTAGTCAAAATCCAAGCCATAGTGAAAGAAACAGGTTTGATGTAGTAGAGGGGCTTCGCGCCCATTGAAGAGATAGCATGGCTATCGACTCAAATTTTTTATAACGTGATGGCAACCATTGCGCTTGTGAAAACGATTGGTAAGAGTAGTAAAAGTAAGACATGCTATATAGACTCTAACGTTCTACACTAATAAGACGATAACACCGGGCTAACTGGCCAATTGGTGCGCCTTTTTTAGAAAATGAAAAACCAATGTAAGACTCAAGTGTGCTCTGCCATCCTTGGGTCTTTTTCTGTTTTAAAATATAAACACCTGAGATGAGACCATTCATTAGCGTGAAGGGATCACTGTGTGAGTGAAATAGAAATTAAAATAGCACACTAAATAGATGGAGTCATTTAAAAGCTTTCTCGTTTAGTTGTCAGGAAAGAACCTTCTTAAGAAAGGAGATCGAGTGCAAAACCAAGAGAGGATGCCGATTGTGGAGGCATTGAAAGAATTAAAGCAACGGCGTGTGGTTCCCTTTGATGTGCCAGGGCATAAAAGAGGACGATCCAGTAGGGATTTGACAAATTTTTTAGGGGAACAAGCGGTTTCTATGGATGCCAATTCCATGAAGATGTTGGATAACTTAGGCCACCCAGTATCGGTTATTAAAGAAGCAGAAGAGTTGGCCGCAGAGGCCTTCGGTGCTAAGCACGCCTTCTTGATGGTCAACGGAACAACCGGCGCGGTGCAAAACATGATTTTTGCGACCATCAAGGCCGGTGACAAGGTCATCTTACCGCGTAACGTCCACAAGTCTGTCATCAATGCCTTGGTTATGTGTGGTGGCCTACCGGTTTATGTAACGTCACCTTTGCAGGTGGAGTTGGAAATCTCGACAGGGATGCCATTGGCAGAGCTAGAAAAGACCATCCTCGAACATCCCGATGCCAAGGCGGTCTTGGTCAATAACCCAACTTATTATGGGATTTGTTCGGATCTGCGCCGTATTGTCGAGTTAGCTCATAGCCATGACCTTTTGGTTCTAGCAGATGAAGCCCACGGCGCCCACCTTTACTTTGGTAAAGGCCTGCCCATTTCAGGAATGGCAGCAGGGGCTGATATGGCAGCGGTCAGTATGCACAAGTCAGGGGGATCTCTGACCCAGTCGTCTTTTCTATTGGTCAACAACGAGGTTAATCCTGAGTACGTCCGCCAAATTATCAACCTGACCCAGACGACTAGCGCTAGCTATTTGCTCATGTCTAGTTTGGACTTGGCTCGCCGCAACCTCGTTATCAATGGAGAAGACATCTTTAACACGGTCCAGTGTTTGGCCCAGTACGCCAGAGATGAGATCAATGAGATTGGCGATTACTATGCCTACTCGACAGAAATCATTGACCGCGAAGGCATTTATGATTTTGATACGACCAAGCTCTGTATCAAGACGACTGATCTTGGTCTAACAGGGATTGAAGTCTATGACCTGCTGCGTGATGAGTACAACATTCAGGTGGAATTTGGCGATACAGCCAATATCTTAGCCTATATATCAGTCGGGGATCGGATGCACGACATCGAACGCTTGGTCAGTGCCCTGTCTGAAATTCGCCGCCGTTTCAAACGGCAGAAAAAAGGCCTTCTCATTTTTGATATTGCAAAGACGGATGTTGTGATCTCCCCAAGAGAGGCTTTCTTTGCTGAAAAAGTCAGCCTACCGCTTGCCGAGAGTCAAGGGCAGATTTCTGGGGAAATGGTCATGTGTTACCCTCCTGGGATTCCGATTGTGGCGCCAGGGGAGTTGATTACAGCAGAAGTGATTGAGCACATCCAGTATGCCAAGGACAAGGGCTGTTTCCTCATGGGAACGGAAGATGCTGACGTTAACCACATCAATGTGGAGAAAGACAATCATGCCTAAAGAAAGGAAGAAAACATGGATCTATGGTTTTCAGAATACCACCAAGATGGCGTCAAACTCTCCATCAATGTGGAAAAAGAAGTGTACAGCGAGCACAGTGAGTACCAACACATCGCGGTGCTAGAATCCAAGGAATACGGACGGATTTTGGCCTTGGATGGTGAATTGATTACAACAGAAAAAGACGAATCCTTTTACAGTGAAATGGTGGTCCATGTTCCGCTGAATACCAAGGCAGACATCAAGTCCGTCCTTGTCATCGGTGGCCTAGATGGCGGAGTTCTGACTGAGTTGGAAAAATACCCAACCATCGAAAGTATCGACGTGGTTGAGTTGGACCAAAGGGCGGTAGAAGTCTGCCAGGAATACTTGCCTCAAAGCAAGGTTGCCTTTCAGGATGAGCGGGTCAACCTCTATATTCAAGATGCCCTAAAATTTGTCCGTCGTAAGGAAAATGCCTATGACCTGATTATCGTCGATTCGGCCAATCCTTTTGGACTAAATGAGAGTCTTTTTACTAGGGAATTTTACGGCAATTGCTACAACGCCTTGACGGCTGATGGTATTCTGATCAACCAGCATGCCAATGGTTTTTACCAGGAAGATGTGACGGCCCTTCGCCACATCAGCGATCGCCTCAAGGCTGTATTCCCAGTCAACACGGCCTACTTTACCAGCGTGCCAAGCTATGCTGCAGGCTACCTCTTGGTCGGCTTTTCGTCCAAAGGGATTACCCCTGAGGAGAGTACAGGCCTGGTGGGGCAATTTGACATCCAGACCCAGTATTACAATGACCAAATCCACCGCGGGGCTTTTTACCTGCCCAACTATATCAAGGAGATGTTAACCAGTGAAACCTAATGTAACCACCTTTATCGGCTGTGAAGCCAGCTATGACGAGAGCAAGATGGTCCTTTTCGGTGCTCCCTATGACAGCACGACCTCTTTTCGTCCAGGAACCCGCTTTGCCAGCACAGCTATTCGCAATGAAAGCTTTGGCATTGAGACTTACAGTCCCTACCAAGACAAGGATTTAGAAGACATTGCAGTCTTTGATGCAGGGGATTTGGAATTGCCATTTGGCAATACCGTCGAGACCCTTCGCCAATTGGAAGAGCAGGTTGCGACTATTGCAGGAGATGGCAAGCTGCCGATCATGATTGGGGGCGAGCACTCCCTCACCGCTGGTCCAGTTAAGGCCATGTTGGCCAAATACCCTGACCTGCATTTGATTCAGTTTGACGCCCATACAGATCTCCGAGAAGACTATCTGGGTGTCCGTGAATCCCATGCCAGTGTCATCAAACGTTGTTGGGATATGATGGGGGATGGCCGCATCTTCCAATTCGGGATCCGTTCTGGTCAAAAGGAAGAATTTGAATGGGCCAAAGAGCACACTCATCTCCAAAAATTCAACTTTGACGGTTTGGATGAAGTGGTTGAGCAGCTCAAAGGCAAGCCAGTCTATTTTACCCTTGATTTGGATGTTCTAGATCCGTCAGAATTTCCTGGGACTGGCACACCAGAAGCCGGAGGCGTTCGCTTTACCGAGCTCATGGCTGCCATTGAAAAAATCAGCCAACTCAACATCGTCGCAGCAGACATGAACGAGCTCTGCCCCATTTATGACCAATCAGGCCAATCCACTGCTCTGGCCTGCAAGCTTTTGCGTGAAATCATGCTCTATCTTTACAAATAGAGAGAACAGAAAGGAAAGAAAATGAGTAAAGCCCTTATTATCGGAGCTGGCGGGGTTGCCAGCGTAACGGTTCACAAATGTGTTCAAAACTACAAGGTGTTTGATGAAATCTGTATTGCCTCACGGACCAAGTCCAAATGCGATGCCTTGAAAGAAAAATTAGATGGCCAAGGTTGCAAGATTTCAACAGCTCAAGTCGATGCTGACAATGTGGACGAGTTAATCGCTTTGATCAATGACTTCCAACCAGACATCGTCATCAACTTGGCCCTTCCTTACCAAGATTTGACCATCATGGATGCTTGCTTGGCGACCAAGACCCACTACCTTGATACGGCCAACTACGAACCTGAAGACACAGCTAAGTTCGAGTACAAGTGGCAATGGGACTACAAAAAACGCTTTAAAGAAGCAGGGATCACCGCGATCCTCGGATCTGGTTTTGACCCAGGTGTGACCGGTGTCTTCTCAGCCTATGCCCAAAAACACTACTTTGATGAAATCAACTACATCGACATCTTGGATTGTAACGGTGGCGACCATGGCTACCCATTTGCAACTAACTTTAACCCTGAAATCAATATTCGCGAAGTCTCTGCCAATGGCCGTTACTGGGAAAATGGTGAGTGGGTCGAAACCCAACCTATGGAAATCAAGCGTGTCTACGACTTTGACCAAGTTGGCGAGAAGGACATGTACCTCCTTTACCACGAAGAATTGGAATCTCTGGCTCAAAACATCAAGGGCATTAAGCGTATCCGCTTCTTTATGACATTTGGCCAATCCTATTTGACCCACCTCAAGTGCTTGGAAAATGTTGGCATGACCTCGATTGAGCCAATCGTGTATGAAGGCAAGGAAATCATTCCGCTTCAATTCTTAAAAGCGGTGCTGCCAGACCCAGCTAGCTTGGGCCCAAGAACCGTTGGGAAAACCAATATCGGCTGCATCTTCCAAGGAAAGAAAGATGGCAAGGACGTGAGCTACTATGTCTACAATGTCTGCGACCACCAAGAATGCTATGCTGAAGTGGGCTCACAAGCCATCTCATACACCACAGGTGTACCAGCCATGATCGGTGCTATGTTGGTGTTGAATGGCCAGTGGCAAAAACCAGGCGTCTTCAACGTGGAAGAGTTGGATCCAGATCCATTTATGGAAGCCTTGAACGAGTGGGGCTTGCCATGGCAAGAAGACTTTAACCCTGTCTTGGTGGACTAGATGACAGAGGTAACAATTCAGTGGTCGGTTGACAAGGTCCCGACCCCAGCCTTCGTGGTTGAAGAAAACTTGCTCCGCAAAAACTTGGAAATCTTAGCCCGCGTCAAAGAAGAAGCAGGCTGCAAGATCCTCTTGGCGCAAAAAGCCTTTTCCATGTTTCACTTTTACCCCCTAATCGCTGAATACCTTGACGGGACAACAGCTAGTGGCATTCATGAAGCGAGACTGGGCTACGAAGAATTTGGCGGAGAGACCCATGTCTTCTCCCCAGCCTATCGTCCAGAGGAAATCGAGAAACTGCTTCCGATCTGTGATCACTTGGTCTTTAATTCCTTTAGCCAGTGGCACCGATACAAGGACCAGGTCCTAGCCAGTGGCAAGTCAGCAGGGCTTCGGGTCAATCCAGAGTGTTCGACCCAAGATGACCATGCCATCTATGACCCGTGTTCGCCAGGCTCTCGCTTGGGAATTCTGGATAGCCAGTTTGAGGGCGAAGATTTATCAGGGCTGGATGGCCTGCATTTCCATACCCTCTGTGAGCAAAACTCTGATGATTTGGTGACGACCCTCAAGGCCGTCGAAGCCAAGTTTGGAAAATACTTGTTACAGATGAAATGGCTCAACTTTGGCGGTGGTCATCACATCAGCCGTGAGGATTATGATGTGGACCTCTTGGTTTCAGAAGTCAAACGCATCAAGGAAACTTATGGTGTTGAAGTCTACCTCGAGCCAGGAGAAGCCATCGCCCTAAATGCTGGCTACTTGGTCGCTCAAGTACTGGACATCACGGAAAACCGAGGCGTCTTCAATGCCATCCTTGACACATCAGCAACCTGCCACATGCCAGATGTGCTTGAGATGCCCTATCGTCCGCATATTATCGGCACCAGAGAGGCCCATGAGAAAGCTTATACCTATCGCCTGGGTGGCCCGACCTGCCTAGCAGGGGACCACATTGGCGAGTACAGTTTTGATGAGCCTTTGGAAATTGGCAGTCGCCTAATTTTCTGCGACATGGCCATCTACTCTATGGTCAAGACCAATACCTTTAACGGCATGCCGCTGGCTTCAATCATAGCTGCGGATGCCCAAAATAACTTGACCCTAGTCAAGTCCTTTGGCTACCTTGATTTCAAGGAACGCTTGTCCTAAAGACGTTCAAAACACCACAATACTGTCCTGAGAAGCAGAGTAGTGCGGTGTTTTTAGCTTTTATAAAAATAATCTCAACTATCCGTTAAGATTAACTCGAGATATGAAGGATTAAAAGAAACGCCAAAGGATAGTAATGGGGGTATTGACTGTAAGAGTATAAGTTTACACAAAAAATAGTATACTTTTTCTTTTGAAAACGCTATACTAGACTTATTAAAAAGAGAGCAGGTAAGCAGATGGAATACACAAAACTTGGCAACACTGGCCTTGAGGTCTCAAAATTGTGCTTGGGATGTATGAGTTTTGGGGACGATACAGTTGGATTTCAATCGGGATGGCTTCTCAATGAGGAAGACAGTCGTGTGATTATTAAAAAGGCACTGGATTTAGGGATCAACTTCTTTGATACAGCCAATACCTATGCGGCAGGTACCAGTGAAGAATTTTTGGGTCGAGCCCTCCGCGATTTTACCAATCGTGAGGATGTGGTTATTGCGACCAAGTGCTTTTTCAGCGATTTGCCAAATGGTGAGAAAAAAATTAACCAGCATGGCCTTTCTCGGAAAGCTATCTTTCATCAGGTGGAGCGCAGTTTGAAGCGCTTGGGGACTGATTATATCGATATTCTCTATATTCATCGCTGGGATTACAATACGCCAATTGAGGAAACCATGGCAGCTCTTCATGAACTAGTGGTTTCTGGTAAGGTGCGTTATCTTGGAGCATCCGCTATGTACACCTGGCAGTTCCAAAAAGCTCAGTATGTGGCTGAGAAAAACGGATGGACCAAGTTCTCAGTCATGCAGAATCATTACAACCTGCTCTATCGAGAAGAAGAACGGGAAATGATACCATTTTGTCAGGAAACTGGAGTTGGTCTTGCTCCTTATAGCCCTCTTGCAGCAGGGCGTATCGTGCGGGACTGGACAGCGGATACGGCTCGCAGTCAAACGGATGCTATCGCTAAGGCTAAATATGATACCACAGAGGAGCAGGACCGTCCGATTGTCGAGCGCGTGGCAGCCTTGACCGACAAGTATCACGTCAGTCGTGCTCAGATTGCGATCGCATGGCTTTGGAAAAAAGGCGTTCATTCTCCTATTCTAGGAGTCACTAAAGAAGGTTATCTGGAGGATTACATGGGAGCCTTTGAAGTAACCTTGACGGATGAGGATGTCGCTTATCTGGATGAACTTTACTTGCCTCATAAGGTGATGGGAGTACTGTAAACTTGGAAAAAGTGGTTTTTTAAAACTCCTAAAATGACCTCTATCCGTTTCTAAGTCTACTGGCTGAGGGATGTTGAATTATCTCAGATTTTTTAGTATTCCTAAAAACGATAATAACCCATCTCCAATAACTATTGGAGATGGGTTGTCGATTGTGATAAACTAGTGGCAAAAGAAGATGTGGAGGTCATTAAAATGAAAACAGCAATTTTTGAACAAGCCGGTCAAATGGGGATTGCCGAGGTTGCTAAACCAAGCCTTCAAGCCGAGGATGATGTCATCATCAAGATAGTACGTTCCTGTGTTTGCGGCTCAGATCTTTGGGCCTTTTCGCACGGCGATGACAAGGAAGCCCATTCGGATAACAGTGGGCATGAGGCGTTAGGGATTATCGAAGAAGTCGGCTCAGCCATTACAACTGTTCAACCTGGCGATTTCGTTATTGTGCCCTTTACCCACGGCTGTGGAGAATGCGATGCCTGCCGTGCGGGATTTGATGGGACCTGTGATCGTCACCCAGGATATAGTAACTGGTCCTCTGGTTACCAAGCCCAGTATATTCGGTTCCATTATGCCAATTGGGCCCTCATCAAGGTACCAGGACAGCCCTCAGACTACTCAGAAGGGATGCTCAAGTCTCTGTTGACCCTGGCTGACGTCATGCCGACAGGCTACCATGCGGCACGAGTTGCAGATGTTAAGCCTGGCGATAAGGTTGTCGTCATTGGTGATGGTGCTGTTGGTCAATGTGCCGTCATTGCCGCTAAGATGCGCGGTGCTTCTCAGATTGTCCTCATGAGCCGCCACGCTGACCGTCAACAGATGGCCCTAGCCTCTGGTGCCACTGCGGTTGTGGCAGAGCGCGGAGAAGCAGGGATTGCTAAGGTCCGTGAAATCCTTGGAGGCGGAGCAGATGCTGCTCTGGAGTGTGTCGGTACGGAAGCTGCGATGGATCAAGCTTTAGGGGTTCTCCACAATGGTGGTCGTATTGGGTACGTGGGGGTTCCACACTATGATAACCGTCCGATTGGATCAACCTTTGCTCAAAATATACTATTTGGCGGAGGGTCAGCTTCCGTGACAACTTATAATAAACAGATTCTCTTAAAGGCTGTCCTTGATGGGGATATCAACCCGGGCAGAGTTTTTACAAAGACGTATCCATTAGCAGAAGTCAACCAAGCCTATCAGGACATGGCTGACAGAAAGACGATTAAAGCCATGCTTGTAGTAGATTAAATACCAGAAGTGATTGACCAGGAGGTTGATCGCTTTTCTTTTTGACTGATAAGGAAACTTCTATCATTAACTTAAGATACTTCAGATGCTGAAAATAATGTTAAAACATGATAAAATAAGGCTAGCAAAATCTATTTATCAGATAAAGGATCGCCTATGAAATTTTTAGAATTAAATAAGAAGCGTCATGCCTACAAGTCGTTTAATGATCAACCTGTTGATATTAAAGACGTCCGGACAGCGATTGAGATTGCGACATTGGCACCAAGTGCCAATAATATCCAGTCTTGGAAATTTGTCATCGTCAAAGACCGAAAAAATGATTTGATTCCCTTAGCCTATGGAGCTAATGGTGCTCAGATTGAGAGTGCTCAAGTTGTTGTCGCCCTCTTTTCAGATACAGATTTAGAAAAACGCTCTCGTAAAATTGCTCGTGTGGGGGTTAAAGATTTACCTCAAGAATTTCTAGAGCATTTTATCAAAGTCTTGCCGATGCGTTTTGCTGACTTTGACCCCCAAACAAAAGGGGAATACCTATCGCTTAATGCTGGCATGGTAGCTATGAACTTTGTCTTAGCATTAACTGATCAAAAGATGGCCAGCAACGTCCTTCAAGGTTTTGATAAATCCAAAGTCAATGACGTTTTAGATATTGATGCTCGTTTCCGACCGGAGCTTTTATTCACGATTGGCTACAGCGATGTCCATCCAGAGCCAAGTTACCGCTTACCAGTTGATGAGATTATTGAGTTGAGATAGGAGCAGTTATGACAACAATTGATTTTAAAGCAGAAGTAGACAAACGTAGAGACGCCATGATGGCGGATCTCTTTACTCTTTTGAGCATTAACTCTGAGCGTGATGATAGCTTAGCAGATGCCCAATATCCTTTTGGCCCTGGACCTGTTAAGGCCCTTGAAAAATTCCTTGAGATCGCTGAGCGTGACGGTTATGAGACCAAAAATGTCGACAACTATGCGGGGCATTTCACCTTTGGTGAAGGGAAAGAAGAGCTCGGTATCTTTGCGCACATGGATGTCGTACCAGCGGGTTCAGGTTGGGATACGGATCCTTACACGCCTGTTATCAAAGACGGTAAGCTCTATGCCCGAGGGGCATCTGATGATAAGGGACCTACGGTTGCTTGTTATTACGGTTTGAAGATTATTAAAGATTTAGGCCTTCCTGTCTCAAAAAAAGTCCGCTTTGTAGTCGGAACAGATGAAGAGTCTGGTTGGGCGGATATGGACTATTACTTCGAGCATGTCGGGCTACCTGAACCAGATTTTGGATTCTCACCAGACGCTGAGTTTCCGATTATCAATGGTGAGAAAGGAAATATTACAGCCTATCTCCATTTTGCAGGTCAAAATGAGGGTGATATGGTTCTGCACAGTTTTAAAGGCGGCTTGCGTGAAAACATGGTGCCAGAATCTGCTACAGCTGTTTTATCTGGTGCGGTAACCTTAGAGGATTTAGAAGCTAAATTAAAGGCCTTTGTCGCAGACCAGCCTGTTGTTTCAGGTCATGTTGAAGCTCTATCCGATGGGCAATTTCAAGTGACCGTTGTCGGTAAATCAGCCCACGGTGCCCATCCAGAAGCAGGGATTAACGGGGGGACCTATTTGGCAGCCTTTCTATCGGACTTTGCCTTTGCTGGACCAGCAGCGGATTACCTCAAGGTTGCTGGAACGGTGCTCTTAGCAGACCATTATGCTGAAAAGACTGGTGTTGCCTATACCGATGAGCGCATGGGACAATTGACCATGAATGCAGGTGTCTTTAGCTTTACAGCAACGTCAGAGGACAACACCATTGCCCTGAACTTCCGTTACCCACAAGGAACTAGCCCTGAAGAGATTCAAGAAAAACTCTCTAGTCTTGAAGGTGTTGACTCAGTAACCCTTTCAAGCACAGGGCATACACCACATTATGTGCCGATGGAAGATCCTTTAGTATCGACGCTCTTAGATGTTTACGAGCGCCATACAGGCCTTCGTGGACATGAGCAAATCATTGGTGGGGGTACCTTTGGCCGCCTCCTCAAACGTGGGGTTGCCTATGGGGCCATGTTCCCAGGTTACACCGATACCATGCATCAGGCTAATGAATTTGCAGATGTTGAGGACCTTTACCGCGCAGCAGCTATTTATGCTGAAGCCATCTACGAACTGATTAAATAGAGTCTTAAAAACTGGGGGTACCCAGTTTTTTTGCCATTGAAGGGAAATGTACCAATGACCACCCAAGAAACCATCAAACAAGCCATAATGGCTGATCCTGCTAATCAAGAGTTTACTAAAGCAGGGATTGAACCCTTATTTGCAGCACCTGAGACGGCCAAAATCTTGATTATCGGTCAGGCTCCTGGTCTTAAAACTCAGGAAGCTGGTCTCTACTTTAAAGATCGCTCTGGTGACCGTCTGAGAGACTGGCTAGGAATGGATGAGGCAACCTTTTACGATTCTGGATTAATCAGTGTTCTTGCTATGGATTTCTATTTTCCTGGTACTGGCAAGTCAGGGGATCTCCCGCCAAGGCCAGATTTTGCCCCTCAATGGCATCCCAAGCTGATGGCTCTCATGCCGCAGATAGAACTCGTAATCCTCATCGGCACCTATGCGCAACATTATTATCTCAAGCAGAAGAAGTCTACGACAGTTACTCAGACAGTCCGTAACTACCAAACCTATCTCCCCAAGTATTTTCCTTTGGTCCATCCTTCTCCTCGTAATCAAATCTGGATGGCCAAAAATCCCTGGTTTGAAGCAGAAGTCTTGCCTGACTTAAAAAAACGTGTGGCTACTATTTTAAAAGCAACAGAGTCTTAAAAATTCTTAAAGACATTCATTAAAAATTCCTATTGGACGTCTCTCCTTTCTCGTGATAAGATAGTTCTATCAAAAAAGAGGGGAGAAAGCACATGAGACCAGTCATCGTAGGAATAACAGGAAATGAAAAGGAAATGCCGGCTTTGTCAGGGATTACTTATGATGCTGTACCGCGATCCCTCTCTGATGGGGTTAAAGCAGCAGGAGGACTTCCCATAGTATTGCCTATTGGGACACCTGATATGGCTAAAGCTTATATCGATATGATTGATAAATTGCTCCTTTCGGGTGGTCAAAACGTTGATCCTCGTTTCTATGGTGAAGAAAAGACGGTTTCTAGTGAGGATTATTCCTTGGCAAGAGATGAGTTTGAACTAGCTCTGATTGCGGAAGCCATCAAACAAGAAAAACCAATTTTTGCCGTCTGCCGTGGTATGCAGTTGGTCAATGTCGCCCTTGGTGGAACCTTGAATCAAGACATTGCGGATCACTGGCAGGATGAAGTGTTGGGGACATCTCACGAGATTGAAGTTACCCCAAACAGCAAGGTAGCTCACCTCTTTAAATCTGGGAGTCAAATCAATTCGATACACCGACAGAGCGTTAAGCAACTTGCTCCGGCTCTAGTTGCAACTGCTCGTGACCCACGTGATGGTACTATTGAAGCTTATGAAAGTCGTCAGGGCTCTCCTATTATTGGTCTTCAATGGCATCCTGAATTTTTACTAGACGATGAAAGCAATCAAAGCCTTTTTCGTTATCTTGTTGAAGCTATGTAATCTAAATTTTTAAAAAATGCCCTTGCGTCCTTTTCGGATCTGGTGTATAATATAACAATTATCACATGATCTTAAGGGAGAGTTCTATGCGTAGCACATGTTATGTGACACTTGTGGTCTTGATGAATTAAGGACTTATACAGTATAGTATGAAGTCCTTTTCGTTTTGTTTGCAGGATGGGAACGCTTGGTAGCCACCTGTTCTAAATAGAGCGGGTGGTTTTTTAGTGTTAAAAGGAAACGTCCTAATGCTATGCTAAGAAAATACAGAAAGAATTGTCATTATATCAAATCAAGTCTAGAAGGTCTAAGCCATGACACCATCAGTCACCACTAGCTCATAGCTGTTTATCGTGACAGGATGAGATAGTTGATAGAGTAAACTCGTCTGCGACGAGTCAAAAAAAGGAGATCTGTTATGTCAAAGACATTAACAAGAAAAGATTATGTTTTTATTGGTTCCATGCTTTTTGGAATCATGTTTGGAGCGGGAAATCTGATTTTCCCTGTCCATTTGGGACAAGAAGCAGGAGCTAATGTTTGGCCTGCTATTCTAGGATTTCTAGTTTCTGCGATTGGATTACCCTTTTTGGGCATCGTAGGGATGGCCTTTACCCGCAGTAATAGCGTCTACGAATTGGCCTCCCGAGTGGGGCATCGGTACGGTATCTTCTTTACAGTCTTGCTGTACTTAGTTATCGGTCCCTTCTTTGCCATTCCACGGCTAGCCAGCACCTCCTTCCAGATTGGTTTGGTACCTTTTGTCGGTGAAGGCAATACCTTAGCCCTGGCTCTTTATTCTGTCTTCTTTTTTGCCCTAGCTTGGACCTTGTCAAGGAAGTCTACTAAGTTGATGACCTATGTTGGGAAGGTCCTTAATCCAGCCTTCTTGCTGGTTCTAGGTATGTTATTAGTGATGGTTGTCCTGAACCCTATGGCTGGTGTTTCTGGTGGTGTAGTCCAAGAAGCCTACCTCACAAATGCCTTTACAAAAGGTGTCTTAGAAGGATATAATACACTCGATGTGCTGGCTTCTCTAGCTTTTGCCATTCTTGTCATTTCAGCTCTTAAAAATCTAGGGGTGTCAGAGCCAAGCCAAATTGCGAGGGATATGGTTAAATCTGGTATGGTCAGTATGGTCTTGATGGGAATCATCTATGCGCTCCTTGCCTATGGAGGAGCGACAAGTCTCGGCCAGTTTGCCTTATCTGAAAATGGTGGGATTGCCCTTGCGCAGATTGCCCAGTATTATCTTGGAGCTATTGGTAGTTTGCTTCTAGCCCTTATCGTTTTCTTTGGCTGTCTCAAAACAGCAGTAGGATTACTGACTGCTTTTGCAGAGACCTTCTCCGAAATGTTTCCAAGCGTTCCCTATTCAGTTTTCTTAGCTATTACAACAATTTTTCCTACTATTTTTGCCAATGTTGGCTTGACCAACATCATCGCTTATTCTATTCCCGTTTTGATGTTTATTTACCCCTTGGCCATTGCCTTGGTTATCCTATCTTTATTAGAAAAATGGGTAAAAGGAAATGGGACCGTCTACCGTTGGACTGCCTATTTGACCTTGATTTCAGCTGTTATTGACGGTTTAGCAAATTCGCCATGGAAGGGTCATCCAATCGTGTCTCAGGTTGTTTACTTTGCGCAAAGACTGCTTCCCTTTTCAGAAATTGGTATGGGATGGATCGTTCCGACCTTATTGGGACTTTCGATTGGTTTTACAGTGGCTAACCTACGAGGCGAGCTGAAAAATTAATAACATAAACAGAAAACATCAGCTCTTTTCAGTTGATGGTTTAGAGTCATCAGGCAAGGAAACCTTGTTGAAAGAGGGAATTTTTGCTATACTAGGCTCTAGAAAATGAAAGTGAGAATGAAAATATGGAAAACTTACCAAATTGCCCCCAGTGCCAGTCCCCTTATGTCTATGAAGATGGTATCTTGCTGGTTTGTCCAGAATGTGCTCATGAGTGGAATCCAGCCGACACGACAGTCGAAGAAGATGGCCTTGTCGTTAAAGACAGTAACGGCACCCTCCTAAAAGATGGTGATACGGTAACTGTTATTAAGGATCTTAAGGTGAAAGGGGCCCCTAAAGACATTAAACAAGGGACGCGCGTGAAAAATATCCGCCTCGTTGAAGGAGACCATAACATTGACTGTAAAATTGATGGCTTCGGAGCTATGAAACTCAAGTCTGAATTTGTAAAGAAGATTTAAAATGACATCAAATAAAATCCTATATTATCGTCTTCACTTAACGCTTTTAGCCTTAATTGGCGTCTTCCTTGAAGTGGTTAAGTATGGTGGACACATGTTTATGTACTATACCATTTTATCGAATCTCTTAGTCTTCCTGTTTATGGCTTATCAGGTCTATCTGATGATGACGCAATCAGAGGCTGTCTGGGCTTCGCAAAAGGTCCTTCGAAGCAAGGCTGCAGTAACAATGGCGATTATGGTTACCATGGTAATATACCATCTCTTACTAGCGCCGATTGCAGATGATTTTTGGCGGGTGGAAAATATATTGTGCCACTATTTGGTTCCTGCCCTGATGTTTCTAGATACGCTTTTCTTTGATAAACCACGACAGTACAAATGGTATGACCCCTTCCTATGGACAGGAGTTCCTATCGTTTATTGTGTGCTTGCCCTTTTTAACGGATTGGTCACTAAAATACCGATCAAAGATGCTAAAGATAGCCCTTTTCCATACTTTTTCATCAATGTGACTAAGTATGGTTGGCCCTATGTTCTCCAGATGATTGTGATTATTTGTGTGGTTTATGTCATAGGAGGCTATCTTCTCTATGCCATCAAACAAATCAACTGGACCCGTAATCGGGAATGATAAAAACATGGACTATTTCTTAGGAAGTAGTCTCAGACTCACGTCTGACTCAAGCTATCACTTGCTCTATTTCCAACCTTTAACAGCCTCCCAGACTGTTAAAGCAAACCTAAGTTTTGAGCCTTAGGTCTCAAAACTTCCGTGAGCCTGAAACGCAACTGTTTCAGGCTCTTTTATCACGGCGGAAAGTTTCTATTTTTGTTCGCCACGCTCTCTAAAAATCCATTAATTTAGAATCATTAATCAACCTTTTGAATATCATTACTACAGAAAACATGGTTGTCTACGTTCACGGAGAGTGGGACAGAAGTCATGATTTCAAAGAAATTGACTTCCCTTCACTTTTGCAGTTTTTAGGTTCAGGCTGAGAAGGTCTATCCCAAGACCTTCTCACTCCCACCTCCGCACAGTTGATTAGGATGTCCTCTAACGATTGCGTAGTAAGGGGTTAGGGCTTCCAATCAGCAGTGGCTCATTGGTGCTAAAGCACCTAATGACCTGTACAGGGGTAACACTAAAGCTGGCATAGCCAGTGAGTGTTTCTCCCAACCACTGCGTCTTGTTTAACGGATGATAAATGATTAGAAGGCTAGGACTTTTGTCCCAGCCTCTTTTTTTAAAACAATCCTAGTAGTTTTTTTATTGAAATTGTTAGAGATTTTGGTATAATACAAGTAATACATAATTCCTTTAATCTTGTCCTGTGAGGCAAGTAAGGAGACGGATAAAGCCAGGGATAACAGGATTGTTGTGCCCTGAATTTTGAGCATCTCCTAAAGGGAGGTGCTCTTTTTGGTAAGAGCCGATGATTTGCAAAACAAGGAGATTCAGATGAAAACCAAAGAAATCATTGACAGCATGACGATGAAACGGGCTATTACGCGGATTACCTACGAGATTATTGAACGGAATAAAAATCTAGATAATATTGTTCTTGCAGGTATTCAAACAAGAGGTGTGCCTATTGCCAAACGGATTCAAGAACGTCTGTTTCAATTGGAAGGCATCAAGGTGCCACTAGGTTCTCTTGATACAAAACCTTTTCGTGATGATATTAAAGTTGAAGAAGACACGACGGTCATGGAAGCTGATGTCACAGATCGTGATGTGATTTTGGTGGATGATGTTCTTTATACAGGTCGAACGATTCGTGCAGCCATCGATAATTTGGTGAGCCTTGGTCGTCCAGCGCGGGTAAGTTTGGCTGTCCTTGTAGACCGTGGACATCGTGAATTGCCTATTCGGGCTGATTATGTGGGTAAAAATATTCCAACTAGTCGAGCAGAGGAAATTATTGTCAAGGTAGAAGAAATTGATGGGGAGGATGCGGTTGATCTCTTAACGGTTGACTAAGTGTCTTGACTTCTTTCATTTCGTTAAACCATTGCTTTATCGGAGAGACATCATTCAGAAGAGGGCTTTAATATGTCAATGTTAAATGGTCAAGTTTCCCTACAGAACCTGGTCAGCATGGAATTACTGACCAATGAAGAGGTTCTAGGGCTCATCAGACGAGGGTCTGATTTTAAAAATGGTCGGGCGACCTTTAAGCCTAAACGTCAGTATTTTGTGGCTAATTTATTCTTTGAATCCTCAACCCGAACCCACAAATCTTTTGAGGTTGCAGAGATGCGCCTAGGTTTAAATTTAATTGATTTTGATGCTAAAACCAGTTCAGTTAATAAGGGAGAGACACTCTACGACACTGTATTAACCCTGTCTGCTCTGGGGGCAGATGTTTGTGTCATTCGACATCCTGATGTTGATTACTACAAACAATTAGTCGAGAGTGGGCATATCAACTCAGCCATCATTAATGGTGGAGATGGCTCTGGTCAGCATCCTAGCCAATCACTGCTCGATTTGATGACTATTTATGAAGAATTTGGCCATTTTGAACAATTGAAAATTGCTATTTGTGGGGATTTGACGCATTCGCGCGTAGCCAAGTCAAACATGCAGATTTTAAAACGATTGGGAGCCGAGCTTTATTTTACAGGTCCTGCAGAATGGTATTCAGAAGAATTTGACGTTTACGGTCGCCATGTCGCCATCGATGATGTCATTGATGAGCTAGATGTTGTCATGCTTCTAAGGGTTCAACATGAACGTCATGATGGAGAGACGAGCTTTTCAAAAGAAAGTTATAACAGCCAATTTGGGCTGACTCAGGCTCGGTATGACTGTTTGAAAGATCAAGCAATTGTCATGCATCCTGCACCAGTTAACCGCGGTGTTGAGATTGACGATCACTTGGTGGAGGCACCAAAGTCACGAATTGTAGCTCAGATGGCTAATGGTGTCTTTGTTAGAATGGCCATTATTGAAGCCGTCTTACGTGACAGAGCTTAATATAAGAATGGATAGGGGAGAAGAAATGACAAGAAGACGATTGATTTTAGAAGACGGTACGGTCTTTGAAGGGGAGGCCTTCGGAGCCAATATTGATTCAACTGGTGAGCTGGTTTTCAATACAGGCATGACAGGTTACCAAGAATCTATCACAGACCAATCCTATAACGGGCAAATTTTAACCTTTACCTACCCAATGGTTGGCAATTATGGGATAAATCGAGACGACTATGAGTCTATCCATCCGACTTGTAAGGGCGTGGTCGTTTATGAATGGGCAAGGGAAGGCAGCAACTGGCGTAACCAGATGACGCTTGACCAATTCTTAAAAGCTAAAAACATCCCAGGAATCTCAGGGATCGACACAAGAGCCTTGACACGGATTATTCGCAAGCATGGAACCATGAAGGCTACCCTTTCTAATGTCGGAGACAATTTGGAGCATCAGTTAGACCAACTAAAAGCAACTGTCTTACCTACAGATGGGATTTCTCAGGTTTCAACCAAAACAGCGTATCCAGCTCCTGGTGTGGGAAGGTCAGTTGTTCTAGTAGACTTTGGCCTGAAACATTCGATTTTGCGTGAACTTGCAAAACGTGAATGCAACGTGACGGTTGTGCCTCATGACACAACAGCGGAAACTATTTTAGAACTTAATCCCGATGGTGTAATGCTGTCAAATGGACCTGGTGATCCCGATGATGTGCCGTGGGCTCTTGACATGATTCGAGGAATTCAAGGTAAACTTCCTATTTTTGGCATTTGTATGGGTCATCAACTTTTCAGTAAGGCAAATGGTGCTTCGACTTATAAGATGACTTTCGGTCACCGAGGCTTTAACCATGCCGTACGTGAGATAGCTACCGGTCGCGTTGATTTTACCAGTCAAAACCATGGATTTGCGGTATCACGTGACAATCTGCCAGATTGTCTGATTGTAACCCATGAGGAAATTAATGATAAGTCTGTGGAAGGCGTTCGCCACCGTGATTTTCCTGGTTTTTCAGTTCAGTTCCATCCAGATGCGGCACCTGGTCCACATGATGCAAGTTACCTTTTTGATGACTTTATGGAATTGATGGACGCGTTTAAGCTAGAGCAAGCCAAACGATAATACGATACTCCTAAATGAGAGACAGAAAAAGAAAAGCCTGCCCAAATCCAAGTGCTACTAACGTAGCTCCTTGTCATACGCCAACCACTAGGGTGCCTTGGCTAGGTCAGGCACTAGCTCGAGAACAACCAGAATATCGCTGGTGTTTTCTCACGTCGGAGTCACAGATTTAATGCCGTCCCGAGAGACGGCGAATAGAAAGGAGTAAGCAAAGGTCTCGTGTTTTTTTAGAAATGAACACGGGCTAAAATTCTATTGAAAAAGATAGTCTTTCCTTGTGTGCTAGCACACAGCGTCAGCCTCCTATTTTCATACGGATTTTTAGACGCCCTTTGTATCTTAAATTATGCCAAAACGTACGGATATTAATAAAATTATGGTGATTGGGTCTGGTCCAATCGTGATTGGTCAGGCGGCTGAGTTTGACTATGCTGGGACTCAGGCTTGTTTGGCCCTCAAAGAAGAAGGTTACCAGGTTGTTCTAGTCAATTCGAATCCGGCAACCATCATGACAGATAAAGAAATCGCCGATAAGGTCTATATTGAGCCAATCACTCTTGAATTTGTAACCCGCATCTTGCGCAAGGAACGCCCAGACGCTCTTCTACCAACACTCGGTGGTCAGACGGGGCTGAACATGGCGATGACCTTGTCAAAAGAAGGTATCTTGGATGAGTTAGGTGTGGAGCTTTTAGGAACTAAATTATCCGCTATTGACCGAGCAGAAGACCGAGACCTCTTTAAGCAATTGATGGAAGAACTCAATCAGCCAATTCCAGAGTCTGAGATTGTCAATACGGTAGAAGAAGCAGTTACTTTTGCTAATACGATCGGTTATCCTGTCATTGTACGTCCAGCCTTTACCCTTGGTGGTACTGGTGGCGGGATGTGTGCCAATGAAGAAGAACTGCGTGAAATCGCTGAAAATGGCTTGAAATTATCCCCAGTGACTCAATGTTTGATCGAGCGTTCTATTGCTGGTTTCAAGGAAATCGAGTATGAGGTGATGCGCGACTCAGCTGATAATGCCCTTGTGGTGTGTAACATGGAAAACTTTGACCCAGTTGGGATTCATACAGGGGATTCTATCGTATTTGCGCCAACGCAGACTCTCTCTGATATTGAGCATCAGATGCTGCGGGATGCCAGCCTCAAAATTATTCGCGCCCTTAAAATCGAAGGGGGCTGTAATGTTCAGCTAGCGTTGGATCCTCAAAGCTTTAAATATTATGTTATCGAAGTGAACCCGCGGGTATCGCGCTCGTCTGCCCTAGCCTCTAAAGCGACAGGGTATCCGATTGCCAAGCTCGCAGCTAAAATTGCAGTTGGTTTGACCTTAGACGAAATGGTTAACCCTGTCACAGGCTCGACCTATGCTATGTTTGAACCTGCCCTAGACTATGTGGTCGCTAAAATTCCACGTTTCCCATTTGACAAGTTTGAAAAAGGGGAGCGCCGTCTTGGCACGCAGATGAAGGCGACAGGTGAAGTCATGGCCATCGGCCGTAACATTGAAGAGAGCCTGCTTAAAGCTTGCCGTTCCCTTGAAGTTGGGGTCTATCATAACGAAATGCCTGAATTAGCAGATGTATCGGATGACCTTTTGGTTGAAAAAATGGTTAAGGCCCAAGATGATCGCCTCTTTTACCTTTCAGAAGCTATTCGCCGTGGTTACACGGTTTCAGAATTAGCAGAGCTGACAAAAATTGATACCTTCTTCTTGGACAAATTGCTCCGCATTCATGAGATCGAAAAAGGTCTCTCAGCAGCACCAGGTGACTTGGATATCCTAAAAACTGCCAAGCTCAATGGTTTTGCGGACCGTAAGATTGCTGACCTCTGGGGAACAACGGCAGGTGCTATTCGCCAGATGCGCCAAGAAAACCAAGTCTTGCCAGTCTATAAAATGGTGGATACCTGTGCTGCGGAATTTGAGTCTGAAACGCCTTATTTCTACTCAACCTATGCCTTTGAAAATGAATCAATCCGCTCTGGAAAACCATCGGTCCTTGTCTTAGGGTCAGGTCCTATCCGTATTGGACAAGGGGTTGAGTTTGACTATGCGACAGTTCACTCGGTGAAGGCTATTCAGGCTGCGGGCTATGAAGCTATCATCATGAACTCCAACCCTGAGACTGTATCAACAGATTTCTCCGTTTCAGACAAGCTCTACTTTGAGCCACTCACGTTTGAAGATGTCATGAACGTCATTGATCTGGAGCAACCTATCGGTGTGGTGGTGCAGTTTGGTGGCCAAACAGCCATCAACTTGGCAGAGCCACTGGCAGAAGCAGGAGTTAAGATCCTTGGGACTCAGGTAGCAGATCTTGACCGGGCAGAAGACCGTGACCTCTTTGAACAGGCGCTTAAGGCTCTTGACATCCCTCAGCCACCAGGGAAGACCGCTACAGATGAAGAAGGTGCCGTAGCTGCAGCTAAAGGTATCGGCTACCCAGTCTTAGTGCGTCCGTCTTATGTCCTCGGTGGACGTGCCATGGAAATCGTAGAAAATGAAGCAGACCTCAGAACCTACATGCGAACAGCTGTTAAGGCTAGCCCAGACCATCCGGTTCTTGTAGACTCCTATATTGTTGGCCAAGAGTGTGAAGTGGATGCGATTTCTGATGGCGAGCAGGTATTAATTCCTGGGATTATGGAGCACATTGAGCGAGCTGGTGTTCACTCAGGGGATTCCATGGCTGTCTATCCACCACAAACCTTATCTCAAACTGTCCAAGACACCATTGTGGACTACACGAAACGTTTAGCTATCGGTTTGAACTGTATCGGTATGATGAATATTCAGTTTGTTATCAAAGATGAACAGGTCTTTGTTATTGAGGTTAACCCGCGTGCTAGCCGTACAGTACCATTCTTGTCTAAGGTAACGGGTATCCCCATGGCTCAGGTTGCTACTCAGTTGATCCTTGGCAAATCCTTGGCTGAACTTGGTTATGCGGATGGCCTTTATCCAGAGAGCCAACAGGTTCATATCAAGGCACCAGTCTTCTCCTTTACCAAACTGGCTAAGGTTGATAGTTTGCTCGGCCCTGAAATGAAGTCAACTGGTGAGGTTATGGGTTCAGATACAACCCTTGAAAAAGCCCTTTATAAGGCCTTTGAAGCTAGCTACCTTCACCTGCCAACCTTTGGTAATGTTATCTTTACCATTTCAGATGATAGTAAAGAAGAGACGCTAGAGATGGCGCGTCGCTTCCAAAAAATTGGTTATGGCGTACTTGCGACAAATGGCACAGCCGCTTTCTTGAATAACAATGGCGTGACAGCGCAAAGCGTTGCTAAAATAGATGAAGATGAAGCTGGAGACATCCTCAGCCTTATTCGCCAAGGCAGAGTTCAAGCCATTATCAATACTGTTGGTACTAAGCGGACCGCTGGTGAGCATGGAGCGATGATTCGTCAAGCAGCTGTTGAAAACGGCGTACCGCTCTTCACCGCGCTTGATACAGCAAATGCCATGCTAAAGGTTCTGGAAAGCCGCAGCTTTATGACCCAGCCTATTTAAAAAGTTACGTGAAAAAACAGGAGAAATCCTGTTTTTTAATTCCATAACCTTCCACATAATTAGAATGTCCTAGCTGACTTTCAGCTTTCCTTAAGTTTTTTACAAGATTGCTTTAAGATTTTTCCAGTAGACTAGTGGCACCTCAAAAAGAGCCGAGTATGTTAAGCTTGGCTATGAGGAATCGAGCGGACAGCCGCTAAATCTAGTCTAGGAGGTCATTTAAATGACGATAGAAGAAGGTAAGTATCATTCTCGGAAAGCAAGAACTACGAGAACGAAAAGCAACTCAGGTGGAGACAATGGTTCCCCATTGACAATTCTTCATTCTGCAGCTTCACTAAAACTAGCTGTAGCAACGGGAATATTGGGTGTTGCGTTATGGAGTAATCAAGAGGCTTCTGCCCTTTCATTTGAAGAAGGCGCAGCTAACGAATCTTTTGCATATTACAATGAAGCTGTTTGGCAACCAGATTACGGATATCCTTCCTACAACTACTATACGTACGATACATCCACTTCAACCACTTATGACAGTTCTACTAACTATACGTCGTCTGTAGCTGTCAGCTATGATTCTACGTTTACTATTCCCACCTATACCAATTCAGAAACAAACACTTATCCGATGGGACAATGCACCTGGGGCGTTAAAGTGTTGGCTCCATGGGTAGGCGATTATTGGGGGAATGCGGCAGATTGGGTAGCAAGCGCTCAAGCGGCAGGATACCAAGTCGGAACCACGCCTCAAGAAGGAGCAGTAGCAGTTTGGTTTGATGGTGGTTATGGCCATGTTGCCTATGTCGTTGATGTCCAGTCCGATACAGCCATTCAAGTGTTAGAATCAAACTATAATGGTATTATGCAAATCGGTAATTACCGAGGAATCTTCGACCCAACAGATCCTGCCTATGGCTATAGCGTCATGTATATTTACCCAGCATCCTAAATCAAACAAGTCTCTCATAAATTGAGAGGCTTTTTTGTTTAAATGTATGGACAATTTGGTATGGTGTAATAAAAAAATCAAAAAATAATTGACATGTACGGACAGGAAGGTTATACTATTGGTGTAAGCGCTATCTAAAAAAGAGGAACTGAGTTGATCGTCTGCTTTCTCTTTTTATCGTCAAGCTTGAAATTCATTATGAGTCTCAAGTCGTTCACACATCTATATGTTTAAGTGAAGGGGGTAAATTTCAAATGAAATTGAAACAATGGTTTAAAATGGCAGGTTTACTGCTTGTCACACTGCTGTTCAGTATTGTTTTAACTGCCTGTGGCAGTGCCACACGTGGAGGTGTCTTTGCTGAAAATACACTTCAAAAAGGCGATTTAATTGGTATTTCTATGCCAACAAAAGCTGACCAAAGATGGAATATGGATGGTGGTAATCTTGTGAAGGCACTTGAAGCTCAAGGGTTTAAAACGAAGTTAGCATATGCTAATAATTCACCGTCACAGCAATCAACTGATATTAATAACTTGGTGGCAGCTGGAGCTAAAGCAATTGTAGTAGCTTCTGTCGATGGAACTGCTGTTGGTCCAGCGGTTAAACAAGCATCTGATAATGGAGCGATTGTTATTGCTTATGACCGTCTTATTATGAACACAGAGGCTGTTGATTACTATGTGACATTTGACCTTGAACGTACTGGTATCCTTGAAGCTCAAACCATTATTAATCGTTTAGGTTTAGAAAATGGTGGTGGTAAAGAGACACCATATAATATTGCCTTATTTGCAGGCTCTGATGATGATAATAATGCTCCGTATTTCTTCAAGGGAGCTTGGGATTTATTACAACCATACTTTGAATCAGGACAGTTAGTGGATCCTTCTGGAATTGTAACAAAAGATTTTACAGTCGAAGACTGGAAGAAAATTTCAGTTCATGCTTGGGATCAATCACAAGCTCAGAAGCAAATGGATGCATTTATGGTTAAACTTGGAAATCAGCCACTTGCTGCAGTCCTATCACCATATGATGCTATCTCATTGGGTGCAATGAAATCAATCAAAAATGCGCGTCCAGATATGAGTCCAAATAATCCTTTTGATGCTTCTAATCCATCAAATAAATCTGCTTGGCCTATTATTACAGGTCAAGATGGTATGGATATAGCGATTACTAATATTTATTATGGTGCTCAAGAGCAAACAGTTTTCAAAAATATCGCACTTCTTTCAGAGCAAACGACAGCTTTAATTGTTGATATTGCGGATGGAAAAACTCCTCAATCTGAAGAAACTCCCATGAATAATGGTAAAAAAGATGTACCGACATGGTTGATGCCATCGGATGAACTTGTTAAAAACCCAACCGGAGAACAAAAAGATTTGTATTACGTAGTTGAAACTGGGTTTATTTCTGAAGAACAGTACCAAAAGAATATCAAAGCACCAATCATTGACTAAGAACAGTTGTAAAGAAAGGAAAAATGTATGTCACAATCAGACTTGATTTTGCAGATGCAAGACATAACAAAGACTTTCGGTCCTGTAAAAGCTCTGACCAATGTTAATCTCAATATTAAACGTGGAGAGATTCACGGGATTTGTGGGGAAAATGGAGCTGGGAAGTCTACCCTCATGAATGTTTTATCAGGGGTTTATCCGCATGGGAGTTACTCTGGACAAATCTTATTTGATGGTAAGGAGTGTAAATTCAAAACAATTTCTGATTCAGAAGAGTTAGGTATTGTTGTCATCCAGCAAGAATTAGCTTTGAGTCCATTTTTATCGATTGCTGAGAATATTTTCTTAGGGAATGAAAAACAATCTAATGGTGTTATTGATTGGATGAGGACACGTTCAGATGCTATTAAAGTTATGGGAAAAGTTGGTCTCATGGATTCACCAGAAACCAAAATAATGGATATTGGTGTTGGGAAACAACAACTTGTTGAAATTGCCAAAGCTCTCTCTAAAAATGTAAAACTTCTTGTTTTAGACGAACCTACAGCAGCGCTTAATGATGAGGATTCCGCGCACCTTTTAGGAATCTTACGGGATTTAAGAGATAATCAAGGTGTGACTTCTGTTATTATCTCTCATAAACTTAATGAAATTCAAGATATCACAGATAATGTTACAATTATCCGTGATGGTTCTACTGTCGGTTCGATGCCTAATTCGACAGAAGAGCCGCTGAATCAAGATAAATTGATCGCTGCTATGGTTGGACGTCCTTTGACTAATCTTTATCCAAATCATGATGCAAAATTAGGTGAAGAGCTTTTTAGATTAGAAAATTGGACTGTACATCATCCACTTGATCATCAACGTGTTATTGTCGATAATGCTTCCATTACAGTCAGAGCAGGTGAAATTGTTGGAATTGCTGGATTGATGGGTGCAGGTCGTACTGAACTTGCAATGAGTGTCTTTGGGCATGCTTACGGGTCAAATATTTCCGGTAAAGTATTTATCAAAGGTCAGGAGACAGATACATCTACAGTAAAAAAGGCTATTCAAGCTGGTTTAGCTTATGCGACTGAAGATCGAAAAGGTTATGGACTAAACTTGTTACAAAGTATTCGAGAAAATGTATCGCTAGCAGCCCTTCATAAACACTCTAAAAAAGGTATCATGGATGATCATATTGAACGCATTGCATCTGAAAAATATAGGAAAGATTTCCATATTAAAACGTCTTCGATTGAAGAACGTGTGTCTAATCTTTCTGGAGGAAATCAGCAAAAAGTAGTTTTAGCGAAATGGGTGCTATCGGATCCAGATATTCTCATCCTAGATGAGCCAACTCGGGGTATTGACGTTGGTGCAAAGTATGAAATCTATGAAATTATTGATCAATTAGCAGATCAAGGAAAAGCAGTGATTGTTATTTCATCAGAACTTCCAGAATTGATAGGCATTTGTGATCGTATCTATACTGTCAGTCAAGGAGTTGTCACGGATGATGTTCCTAAAGAACTCTTTAGCCAGGAGTATTTGATGAAGGGAATGACGAAAGAAAGAAATGCAATATAGTGAGGTCAAAAAGCATGAATACACAAACAAACAAGGATGTTAAGCAAGCTAGCTTGTTCTCATCTATCTTATCGAATTCAAGACAATACGGTATCGTCGGTGCCTTGATTGTCATTGTTGCAGTTTTTCAAGTCTTAACAGGCGGCTTATTACTTCAACCAAACACAGTTGTTCAATTAATTCAACAAAATGCCTATGTTATCATTTTAGCAGTTGGTATGGTTATGGTCATTATCGCAACTCATATTGACTTATCAGTCGGTTCTCTTGTAGGTTTCATAGGCGGTTGTATTGCCTTATTGATGCAAGATATGCATATAAATTGGTTGTTAGCTATTTTAGTTGGTTTATTAATTGGTGTGATCATCGGTGTTTGGCAAGGTTTTTGGGTTGCCTATGTCGGTATTCCAGGTTTTATTACAACACTGGCAGGGATGTTGATTTTCCGTGGCCTTGCGACGACCATGATTAACTCATCTATTCCTGTGAACGATTCTTCCTTTAATGCGATTGCTGCCAGTTATTTGCCCAATATCCTAGGGTTCTGGGGACAGTTTGATGTCTTGACAATTTATGTAGGTCTTGCTTTAATCGCCCTTTTCGCCTACAGTCAATTCCGAAACCGTAAAAAAGCTTTTGAGGTGGGACTTGATGTAGAACCAATGTCCGCAACATATACAAAAATTGGTCTTGCTGCAATAGTGATTGGATTTATGACATACTTGATGGCATCTTCTGGTAATGCAACACAGGGTGGAATCCCAATCATGTTGGTTATTGTTGGTGTGTTAGTTGTCGTCTATAATTTTATCTTAACGAAAACAGTATTTGGGCGTCACGTGTATGCAGTAGGTGGAAATCGCCGGGCGGCCATGCTTTCAGGTATTAACACAAAACGCGTTGATTTCTTCTTGTATGTACATATGGGATTCTTATCAGCAATTGCTGCCATTGCCATGCTATCTCGCTTAAGTTCAGCTTCAGCGGCTACTGGTAACTCTTTTGAGATGGATGCTATTGCATCATGTTTCGTTGGTGGTACAGCAGTAACTGGTGGTGTTGGAACGATACCTGGTGTAGTCGTTGGTGCCATTGTTATTGGTGTTATCAACCAAGGTCTCTCTATTATGGGGGTTGACTCAGCATTGATTCAAACCATCAAAGGTTTAGTGTTATTACTTGCAGTAGCAGTTGACATTTATTCTAAGAAAGGCAAACGATAGGAGAAAAAGATGAACAAAGAAATGAGTGATCATGCCAAAGCGCGCTTATATGGCTTGACTGCCTTGGTTTGTAGTTTTTGGCTAGGACAATCGATTTATGACACAATTGTTGCAAACCAGAAATTAGTCACTGTTTTGAATATCATTTTTTATCTGTCAATGATCATTGTTATTGGATATACTGCATACTCTTCTTATGAATTGTTCAAAAAAATAAAAAAGAATAAAAAATAGGGTATTGATAAAATGTCTTCGTTCTAGTCATAGAGTGGAGACGTTTTAATTATGCTATAATAAAATAATGACAAATTTTGTAGTGACAACCAGTTTTAAGGTCGATTTGGATAAGATTAACGAAGCAAAGGCCCTGGCAAATCAATTTGATGTGCCTTATAGAAATAGAGGCAAGGCGAGCCTACAAACAATTATTGGAGAAACGGAGGGAGCTTTGGTCGTTTACAAGGATAGCTTGCGCTATACGACAAAAACAGGTGAGATCCTATCCTTTCATCCAGATACAGCCATGTTGCGGATTAAGGCCCCTAGAGATCCTCTTTTAGAACTATTGGGGCCAAGCCCGTGCCAGATTTTAGATACGACTATGGGCTTGGCTAGCGATAGTATTGTCATGGCTTATGCTGGCCATCAGGTGACAGCCTTAGAGAGTGATCCCCTGATTCACCTGATTGTTAGCCTTGGTCTAAAGCGCTTTGTGACGGGAAATGACCAGATAGATCACGCTATGCGTTGTATCAAGACCCAGTGTGTTGACAGTTTGGCCTTCTTAAAGGTTGCGCCAGATAAATCGGTTGATGTGATTTATTGTGATCCCATGTTTTCCGAAAATATCACAGAGTCTGAAAATTTATCAGGATTAGCATCTTTGGCTAATCCTGCAAGGATGACGTCAGAGTTTCTAGCAGAAGCCAAGCGCGTGGCCAGACAGAAAATCATCCTTAAAGCCCATTACAAAGATTCTGCCTTTGAAAAATTTGACTTTGAAAGACAAGATCGTCCCAATCAGAAATTCCATTACGGACTGATAGCGTTAGGATGAAACAAGAGATTTATCTATTAGAAAACTTTGTAGTAGCTGTCTCTTTCTTTTTTGATTTTGTGTTTAATCAACTAATCAAAAGAGTTTTCAAGAATGTTATAAACCACTATGTCATCTTTTTAGATATGAAGTTAACTTAAAAATTAAAAAGAATCCCAATAATTGTCGTTTTTTGAAAGCGGTTTATGGTAAAATAAGGATATCAGATCCATCAAAATCTTTTTGATTTATGCTTATGTAGAAAGGAAAAGAGATGAGAAAGAAAAAAGTCCTTCTTAGTACCTTACTTGTGGCAATGCTTTTGCCTGTCAGCCCTATAGTCGTTTCATATACTGGTGTCAGAGCTACAGAGATGACTCAGGCAGCACGGGTTGTCACGCCTTTATCTGAGATTAGAAACTCAGGTATCCAAGGGCAGACCTACACGGTTACCGGTCGCATAGTCAGTGCGGTTAATGGCTGGGGCGGCAATGGCTTTTATATCCAAGATGCTTCTGGATCGGGGCTATATATTTACCCCAGGGCATCTTTAGGCTATGCTAGTGGTGACGTCGTTGAGTTGACAGGAGTTTTAGGTGCTTATAATGGCGAAATTCAGTTGACCAATATCTCTGAGCATAAGTTGGCTACTGATCAACTTTTAGAGATAACTCCGACCATTACTGATATTGCTAGTTTACCGACTAACCAGCAATCAACCCTTATCTCCCTTAACGAAGCAACAGTTGGAGAAGTGACATCTGACCAATATCAAAACACACTGTTTTCTGTCACAGATAGTTCAGGAAATAGTGTTGCAGTGCGCTTTGATAGTCGAACAGGGTTTAGCTATTCGGATGTTTCAGCAAAGATTGGTCAGGGAGATATTATCAACCTGACAGCCATTCTTTCGACTTATCGAGATACAGTCCAACTCAAGCCTTTTAGTCTGGATCATCTTGAAGTTCTCGAAAAAGCTAGTCCTGATACTAATCCAACAACAGGCAAGGAAGCCTCTATTGGTCAGATTCAAGGAACTTCCCATGTTTCACCTTTAGTTGACCAAGCGGTTACGGTCAAAAACGTAGTGGTGACCTACGTTGACACTCGGAGCCGTTTCTTTATTCAAGATTTGGAACCAGATGATGATCCCGCAACTTCGGATGGTTTAAATGTCTATATGAACAACCACGGTGTTCAAGTTGGAGATTTTTTAACGTTGTATGGAACGGTTGAAGAATATCTTAGTAGTGGCTATGAGGAGAAGGCAACTACCGATTTAACAGTCACCCAGTTAAAAGCATCCTCTATTGAGAAAACAGGGACTGCTCCTTTACCTGCTCCAATTGTTTTAGGCCAAGATCGCATAGTGCCTCCAAATGTGATTGACAGCGATGGCATGTCAGTCTTTAATCCTGATCAAGATGCCCTTGATTTCTGGGAATCTTTGGAAGGCATGTTAGTCGCAGTTGACGATGCCAAGATTTTAGGACCTTCTAAATACAAAGAACTCTATGTTCTGCCTGGACAGTCAAGTGCTCCACTTAATAATGTCGGAGGTATTAATTTACGCCCAGATGGTCATAATACAGAGATTATTCCAATCTTATTGAAGAAGGATTTTGTTGCAAAAGCTGGCGATTCTTTCACAGGAAGAATCGCGGGACCTGTTTGGTATAGTTATACCAATTATAAGGTATTAGTGGATAATGATAGCCTGCCTACCTTTAACGATGGCGGATTGCTTCCTGAAAAAACTAGTATCATCAAAAATGACCAAAAACTTAGTATTGCCTCTTACAATATTGAAAATTTCTCTGCCAACAAAGAGTCAACATCTGACGAAAAGGTCACACGCATTGCCCAATCCTTTGTCAACGACCTGAATAGCCCTGATATCATCGGCTTGATTGAAGTGCAGGACAATAATGGTGCGATAGACGACGGCACGACAGATGCTAGTCTGAGTGCCCAGCGTCTGATTGATGCAATCACAAGCCTTGGTGGCCCACAATATACGTATCTGGATATCGCTCCTGAAAATAATGCCGATGGCGGTGCTCCAGGTGGTAATATTCGGGTGGGCTTCCTATACAATCCTAATCGTGTGCAGTTATCATCAAAACCAGTTGGTGGGCCAACTGAGGCGGTCTCCTGGTCCAAGGATGGTCTGAGCCATAGTGTTGGACGGATCGACCCTACAAATCCTGCTTGGAACAGCGTTCGCAAGTCTTTGGCAGCTGAATTCGTATTTGACGGTGAGAAAGTTGTTGTTGTCGCTAACCACCTCAACTCTAAACGAGGCGATTTTGGACTCTATGGCCGCGTGCAGCCGCCAACCTTAGGCTCCGAACCACAACGGCATGCTTTAGCCAGTCTTCTAAATCAGTTTGCCCAAGAAGGTCTTGCACAAAATGAAAAGACCAACCTTGTCATGCTGGGTGATTTTAACGATTTTGAGTTCACCCCAACGATTCAATTAATCGAAGGTAATTTGCTCTCTAACCTTGTGAGCCGCCATCCTGAAGGCGATCGGTTCTCCTATTTTTACCAAGGTAATAACCAATCTCTGGATAACATTTTAATCAGTAACCATTTGTTAGATACCGCTGAATTTGATATGATTCATGTGAATTCGCCGTTTATGGAAGAACATGGCAGGGCTTCTGACCACGACCCCCTCTTACTACAGCTGTCCCTCCCTCAATCGGATAAAACAAGTCAGAATGGGCAGACTTCTATCGATCAAACAGAAACTTCTCACGGAATAGGAACGGAGACACAAAGCTCTACTGGTGATCAAAAAGATAAGCTAGTTCCTTCGACTTCAGTGACTGAATCTGAAACTAGTTGGGATAAAAATCAGGTCCGCGAAAAAGAGGATGCGACCTACAAAACCGTTCAAAGTGGTCAAAGGCGTATTTTACCTCGTGCTGGTGAAGAACTAACATCGTGGTTTACTTATCTTGGGATTGCTATAGCAATAGCAGTTGGTTTAATCGTTTGGAAAAAAAGATATACCTGACTATCTATTGAGTAAATCATCCTTTGAGCGTTTGTAAAGAGCCTTTTCTACCTAAATAAAGTTTCTTCTGCTTTCTAATTTTTTGGAAAGAGGCCTCGATCCTTCTTTATAAGGACTGTTAGATACTGATCTTAAAAGTCTGTCTCGCTCTGCTCGCAAGTTTAGAGAGATCTTTTTAGATTGGAAATATCATCAGACACTTAAAAACACTCTTAAATTTTTGTTCGTTATGAAAAACGTGAACTAGACGTTTCATAGTGATCGTTTACTTACGCCATTGAGAATTGTTAAGGTAGAGAAAGAATTTGCAAAAAGAGTCTGCAATTTTCTAAGCCATTGTACCATAAATCCATAGGCGAAAACATCCTAAGGTTTTTAATGATAGCTATGTCAAATTTTTTAACCAATACGACTCATGAGCGCTGGACGAAAGTCCAGCCTCAATTCTTTTTAAGACTTTCTCTAAGTTATGAAGGTAAAAGTTAATAGACGATTAACTGCTATAACTTTTAAAAGTCATTGAATCAAATATTTTTCTCTATCATTTCATTTATTAAATTTCTATCTCAACCCTCTATTTTAATTGACTTGACTTGCTCATTTTAATAAAGTAAAGGAAAGTATAAAAGGAGATTCACATGTCAAAAAACCAAAGATTAGAAAGAGAAAATCAAAAAGATTGGGTCATGGTTACTGGAGGAGCAACAGGCATTGGATTTTCATTAGCAAAAAAATTCCACCAGGCTGGATATGGAGTGATATTAGTAGGACGTCGTGAGAGTAAATTAAAAGAAGCAGTAGCCACATTGCCTAATGCCATCATAGAAGTTGCTGATATCAGTAAAGTGGAAGACCGCCAGCGATTGATCTCGAAATATTCATATATATCAGTCTTGGTAAACAATGCTGGAATTCAAATCAATCAACCTCTGATAGAACAGGATCTTAGTCAAATTGAACAAGAGCTTGAAATCAATTTAATTGCCCCAATTCTTTTAACGAGGCTATTTCTGCCTTATTTAGTCCAAAAAAAGAAGGCGTCAATTGTAAATGTTACTTCAGGATTGGCCATAGTCCCCAAAGAGTCTGCTTCTGTTTATTGTGCATGTAAGGCAGGGCTTCACAGTTTTTCTAAAACGTTAAGATGGCAGCTTGCTAATACTAATGTCAATGTTCATGAATTGGTTCCTCCCCTTGTTAGTACTGATATGACTTCTGGGAGAGGGAAATCCAAGATAGACCCTGATGAACTTGTGATAGAGTTTTGGAAAAACTTTCAAAAGCATCGTGAAACGACGTTAGGCGGTAAAACTAAGTTATTGGTCTTTCTTAACCGTTTTATTCCTAGTTTAGCAGAAGGTATTATGCGAAAGGGAGCATAATAATCGCTCTCTCAGAAACTTTGTCAAGTTTTTTTCTTGACAGCTGAGGAAAATCTGTTATACTAGATAAAGTAAGATGATAGCTCTGCTATTGTCCAACCATAAATTATAAAAAAGAAAAGAGAACATTTCAAAATGGCAGTAAAAATCCGTTTGACTCGTATGGGTTCTAAAAAGAAACCTTTCTACCGTATTAACGTTGCAGATTCACGTGCACCACGTGATGGTCGTTTCATCGAAACAGTTGGCACCTACAACCCACTTGTCACTGAAAACCAAGTGACTCTTAAAGAAGATCGCGTGCTTGACTGGTTGTCAAAAGGTGCTCAACCATCTGACACTGTACGTAACATTCTTTCAAAAGCTGGTGTTATGGAGAAATTCCACAACGCTAAGTACGCTAAAAAATAAGAAAAGTAGTGTAAGCCTATGGACATGATTGAAAATCTGATTATTGCGATTGTGAAACCTTTGATTTCACAACCCGACAGCCTCACTTTAAAAATTGAGGACACACCGGAGTTTTTGGAATACCATCTGGACCTCGATCAAAGCGATATTGGTCGTGTTATCGGTCGCAAAGGTCGCACGATCTCTGCGATAAGAACGATTGTTTATTCTGTCCCCACAGATGGCAAAAAAGTACGTCTCGTCATTGATGAGAAAGATTAAGTGGGCTCGAAAGAGCTCTTTTTTGCTGTCTAAATTGAGAAATATAGGCCAACATGGTAAAATAAAAGAACTTGAGAAAATCAGAACCTCATCTCATAATGGGAAGATAGGGTTATAGACTAACGGAGTAGTTATGAATTATTTTAATGTAGGCAAAATTGTTAATACCCAAGGGTTGCAAGGTGAGGTGCGGGTAATGGCGGTGACTGATTTTGTAGAGGACCGCTTTAAAAAAGGCAGCAAGCTCTCTATTTTTAATGACAAGGATGAACCTATCTTGGAAGTAGAAGTCGCCAGTCACCGCAAGCAAAAGAACTTTGATATAGTTAAGTTCAAGGGGCTTTACCATATTAACGATGTTGAGAAATACAAGGGTTGCTCGCTCAAAGTCGCTGAAGACCATTTGACAGAGCTGGAGGAGGATGAGTTTTACTACCATGAAATCATTGGTCTAGAGGTCTACGAGAAGGACCAGTTGTTGGGAACAATTTCTGAAATTCTCCAACCAGGTGCTAACGATGTCTGGGTAGTCAAGCGCAAAGGCAAACGTGATTTGCTTTTGCCGTACATTCCGCCTGTGGTGCTCAATGTCGATGTGGCTAACAAGCGTGTTGATGTTGAGCTCTTGGAAGGATTAGACGATGAAGATTGATATTCTGACCCTTTTCCCAGAAATGTTCGCCCCACTGGAGCACTCTATTGTTGGCAAGGCTAAGGAGAAGGGCTTACTAGACATTACCTATCATAATTTCAGAGAGTATGCGGAAAAAGCCCGTCATGTCGATGATGAGCCCTATGGGGGAGGGCAAGGCATGCTGCTCCGAGCCCAACCGATCTTTGATGCCTATGAAGCTATCCCTAAAAATGGGCAACCGCGCGTGATATTGCTAGACCCAGCCGGAAAGACCTTTGACCAGGCTTACGCAGAAGACTTGGCCCAAGCAGACCATCTGGTCTTTATCTGTGGCCACTATGAAGGTTATGACGAGCGGATTAAGACCCTGGTCACGGATGAAATCTCCCTAGGAGACTTTGTCCTAACAGGTGGGGAATTGGCAGCCATGACCATGGTCGATGCGACGGTGCGTCTCATTCCAGAGGTGATTGGTAAGGAAGCCAGTCATCAGGACGATAGCTTCTCATCAGGTTTACTGGAGTACCCGCAGTATACCCGCCCTTATGATTTTCGTGGCATGAAAGTGCCTGAAATTTTGATGAGAGGGCATCATGAGAATATTCGGAAGTGGCGGCTCGAACAAAGCCTGCGCAAAACCCTGGAACGTCGACCTGATTTATTGGAAGACTATGAGTTTACAGAGGAAGAAGCTCAGATTTTCCAAAAGATAAAAGGAGGCATCGAATGAAACTGGTCTTTTTACATGGACTAGGGCAGACTGCTAAGGCCTGGGACAGGGTGATAGCCTCTTTAGGAGACCATGACTGTTTAGCGCTTGAATTATTTGACAATGGGCGTTTGTCAGAAAGCTACGAGGTAATGGATGCCCATGTCCGACAGGAGTTGGCTTGCATGGATGATGATGTCGTGGTCTTTGGCTTATCTCTGGGAGCTAGCCTTGCTTTTCGACTGTTAGACAATCCGCCTGCCAATGTGAAAGGCATTATCGCCTGTGCAGGTCAATACAATCTGCGGGGGAATCCATTTTATTACCTGCAAAAGGCTATGTTTAAACTGCTCCCAAAATCAACCTTTGCCAAGCAAGGTGTGGATAAGGTAAATTTGAACAAATTCTATAACTCTCTAGCAGAATTAGATTTAACGGAAGTCCTCACTCATACCAACCTACCTTGTGCCATCATCTGTGGCGCGAAGGACAAGCCCAATCTGAAAACTTCCCAAAAAGCAGCAGATCTCATTCCAAATGCTACTTATCATACCATACCCAATGCCGGTCATTTGCTGACAGACGAAGCACCAGAGGCGTTGGCAGAAGTCGTTCAGGCGTTTTTGAAGAAAATCAAATCAGAAAAACTTGAAAATTGAGGTCACACGACCTATCTGTTTAACCTTTCTATTACAATAGTCCGATTCTGGCTTAATGTTTTGAATCTGATGTATTTTTAAGACTTCCTTAGCCAATCTTAGCTACCAAGAGATGTTGCTAAGCCAGTCTTTTTTCTTGCCCTGTGGTATAATAGACCTATGGAAAATAAGACGAATAAATTACTTTTGATTGATGGCTCTTCAGTGGCTTTCCGAGCCTTCTTTGCTCTTTACCATCAGATTGACCGTTTTAAAAGTCCTGCTGGACTGCATACCAATGCCATTTATGGCTTCCACCTCATGTTGGACCATATTTTAAAGCGCGTTCAACCGACCCATGTACTTGTGGCCTTTGATGCTGGGAAAACAACCTTTCGATCAGAGATGTACGCGGACTATAAGGGTGGTCGCGCTAAAACACCAGATGAGTTTCGGGAACAGTTTCCCTTTATTCGTCAAATGCTTGATGTCCTTAGCATTGAACATTATGAGCTGGACCAGTATGAGGCTGATGATATTATTGGGACTCTGGCGAAACAGGCTGAGCTGATTGACCAGGATTTTGAAATCACCGTGGTTTCTGGGGATAAGGATTTGATTCAACTAACGGACAGCAATACCACAGTGGAGATTTCCAAAAAAGGTGTGGCCGAGTTTGAATCCTATACACCAACCTATCTCATGGAGAAAATGGGCATTACACCTAGTCAGTTTATCGACCTCAAGGCCCTGATGGGAGATAACTCTGATAATATCCCCGGTGTCACTAAAATCGGTGAGAAAACAGGGCTCAAGTTGCTTCATGAATATGGCAGCTTAGAAGGAATCTATGACCATATTGATGCTATGAAGGCGTCTAAAATGAAGGAAAATTTAATTAACGATAGGGAACAAGCTTTTCTCTCTAAGACACTAGCCACGATTGAAACGAATTCACCCTTGACCATCGGTCTAGATGATATTACTTACTCGGGACCAAGGGATATTGCTGCCCTGTCGCGTTTCTATGATGAAATGGGTTTCAAGCAACTCAAGGCGCAATTGCCTGTGGCTGGCCAACAACCCGATACAGCCACGGCAGAGGTTGCTTATCAGGAAGTGACAGAAGTGACAGCAGATATGCTACATGACCAGCAATTCTTCTATATAGAGATTTTGAATGACACCTACCATACAGAGCCTGTGATTGGTATAGCTTGGGGGGATGCTGAGAAAATCTACGCTGCGGCAGGGGACGATATATTAACCTCTTCTGTCCTTAAATCCTTTTTAGAAGAGACTGCGCTAAAAACCTATGACTTTAAGCGCAGCAAGGTCCTGCTCAGCCATTACGGAATTGATCTGCCAGCGCCTAGCTTTGACAGTCGATTAGCTAAGTACTTGCTATCGACTATTGAGGACAATACTGTCGCAACCATTGCAGAACTCTATGGGCAGCGTCAGCTAGCGCCAGATGAAGTCGTCTATGGCAAGGGGGTCAAACGGGCGGTGCCTGAAAAAGCAACCCTGCTCAGCCATTTAGCCCAAAAAGTCGCTGTTCTCCTCGAAACGGAAGAGCCGATGCGTGAGCGCTTGACTCAACATCAGCAATTGGATTTGCTTCTAGAGATGGAACAGCCCTTAGCTAATGTGTTGGCTAAGATGGAGATTGCGGGCATCAAGGTCAATCGTGACACCTTAAAAGCCATGCAGTCAGAAAACGAGGTGGTCCTAGAAAGTCTGACGCAAGACATCTACGAACTAGCTGGGGAAGCATTTAACATCAACTCACCCAAACAGCTGGGAACGATTCTTTTTGATAAGTTAGGTCTGCCAGTCGAGATGACTAAGAAGACCAAGACAGGTTATTCGACAGCAGTTGACGTTTTGGAACGCCTTGCACCCCTGTCGCCAATCGTGGCTAAGATTCTCGACTACCGTCAGATTGCTAAACTGCAATCGACCTATGTCATTGGCCTTCAGGATTTTATCACTGATGAAGGGAAGATTCACACTCGCTACGTGCAGGATTTAACTCAAACAGGTAGATTATCAAGCGCAGATCCAAACTTACAAAACATACCGATTCGATTAGAACAGGGTCGTTTGATTCGTAAAGCCTTTGTCCCGTCTTGGGAAAAAAGTGTGCTGATGAGCTCAGACTATTCGCAGATTGAGCTTCGCGTCTTGGCCCATATCTCAGGCGATCCTCATCTGGTTCAGGCTTTCAAAGACGGATTAGACATCCATACTTCAACGGCTATGCGGGTCTTTGGGATTGAAAAACCTGAGGATGTAACACCTAATGATCGTCGTAACGCTAAGGCTGTTAACTTCGGTATTGTTTATGGGATTTCTGATTTTGGTCTGGCCAATAATTTAGGTATTCCTCGTAAGTTGGCTAAAAACTATATCGATACTTACTTTGAGCGGTATCCAGGTATCAAAGACTATATGGAGCGTGTGGTGCGTGAAGCTAAGGATAAGGGCTATGTTGAAACCTTATTCCACCGTCGTAGGGAGTTACCAGATATCAATTCTCGTAATTTCAATATTCGGCAGTTTGCCGAGCGAACAGCTATCAATTCACCGATTCAGGGATCAGCTGCAGATATTTTAAAAGTAGCTATGATTAACTTGGACAGAGCTCTGGTTCAAGGAAACTATCAGGCACGCATGTTGCTCCAAGTGCACGATGAAATCGTTCTTGAAGTACCAGAAACAGAAGTGACAGCAGTTGGCGCCCTTGTCAAGAGGACGATGGAAGATGCTATCCGTTTGTCAGTTCCTCTCGTAGCAGACGAAAGTACCGGTCAGACCTGGTACGAAGCTAAATAATTTATCATGCCATTTGTTTTAGGAGGTTCTTATGTCTTATTCTTTTCAAAATCCGAGTCAAGAAACCATTTTCCAGTATCTGAGAGATGCCAAGACCATAGCCGTTGTCGGTCTTTCTAGTCGCACGGAGACGGTGGCTTATCAGGTTAGCCAAATCATGCAAAATGCTGGCTACAAAATCATTCCAGTCAATCCTAGAGCCGTCGGTGAAACCATTCTCGGAGAAACTGTTTATGCACGTTTACAGGACGTTTCCGTTCCCATTGATATTGTCAATGTTTTCCGGCGCAGCGAATTTTTAGCAGACGTCGCTAGGGATTTCATTCAGACGGATGCCAAGATTTTCTGGGCGCAATTGGGCCTAGAGAGTCAAGAGGCAGAAAATATCCTCCGTGTAGCGGGACGAGATGACATTGTTATGAATCGTTGTATCAAAATCGAATATAAAGCTATGAAGGTCTAATGAATTATCAACTGATAGATTCAGCTTGAAGCCAAAATCATTTTTTGAAACCTAACTTTCCTAGGTTATTAAAGATGCTAGTGACTGACATCAAAATTTCAAACCTAACTTTTTGAGCTTTCCCTTTCTTTTGGATTTTAAGCTCAGACCTGAAATAGCCCTATTGATTAATTACCCTAAAAGTTCTAAGTGTCTGAAAACCTAGTCTTTTTTGTCAATTATGTCACTGCGGTAGATTTCAGTTTCGGCTCGTTACTTTATTAGCAAGATATTGAAAATCTCTAGTAATAGTCTTCAATGCTATTACTACAGAAAACAAGAACTCTCACCTGTAACTCAGGTGATTTTTTGTTCAATAAGACTATACCAATTTTATAGTTGACAAATCCTCAAACATTGCCTATACTTAATTTATTGTATTCTATGATACAATTACGCTATACCAATTTTGAAAAAATTATTAAGAAAAGGAATAATTAATTATGTGTGGAATTGTTGGAGTTGTTGGAAATCGAAATGCAACGGATATTTTAATGCAAGGTTTGGAAAAGCTTGAATACCGTGGCTACGATTCAGCCGGCATCTTTGTTGCAAACGGGGCTAATAATGGGCGGTTAATCAAGTCTGTTGGTCGTATTGCGAATTTACGTGAAAAGCTAGGAATCGATGTAGCAGGTGAAACAGGTATTGGGCATACACGTTGGGCAACTCATGGTCCAGCTTCAGAAGAAAATGCACACCCCCATACTTCTGCAACTGGCCGGTTTGTATTGGTCCACAATGGTGTGATTGAAAACTATTTGGCCATCAAAGATGAATATTTAGCAGGACATGACTTTAAGGGCCAAACTGATACTGAAATTGCTGTTCACTTAATCGGGCAATTGGTTGAAGATGGGTTATCTGTTTTAGAAGCATTCAAAAAAGCTCTTCATATCATCGAAGGATCATACGCTTTTGCCTTGGTAGATAATGAAAATCCAGATGTGATTTATGTAGCTAAAAACAAGTCTCCACTCTTGATTGGTGTGGGTGAGGGCTACAACATGGTCTGTTCAGATGCCATGGCTATGATTCGTGAGACTTCTGAGTTTATGGAAATCCACGACAAAGAGTTGGTTGTTTTGACCAAAGACAGCATCACTGTCACAGATTACGATGGGACCCCATTGGAGCGTGAAACTTACACTGCAGAACTTGATTTATCCGATATCGGTAAGGGGACTTATCCGTTCTACATGCTCAAAGAAGTGGATGAGCAACCAACGGTTATGCGGAAATTGATTTCGACTTACGCTGATGAAGCAGGCAATATGAAGGTTGATCCAGCGATCATTAAATCGGTTCAAGAAGCGGACCGCATTTACATCTTGGCGGCTGGAACATCTTATAATGCTGGTTTTGCTTCAAAAGCCATGCTGGAGAAATTAACTGACACACCGGTTGAATCGGGAGTGGCTTCTGAGTGGGGTTACAATATGCCACTCTTGAGCAAAAAACCAATGTTTATCCTTTTGAGTCAATCAGGTGAAACAGCGGATAGTCGCCAAGTATTGGTGAAAGCTAATGCCATGGGAATTCCGAGCTTAACTGTTACTAATGTACCAGGGTCAACTTTATCACGTGAGGCGACCTACACCATGCTCTTACACGCAGGACCTGAGATCGCCGTAGCGTCAACTAAGGCCTACACGGCCCAAATTGCAGCCCTTGCTTTTCTTGCAAAAGCTGTTGGTGAAGCTAATGGCAAACAAGAAGCTATTGAATTTGACTTGGTACGTGAACTGTCATTGGTTGCACAAGCCATTGAAGCAACTCTTTCGGAAAAAGATATGATTGCTGATAAGGTTGAAAAACTCTTATCAACCACTCGCAATGCTTTTTATATTGGACGTGGAAATGACTACTATGTAGCCATGGAAGCATCTTTGAAATTAAAAGAAATTTCCTATATCCAATGTGAAGGTTTTGCGGCAGGAGAATTGAAACACGGAACCATTTCCTTGATTGAAGATGGGACTCCAGTGATTGGCTTGATTTCATCTAGTGAGATTGTAGCTAGTCATACACGCGGAAATATTCAAGAAGTGGCTGCGCGTGGAGCTAGCGTCTTAACTGTGGTCGAGGAAGGATTGGACCGCGAAGAGGATGATATTGTTGTCAACAAGGTGCATCCATTTTTAGCGACAATTACGATGGTCATTCCAACCCAGTTAATTGCCTATTATGCTTCCTTGCAACGCGGTCTTGATGTAGACAAACCACGTAATCTCGCAAAAGCTGTTACCGTTGAATAATCAAAATCTACCCTTGTGCTTGTGCTAGTTTGAGAACATAGACAAACACTGTTTTCTTTGATAATGGTGTTGAAGAGTTCAGCTAGAGAATTTATTAAATGAACTCCTTCCGAGGGAAGCGAGCAAAAACAAAAACTTTCTGCTGTGATAAAATAGCCTGAAACTCAACCGTTTTAGGCTCAAAACTTAGGTTTGGAAGCCCTTAGGAGTCGGCTACCGTCCGTTATCATCTAAGGAAAGTTTCAAAAGACTTTGTCTTCAATCTGTAATCTACCCTTGGGGTAGATTTTTTGTGTCACAAAATTTGTGACAAGGTTTGAGTTTTCTTGCTAGGAGGGTCATTATATAATAGACTTATCAATAAATGACTGCCTTATCTTTGATAAGGCAAATTTCCAAAAGGAGTAGAAAAATGGAAAATGGATCTTCATTGAAAGTTCGGATTCAAAAACTCGGAACTTCCTTGTCAAATATGGTCATGCCTAATATTGGTGCTTTTATTGCTTGGGGTGTATTGACTTCTTTGTTTATTGCTACTGGATGGGCGCCAAATGAACAATTGGCGACGATTGTAGGACCTGCAATTACCTATCTCTTGCCACTTTTAATTGGTTATACCGGTGGACATATGGTTCACGGTCAACGTGGAGCCGTAGTTGGTGCCATTGCTACCTTTGGTGCTATTGCAGGCGCATCAGTACCTATGTTTATTGGTGCGATGATTATGGGACCTCTTGGGGGTTGGGTCATTAAAAAATTCGACCAATTATTTCAAGATAAAATTCGTCCAGGTTTTGAGATGTTGGTCAATAACTTCTCTGCGGGTTTAATTGGTTTTGCCCTTATCATTTTTGCTTTCCTTGCAGTTGGTCCAATCGTATCAAGCTTGACAGAAATCATCGGAAATGGTGTTCAGGCAATTGTGGATGCTAAACTGTTGCCACTTGCAAATATCTTGGTTGAGCCTGCCAAAATTCTTTTCTTGAACAATGCAATTAACCACGGTATCTTTACACCACTTGGAGCAGATCAGGTTGCTGCAACTGGTAAATCGATTTTATTCTTAATTGAAGCAAACCCTGGTCCAGGTCTTGGTATCTTGTTGGCTTATGGTATCTTTGGGAAAGGGTCTGCCAAATCTTCTTCATGGGGTGCTTCCATTATCCATTTCATTGGTGGAATCCATGAAATTTACTTCCCATATATCATGATGAAACCGTTGATGTTCTTAGCAGTTATTGCTGGTGGTGTAACTGGTACCTTTGTCAACCAATTGTTGAATTCAGGATTAACAGGTGCAGCATCACCAGGTTCAATCATTGCAATCTTGGGAATGACTGCCAAAGGCTCTCATTTCTCAGTACTAGCAGGTGTCATAGCCGGTGCTGTTGTATCTTTCCTTATCGCTTCCCTTATTCTGAAAGCTGATAAATCAGAAGCAGATGACCTTGCTGATGCACAAGCTGCAACTAAGGCGGCTAAGGCTCAAGCCAAAGGCCAAGCAGTTGAGCGCGTAAAACCTTCACAAATTTCAACCGATACCGTTCACCAAATCATCTTTGCCTGTGATGCTGGAATGGGTAGCTCAGCAATGGGTGCATCCCTTCTACGTGATAAGGTGAAAAAAGCTGGTTTAACAATTCCAGTCACAAACAAGGCGATTTCAAACTTGACGGATGAGCCAAATACATTGATTGTAACACAAGAAGAATTGACACCGCGTGCAGCTCAACGCACTCCACGTGCTATTCATGTATCCGTTGATAACTTTTTAACATCTCCCCAATACGATGATATTGTTTCTCGATTAGCAGGTGACAACTCCCCAAAGTCTGAAACAACTTCAGTAGCCGGTCATACTGGAGTAGACCTCCATACCATTGACACACTCGTCTTTCCTTATAATAAAGGGCTAGGTTCGGCAACAATGGCTAAAGAAACAGCTCGCTCAGTCTTTGCCCAAAAAGGTATCTCTCTTCCAGTAGAAACAATTGATTATGCCAACTTGTCTCAGTTCAATCATACGAGAGCTTTAGTGGTTGTAAAAGTAGAAAACCTAGCACAAGTGCAACAGATTGTACCATATGCACAATTATTAACTGTTGACAGTTTACTAATGACACAAACTTACGAAAAATTAGTTGCCAACAGCCAAAACTAATGAATAAAGTATTATAATAGAGATATGTTATTAACGAAACGTGAAGAACAATTACTGAAAGCTTTCCTCCAGGTAGGGAAGCTTTCATTGAAAGAGATGGGAGAAATCTTACATGTCTCATCTCGTACAGTCTATCGGACACTCTCAGACTTAACAGATAGTCTACGTAAAGAGGGAATTGAAATTGAAAAGGATGGTAGAAAATATTTTTTAGTCGGAAATACTGATACCATTGTTTTGACTGACTCTTCAGAGGAATGGACGGTTAGTCACCGCCAACTGATGATGACCTATCGTTTACTAACTAGTCATAAACCTGTTATCAATGATGAATTGCAAGAAGAATTCTATGTGTCAAATGTGACAGTCATACAAGATATTGCAGATATTGAAACACGTTTGATGGAATTTGGTTTAACACTGTCTCGGAAAAAAGGCTACTTGATTGAAGGGGAGGCTTTTAAGCGAAGACGTCTCTTGGCGATTCTATTGAGCAACGCTATCTCTATTCAAGATTTTTGGAATGATGACTACCCAGAGTTTTCAGTTCTATCAGTGGATAGGATTCAACACATTCGTCATTTCATTGACCTAGCGGCTAACGACTTGGGAGAAATTGATTCCAAGCTCAAACAGTTCTTGACCATCCTGGTGAGTTTAACGGATAATCAGGAAATCATTATAGTTCCTGGGACTGTTTCAAAAGAAGCTTTGGATTTTTCAAAAAAATTATTTGCCAACTTGGCCAAAGAGAGCAAACAATTTTTTAACTTACAAGAAATAATGTATATTGCTAATGTATTGGACGAAACCATTATCAAACGCCAAGAAGTGCCCTTGTTTCGAGAGAAATTTGATAGTGAATTCTATTATAGCTTGACTCAGTTGGTCGATGCTGTTTCACGGTTTACAAAGATTGATTTTTTCAAAGACAAATTGCTCTTTCGACTCTTGTTTAATCACATGAGATTAGGTTTGGCAGTCCCTATCCTTTTCCCCGAGAAAAGCACGACAAACATTGCTTATCTAGCAACTCAGCAACATCAATTTCTACACAGCATTGTTAGTTTGGTTATGCGTGATATTTTTCCGTCATACATACAACATGAATTTGAATATGAATTGGTTACTCTTCACTTTGCATCCAGTTTACGACGAAGTCCGGATATTTATCCGATTCGAATCTTGCTGTTAACAGATGAACGGCCTTTAACGACTAGTGTTTTAGTATCAAAAATAAAAAATATCGCCCCTTTTGTGGAATGGATTGATGTTCGCAATACACGAGATTGGTCCGTTGTGAATCAGAATCAATACGATTATTGGTTGACAACTCGCCCCATCCCAAATCAGGATATTGATTTGATTTCTACGTTTCCAAATACCCAAGAAATATTGGAACTCCAAGAGAAGTTGCAGAACATACAAGAACACCGAACAATTTCCAAGAGAGAAGATGTGGTTAAGCAGCCAACTCATGATTTACAGCAATTTTTATTTGCAAGCTCTCATATCTTGCACCATTTTTCTCTAGTTCAGTTAGACAATCCGGTAGAATTTGAAGAAACGGTAGAATTAATTGTTGAACAGATGGAAGTAGTTTCTGATACATCTTATCTGGTCAAAAAACTTCTCTACCGCTTCGAATTAAGTCCACTGGCGATTCCAAATACAAATTTGGCCCTTCTTCATACACAATCCAGAACTGTAGAAGAAAGTCAATTTAGAATTATTGAATTGAAGAATCCGGTAGAAGCTAGAGCCATGAATGGTCAAACAGAAACGGTTTTTCGAATCTTAGTTATGTTGACCAAGGATTCCGAAACGGAGGAAATCAGAGAACTAATGACGGCTATTAGCCAGTCGATTATCGAAAATAATTTATACACAGAAATTTACCGTACAGGAAACCAAGAGATCCTGTACCAATTGCTTAATGCGATCTTTACTGAAAAAATTAAAAAAATGGAGAATGAAACATGGAATTTCAAAAAGAATTGATCAAACTTAATCAAAGCTTTTCCACCAAAGAAGAAGCTATTCGCTATTGCGGACGAGTCCTTTGTGATGCAGGGTATGTAAACAAAGCTTATATTGAATCTATGATTGACCGCAACAATGATTTATCAGTCTACATGGGGAATTTTATTGCCATTCCTCATGGGACAGATGCGGCCAAAAAAGAAGTGCTTTCATCAGGAATCACCATTGTTCAAGTCCCAGCTGGTGTAAATTTTGGAACGGAAGAGAATCCTCAGATAGCTACTATTTTATTTGGAATTGCAGGATTGGGTGATGATCATTTGGAGATGATTCAACAAATTTCCCTGTTTTGTGCCGATGTCGAAAACGTAGCTCAATTAGCAGATGCTCAATCAGAAGATGAAGTGATTGCCTTGTTAAACACTGCAGGGTAAGCAGGGAGGTAGAAGATGAAAAAAGCAGTTCATTTTGGTGCCGGAAACATTGGCCGAGGTTTTATCGGAGAAATTCTATTTGAAAATGGTTTTGAGATTGCTTTTGTAGATGTTAACGAAACCATCATAGATGCATTAAATGCGCGTGGTCAATACGAAATTGAAATCGCCGAAGAAGGCAAGCGGCGCATCGCTGTTTCGGGTGTCCGTGGCATTAACAATGGCAAGCATCCTGAAGAAGTTGTTGCAGCAATTTCAGAAGCTGATATTGTGACAACGGCTATAGGCCCTAATATCTTACCTTTTATCGCACCACTGATTGCAGAGGGCATTGAGGCGCGTTTGAAAAAAGGAAATACTCAACCCTTGGATGTATTGGCTTGTGAAAACATGATTGGTGGATCTAGCTTTTTGTATGAAGAAGTGCAAAAACACCTTACTTTAGAAGGTCTAGCATTCGCCAAATCCTATATTGGATTTCCAAATGCTGCAGTAGACCGTATTGTACCAGCACAGAGTCATGAGGATCCTCTATTTGTAATAGTAGAACCATTCAGTGAATGGGTCGTTGAGACAAAAGCTATGATGAATCCAGCTTTAAGTCTAGAGAAAGTTCATTATGAAGAAGACTTAGAACCCTTTATTGAGCGCAAATTATTCTCAGTGAACTCTGGTCATGCAACATCAGCCTATACAGGAGCTTTTTATGGCGCAGCAACTATTTTAGAAGCCCTTCAAAATGAGACGGTAAAAGAGAAAGTCGAAGCTGTTTTAGCAGAAATTCGTAGCCTATTGATCGCTAAATGGCAATTTGATGAACAGGCTTTAGTGGACTACCATCAAGTCATCATTAGCCGTTTTGAAAATCCATACATTGTAGATGAAGTGAGCCGAGTTGCCAGAACACCAATTCGCAAATTGGGATACGATGAACGCTTTATTCGCCCGATTCGAGAACTAAAGGATAGAGGCTTGCCGTACGATAGCCTCTTGCAAACTGTTGCTTATGTCCTCAACTATTATGATGAAAATGATCCTCAATCAGTAGAGCTTCATAAACTAATAGCAGAGGAACCAATCAAAGGGGCAATTAGTCAGATTACTGGAATTAAGGATGATGAATTAATTTCGCAGATAGAACGAGCTTTTTTTAGCTTAAATTAAGTTATCTTTTATTCAGTTTTAATTATTATTAAAAGAAGCATATTATGCTTATTTAATTCTAAAATCTGATTGTGATGAACTTCTTGATGCATTGTTTTTCGCTGTTGATTCATTATACACATATTTAATTTAGGTTGCCAAGTTGATTTAGATTTTTATTTGGTATTACTTGCAGCAATGCATAATACTAGAGAGGCTGGGTAAAAAGTCTCGAAAAATAGAAAATGGCATAGAATAACGTTGTTAAAACGTTATTCTATGCCATTTTGCTTTTAAAATAATAATTAAAATATAACTTTTTCCCCCAGCCTCTTTTATATCATAGGTTAATGGGTTTGTAAATAGTTGGTCAGTCGATTGTAAAAAACAGTTTGAGCAGTGTTATAGTATGGGATCACATAAACAGCTGCTATACCCAGAGTAATTGCGACCAAAATCCACCAACCAATAAAACTAAAGTGTAAAAGAAACAATTGGAATTTGTAGCCATTCATCATGTGTCTACTAGCAGTAATACATGAACTTGCAGATGTGTAGGTGTTGTTTTTCAATTCATCATAGAGGATGTATTCTGTCATAGCATAGCTATAGGACTTGATGATGAGGGGGATCAATCCTAATACTGATAGGAGAGCTCCAGCCAACAAAATGAGACCAAGCCTTGTTGGATCAATGGTTAAGGTGATTTCTTGCAGGTAATCTAGAAACAATAGGACTGTAGAAACGATCACAGTCGTAGCTCCAATTAAGAGAGGGAGGCTCCATAAGAAGAGAAAGAGGCCTTTCATGAACAAGGTAGCAAAGACTTTTCCAAAATGCTCCGATGAGAATGCGCGAAGACTATCTTTAAAGGCTACCTCAGAGCGAAGACCACGGATAGCTTCTAGCATTGTCCAAAGAATGCCAAGGGTGATAAAGGACATCAAGATGGAGATAGCAAAACTAAAAATATCTCCAGAGAATCCCCAAACTAAATTGGGGGCATTAGAGCTAAGGGCAGTTGGATTAGTAAGAGCTGGATTACTCATTCCTTGTTCACCTAGTGTGTTCCACTGCACTCTAATCGTATTCATGGTTGAAAAGATTTGTATAACGATAGGAATGAGAAAGAGCAGGTACTTCCCTTTTAAGGTTGCAAGGATCTGACGGGCTTCCTCACGGATATCATAATTTTCCATAAATTCCTCCTTTTTTATCATTTTTCATTATACCCCAAAAAGCTGTTAAAGTAAATGCAGGCTTCTGCATAATATGGTATAATCAAGTCTAAAAGACAACTAGGACTGTTTTTCCTAGGAGGAGGAAACCATGTCAGAATCACCGATTCAATATCGTTTGATTAAAAAAGAAAAGCACACAGGTGCTCGCTTAGGAGAAATCATCACACCTCATGGCACTTTTCCAACCCCAATGTTTATGCCTGTGGGTACCCAAGCAACTGTAAAAACCCTATCTCCAGAAGAACTGAAGACTATGGGGTCAGGTATCATTTTAGCTAATACTTATCACCTCTGGTTGCGCCCAGGAGATGAATTGGTTGCAAAGGCTGGTGGCCTACACACCTTCATGAACTGGGACCAACCGATTTTAACAGATAGTGGTGGTTTCCAAGTCTATTCCTTAGCAGATAGCCGTAATATCACGGAAGAAGGTGTTACCTTCAAGAATCACCTAAACGGGTCAAAAATGTTTCTTTCACCTGAGAAAGCCATTTCCATTCAGAATAATCTTGGTTCGGATATCATGATGTCGTTTGATGAATGTCCCCAATTTTACCAACCTTATGACTACGTCAAAAACTCTATTGAGAGAACTAGTCGTTGGGCGGAGCGGGGGCTGAAAGCACACCGACGCCCACATGATCAAGGCCTTTTTGGGATTGTTCAAGGAGCAGGTTTTGAGGACCTCCGTCGCCAATCCGCACAAGATTTGGTCAGCATGGATTTCCCAGGCTATTCTATCGGAGGGTTAGCAGTTGGCGAGACACATGATGAGATGAATGCAGTGCTCGATTTTACGACGCCACTCTTGCCAGAACACAAGCCGCGTTATTTGATGGGCGTAGGAGCTCCCGACTCCCTCATTGATGGGGTCATCCGTGGGGTCGATATGTTTGACTGTGTGTTGCCAACTCGCATCGCCCGTAATGGCACCACCATGACCAGTCGAGGCCGTCTTGTGGTCAAAAATGCTCAATTTGCAGAAGACTTTGGTGCACTGGACCCGGACTGTGATTGTTATACTTGTCAGCATTACAGCCGTGCCTATTTGCGCCATTTGCTGAAGGCTGATGAAACCTTTGGTATTAGGCTAACCAGCTATCATAACCTCTATTTCTTAATCAATCTCATGAAAAATGTGCGTCAAGCGATTATGGATGATAACCTTCTAGAGTTCCGTCAGGACTTTATGGAAAAATATGGTTATGGTAAGAATGGCCGTAATTTCTAATAATGAATAAACAAGACTTATTTGTAAGATAAAGAAAAGGAGCGCCAATGACATCAACTCAAAAAATAGAAGCCTATAACCTTTTGATAGCTCAGTTAGAAGCCCTATTAGAAGGTGAAACAAATCCCTTGGCAAATCTGTCAAATGCGTCTGCACTTCTAAATCAGGCACTGCCCAATTCGGTTTTCACGGGATTCTACCTATATGATGGAAAAGAGCTGATTCTTGGGCCATTTCAAGGTGGCGTTTCCTGTGTGCATATCGCACTTGGCAAAGGTGTCTGTGGAGAATCTGCGTTAAAACAACAGACATTGATCGTTGATGATGTCACGACACATGCCAATTATATTGCCTGTGACTCAGCTGCCATGAGTGAGATTGTGGTGCCAATGATGAAGGAAGGTAAGTTACTTGGGGTCCTCGATTTGGATTCACGTTTTAAGGCTGATTATGATAGGATTGATCAAGACTACTTGGAGCGTTTTGTGTCTCTGTTAGTAGATAAAACACAGTGGAACTTTGCCATGTTTGGATTAGGAGAAATGCGTTAATGTATCAAGCACTCTATCGGAAATACCGGAGTCAATCGTTTGCGGAAATGGTCGGTCAAGAAGTAGTAGCAACGACACTGAGACAGGCTGTTTCTTCAGGGAAAATCAGCCATGCCTATCTCTTTTCTGGTCCTCGAGGAACCGGAAAAACCAGTGCTGCGAAAATATTTGCCAAGGCCATGAACTGTCCCAATCAGGTTGATGGTGAGCCATGTAACAACTGTTATATTTGCCAAAGTGTGACAGATGGTAGCCTTGAGGATGTCATTGAAATCGATGCCGCCTCTAATAATGGGGTTGATGAAATCCGTGATATTCGCGATAAATCAACCTATGCCCCTAGTTTGGCGCAATACAAGGTTTACATCATCGATGAGGTGCATATGCTGTCAACAGGGGCCTTTAATGCCTTGTTGAAAACCCTTGAAGAACCTACAGAAAATGTCGTCTTTATTTTAGCAACGACAGAACTTCATAAAATACCAGCCACTATTTTGTCTCGTGTGCAACGGTTTGAATTTAAGGCGATTCAAACTGCTGCTATTAAAGACCATTTAGCAAAGGTCTTGGATCAAGAAACCGTTCGTTATGACGATGAAGCCTTGGGCGTGATTGCCAGACGGTCTGAAGGGGGAATGCGTGACGCTCTCTCTCTCTTAGACCAAGCTTTGAGCTTGACGACTACGGATCAGATTACCCTAGCTACAGTCGAGGAAATAACCGGATCGATTAGTTTACAAGCTCTGGATCATTACGTCGCTGCGATCATCCGGCAAGATAGTCAAGAGGCACTTAGACAACTTCAAACGATTTTTGAAGAAGGTAAGAGTATGAACCGCTTTGCGACGGATCTTCTTGTCTATCTACGCGATTTATTATTAGCGAAGTCGGGAATCGAGAGTAGTCGAGTATCAGACTTGTTTATAGAAAATGCCTCAATTGATCAAGACCATATTTTTAGATACATTGATCAGGTGACTATTGGCTTAAGGGAAATTAAAGCAAGTGCTCAGTCTAAAATCTATGCCGAAGTCATGACAATGAGATTGGCAGAAGCTAGTTTTTCTCAATCTGAGATATCTCCAGCATTTTCAGCTGAGATAGAAAGCCTACAACGTCAAGTAGAGTCCTTACAGCAAAAACTGCAGCAATGGCAAGGTGCTATCCCAGTGCAGCCTGTAGTTCCAAAAGCGCAACCGAAAACAGCTCAAAAGAGACCGAATTATCAAATTGATCGTAGTCGGATCACCCATATTTTAGAAGAAGCAGTCGAAAATCCAACCCTAGCTCGAGAAAATCTGACCAAACTCCAAAATGCTTGGTCCGAGGTAATAGAGCATTTATCAGGAGCTGATCGAGCTTTGTTAACAGGTTCACAACCTGTAGCTGCTAATGAAAATCATGCGATACTAGCCTTTGAATCACGATTCAATGCTGAACAGACGATGAAACGCGATAATCTCAATGTGCTTTTTGGCAATATTCTGAGTCAAGCTGCTGGATTTTCACCTGAGATATTAGCGATCGCCCAAGAGGATTGGGTAGCTATTCGGGCCGAATTTTCAAGTCGTAGCCGTGAAAAAAAGGAGATGAGCTCAATTCCTCAGGCATCATCAGCAGATCTAGAGGACCAGCAAGTAGTAGAGATTCCTGAAAATTTTGCTTTTCTAGCTGAAACCCTCGAGATAAAGGAAGATTAAGATGAAAATTCACCTTAGAAATGAAATTCAAATAGATGAAGAAACTGAAATTATCCTCCAAACCTTTGATGTGACAGTCCAGCAAAAAAAGAACTTTACCTACCTCATTTATCATAATGATGAAGGAGAAAAAGTGGTGTTAAAGCTTGATCAAGATGAGCTAGTGATGACCCGCTTTTCAGATCCAAAATCAATCATGCGTTTTGTAAGAAAAGAAGATGCTATCGTCACCGTTCCGACCCCCATGGGCTTACAACATTTAGTAACGCGAACGCATCAGTTCGTCTTTGATAGAGAAGAGCAGAGTCTATTGCTTCACTATGATTTAAAACCTCTTGATGGTAATCAGTTATTTGCCTCCTATCAGATGATGATTTCCTGGCAATAAGGTGTTGAAAATGTTTGGAAATTCATGAAAAAAACGAAAAAATAAATCTGAGAAACTTGATTTTTCATCCTAAAATGGTATAATATCACTTATATCAAGGGAGTAGCAGACGGTTCTTTGAACCGTGATTATGTCGTCAATACGAGTTTATCCGGCGTAATCTTAAACAGCGAGACTTGTTTTTTTTACAAGTCTCTTTTCTTTTTTGAAAAGAGGCAAAAACAAAAAAAGGAGAAGAACAGTGTCAAAAGAACAATTGCGTGATAAGTTTTACACCTTATCTGAATCAGACGTCCTATCGAAACTCGATACGACAACTGATGGTTTGACCAGTGCACAGGCTGAGGAGCGTTTAGCGACCTATGGCCGTAACGAATTAGAAGAGGCTGAAAAGCGGACCCTCTTCCAAAAATTTCTTGATCAGTTCAAGGATTTGATGATTATCATCCTCTTGGCAGCCGCAGGTCTGTCAGTTCTAACAGAAGGAATGCACGGCTTGACCGATGCCATCATCATCCTCTTGGTTGTTGTCTTGAACGCTGCCTTTGGGGTTTACCAAGAAGGTCAAGCGGAAGCAGCCATCGATGCTCTTAAGTCTATGTCAAGTCCGAGTGCGCGTGTCTTGCGTGATGGGCATGCTAAGGAGGTTGACTCAAAAGAGTTGGTTCCTGGCGATATTGTCATGTTAGAAGCTGGTGATGTCGTACCAGCGGATATGCGTCTCCTTGAAGCAAACTCTCTTAAGATTGAAGAAGCAGCCCTTACGGGTGAGTCTGTTCCAGTTGATAAAGATCTTTCAGTTGAATTAGCTGAGGATGCCGGTATTGGGGATCGCCTCAATATGGGCTACCAAAACTCAAACGTTACCTATGGTCGTGGATTAGGTGTCATCACCAATACTGGTATGTATACAGAGGTCGGTCACATTGCTAACATGTTAGCGAACGCTGATGAGTCAGATACGCCACTGAAACAAAACTTACACCAACTGTCTAAGATCTTGACTTATGCGGTCTTGGTGATTGCGGCGATTACCTTCGTTGTCTCAGTATTTGTGCGTGGGGAAGCACCACTCAATTCCTTGATGACTGCAGTTGCCCTTGCGGTAGCAGCAATCCCTGAAGGTCTTCCTGCGGTTGTAACAGTTGTCCTTTCTATGGGGACACAAGTTCTTGCCAAACGGAACTCCATTATCCGTAAATTACCAGCAGTTGAAACCCTCGGATCAACTGAGATCATCGCTTCTGACAAGACTGGTACCCTTACCATGAATAAGATGACAGTTGAGAAGGTCTACCAAAGCGGTACGATGGCTGATGCGGCTGAGCCAATTTCACATAACAGCATGACTCTTCGTGTCATGAACTATGCTAACGATACCAAGTTTGACCAAGAAGGGAAATTGATCGGTGACCCGACTGAGACTGCCTTGGTTCAATTTGGATGGGATAAGCAATTTGATGTCCGTCAGGCACTGAAAGCTGAGCCACGTGTGGCTGAAATTCCATTTGATTCAGATCGTAAGCTCATGTCAACCCTTCATACACAAGCAGATGGTAGAATTTTAGTAGCCGTGAAAGGTGCTCCAGATCAGCTTCTACAGCGTGTGACCCAAATTGATATAGATGGTCAAGTGCGTCCAATTACAGATGAAGACCGTGACGAAATCCTTCGCGTTAACAAATCTCTTGCCAAACAAGCTCTTCGTGTCCTCATGATGGCTTACAAGTATGAAGATGCAGTCCCTACTGACTTGACTTCTGAAAGAGTTGAAAATAATCTTATCTTTGCTGGTTTGGTTGGTATGATTGACCCTGAGCGACCAGAAGCTGCAGAAGCGGTTCGTGTCGCTAAAGAAGCAGGTATCCGTCCGATCATGATTACGGGTGACCACCAAGATACTGCTGAAGCCATTGCCAAGCGTCTTGGAATTATTGACCCTAATGATACAGAGGACCATGTCTTTACCGGTGCAGAGCTTAACGAATTAACGGATGAAGAATTCCAAAAAGTCTTCAAACAATACTCTGTATACGCTCGTGTGTCACCAGAGCATAAGGTTCGTATCGTGAAGGCTTGGCAAAATGAAGGCAAAGTTGTTGCCATGACTGGTGACGGGGTTAACGATGCGCCATCTCTTAAGACAGCTGACATCGGTATCGGTATGGGGATTACAGGTACTGAGGTATCTAAAGGTGCTTCTGACATGGTCCTTGCCGATGATAACTTTGCAACGATTATCGTAGCGGTTGAAGAAGGACGTAAGGTCTTCTCCAACATCCAAAAAACAGTCCAGTACTTGCTCTCAGCCAATACCGCAGAGGTACTCTGTATCTTCCTTGCAACTCTCTTTGGATGGGATGTCTTGGAACCAGTTCACCTTCTTTGGATTAACTTGGTAACCGATACGCTTCCAGCGATTGCTCTTGGTATGGAACCAGCTGAGCCTGGTGTTATGCAGCACAAGCCTCGTGGACGTAACTCAAGCTTCTTCTCGGGTGGTGTTCTTGGAGCGATTGCCTACCAAGGTATCTTGCAAGCTGCTCTAGTTCTTGGGGTTTATGGTTACGCCATTGCAAACCCAGTTCACTCAACTTATGCTGAAATTCACGCGGATGCCCTTACGATGGCCTATGCGACTCTTGGTTTGATTCAGTTGGTACACGCCTTTAACGTTAAATCTGTTTACCAATCTGTCTTTACGGTAGGACCGTTCAAGAATAAGACCTTCAACATGGCTATTATCGGTTCATTTCTGCTTTTAGTAGCAACCCTTACTATTCCATTCTTGGAAAAAATCTTCCACGTGTCACACCTTGACTTATCACAGTGGGGTGTTGTCGTTGCAGGTAGTTTAGCTATGTTTGTCCTTGTTGAAATCGTTAAATCCATTCAACGCGCTCTAGGCATGGCTAAGAAAGCTATCTAACCTATTTTGATATGGTTTACTTAAGAAGCTAGGACCTGTTCCTAGCTTCTAATTATCGCTTTAAGGGGGGTTGAAATGCAAGATTGCTTATCACTAAAATTAGCTATGGATAACTGTGTCTATACTGATGAGGAAATAAACTGGTGTTTAGAAAACATTGGCGATGTCAATCCGGATATCCGTGATGGTTTGGTTTACCTGTCGTTCTGTAAAATGATTGACGAAGAAAGATTGACGGTGGACCAGTTTAAAGCAATCGGTCAGTGGTGTCAATCAGAGCAATCCATTTATTCTAAGTTACCAGAGATGGGGGTGCCTACGCTAAAAAGGTCTTTTACAGCCTTGCTTCAAACCCTCTTGCTTTGGGCTGATGACAGGGATGGCAGTGCTTTTCAAGGAAAGTTATCACGGGCTGTGAGAGAGTATTTTTTTAAGACGGCACTAGAGTATCTACGTCTTGAAACAGATGATACAGCTTTGCATCCTGATTTTGGATGGGTTCATGCTTTTGCTCATGGAGCCGATCTTTTAGCAGTCGCCGCTTGTCATTCACAATTCCCGTCGATTCAGATGAATAAGTTATTAGAAGTGCTTGGTGACATTTTTCTAACACGGCAGAGGCGCTTTGTAGGGGATGAGGAAGGACGATTGGCGGCTGTTATCATTCGGACAATTCTTCAGGGGAAACTATCTGTTCAAGGATTGATAGACTGGTTAAAAAAGGGGAATTTTTCGAATGAATTTATAGATGACTGGGATAGGCAACAATCGTTTCGTCTCTTTTTGCTACCAATCTATGTAGAGCTCGATCACGCTAATCTTCTCGAGGCATCTGACAAGGATGTCCTTTATGCATTGATTTAACTTCAGTAAAGGATGATGTTATAACTAAAATTATTGCGCATCGTGGCAGTAAAAGCAATCGCCCAGAGAATACAATCATAGCCTTTCAGGAGGCTCTGCGAGTTGGTGCTGATGGGATTGAATTAGACGTTCATATGACAAAAGACGGTCAACTCGTTGTGATTCATGATGAAAGTGTTGATCGGACGACTAGCGGACGTGGTCTAGTTAGAAAGATGACCTTGGCTGACCTCAAACAATTTGATGCTGGTTCCTGGTTTTCTCCGGAGTTTTTCCGAGAAAGAGTTCCAAGCTTAGAAGAGGTGCTGTTCTTTTTGGAACAATCTCAGTTTGATGGTGAGTTAAATATTGAGGTGAAGACGGATAAGTACCCTTACTTTGGAATCGAAAAGGTACTTGCAAAGCTTATGCAGTCTCAAAAGTGGTCATTTGACTATTATTATTCGAGCTTTAACCCCTGTACACTATACAGGATGAGTAAGTTCGATCCAGGTATTGAGTTAGCCTTTCTGATGAAAGAAGAAAACCATCTCATGTGGCTGGCGGACAAACTACCTTTTATCCAGACTTTACACCCGCATCGCAAAACATTTTCCAAAGGATTGCCGAAATCCCTTCAAAAACCCTATCGCTTATGGACAGTAAATCGCACAGAGGATATGCAAAAAGCCTTTAGACTGGGAGTCAAAGGCTTTATCACAGATAAACCAGAAGAAGCTTTGCGGCAGCGACTCTTATGGGAAAGAGATACAACTTTTTAAGCATAAAATCAATAAAGAGGGAGAGCGACATCGGATCTTTCCCTCTTTATTATTGTTTGTTAGATTTAGCTCTTATCAAATAGCATTAAATCATGAAAAATACGATAGCAATATACTGTAGAACTGAGGCTAATAGAATGAAAAAGTGCCATATCATATGTGAGTAGGGCCGCTTGCGGGAGTAGAAAATAGCGCCAACAGTGTAAGCTAGACCTCCAAAGAGCATGAGCAGGCTGAAGACGGGTTGAGCTTTATTAAGGACAGCAGGAATAATCAAGATAATCATCCAGCCCATGATGAGGTAGAGGGCCATACTAAATTTTGCATTGATGTGCTTGGCGAAGATTTTATAAAAAATGCCAAAGAGGGTGATTCCCCACTGAAGCGCAATAATGGTATATCCCAGCCAGCCTCCAATCAAAGAAAGCGCAACAGGCGTATAGGAACCAGCAATAGCGATGTAAATCATACTATGATCAATAAGCCGACAGATATACTTCTGTGGTGTGCCGTAGCCCATAGCGTGGTAAATCGTGGAGGAGAGAAACATGAGAAAGAGGCTGATGATAAAGATAGACATGCCAACAACCGCTTTTAGGTCATAATGCTGGTGGGCATAGGCTACCGAAATTGGCAACAATACTAGCATGGCAAGTGAGCCAATTGCGTGTGTGACACTATTAGCAACCTCTTCCCCGAAGGTCAATTGTCGGCTAAGTTTAGTCATGTTCATAGTTAGTGTCCTCCATAGATTGTAATATGTCTAAGGTTGCATGGTAATGGTGCAACGTTTTGCAAGCGAGTTGGATAACTTTAGGTATTTCACTCTCTGGGTCAAAATTCCTTTGATTTAGGCAAGCGCTTAGAGCATCAAAAAGGTCTTCTTTTTCATAAGTTTGAGAAAGTGTCATCATGGCCTGGGTTAATTCCTGAATACTGAAAACATCCTTGAGCAGTGAAATAACAGTCAACTGAGCCAGTTGAGTCTTTCCGTATTTCTTTTTAATCGGTTTACGAACATAACCATGTTTGACATAATTATTGACCATTGCAGCTGTTAAAGGTTTTTGATATCTGGGATTAAACTGAGATGTCAAGTCATTAATATAGAGCAGGACCTGATCGAGATAAAGGTCAATCGTCGGTAAATCCGTCCACACAGGAAAATTAGTCATTATAACAATCCTTTTATCTTGTTTTGATAACTAGATTATATCCTTTTAAAAATAAAAAAGCAAGCAAAAGCTCACCTTTTAGTTGAAAAAGCTGATAGACTGCAAAAACTCCTTGGCCAGATGCTGTCTGTAGAAGGCCTGGAATTCTGGTAGACTTTTAATGAAACGGTAGCGCTTGGCAAATTCGTAAGTGGGACCCTTAAGATATTGGGGATAGGTTTTCAGAAAGCTCTGGACCATCTGCCACTCACGCTTATACCCGAGAGGTCTAGCCTGATAATGAATCCCATCAATCACCTGATTATGTTTGTGATGCAGGTGGCCAAAAACAACATTCTTGACACCGTGCTTGAGGAAAAGGGGATGGAAATCTGGACTTCCTAAAAAGGCACTGAAACGGGCAAAGTAAGGATGGTTGGGAATAAAAGAACTGTGTGGCACAAAGTGCATGGCAACAATGACAGGTTGTTGAGCTTGTAGTAGTAACTCATCTAACTTTGCAAGACTTTGTTCAGTGAGTGATTTATCAGATAAGGGGCGGTTGAGTTTGCGGTCAAACCAGTAAAAATTCTTGCTGGCCAGATGTTCTCCGTCTGTTTTATTAGGGTTGAAGCCATAATCATACCAACCGGCAAGATGAATCAAGGAGTAACCGTCTAGTTCAATAATTTGCCCATCCTGTTTCTGAATGATGCTTTCATCAAGCCCCAGCATATCATGATTGCCTAGGTTATAGGAAAGAGAAATGTCCTGCGAGAGGTCAGCCAAAAAGGGCTTGGTGATAGTTTGAAAATCATTAGAAAGATCGCCTGCCAGATGGAGGTGGTCAACATTGGCTTCTTTTAGAGTAGAAAGCAGGGTATCCCTTTCAAATGCTCCAAATTCATTCACATCAATATGGAGGTCACTCATAATTGCAAGTTTAGTCATGGTCATATTATACCAGAATCCCATCTAAATTTTCAAAAAAGGGGTTGACAATATATATATATAATATTCTTATAACAAATTTTAGGAGAATATGATGGCCAAACGAATCAAAGACGAAAACGGTAGAGTATATGTAGAGAAAAAACCTTTTTATAAAAAGTGGTGGTTTATTTTACTAGTGGTTTTGTTAATTGTTAGTCCATTTTTAGGTAAAAATGCTCAAAATAGTACTACAAATAGCTCTACTGCACAAAAGACTACGACAACATCTAATAGTCAATCAGAACAGACGGAGTCTAATGAAGAAACTGTGACTGTTGACAAACCAGTGTTCAACATCGGTGATTCTGTGACTGTTGGAGATGTGGTTTATATCGTACATGGTATAGAATCAGCAAAAACAGTTGGTACAGAGTATTTCAATGAAACTGCAGACGGACCCTTTATGATTATTAATATGACTATCACGAATAATGGAAAAGAGGCTTTGTCTGTTAGTGACGGATTTTTTAAAGTCCTTAACAATGATGTTGAGTACTCTCCAGACTCGGCGGCATCAATACATATCAATGAAGATTCTCAGGGATTTTGGCTTGAGTCTATTAATCCAGGATTATCTAAATCTGGTAAAGTAGCATTTGATGTGACTGATGCAGTTATTGCTGGACCAGGCAGCCAACTTAAAGTTCAGACAGGTATTTGGGGAACACAAACTGAGGTTATTAACCTCAATTAGTTATCAAATAAAAGGGGTAAGCTGAGATGGTTTATCCCTTTTCAGTATTGTGCGGATTCAGGATGTATTTTCTTTTTCCTTTATTTTTGCTAAAATAAATCTATGGATCTCAAGGAAAAAATTATTGAGCTCAGTCAGGAAATCGGGATTTCCAAGATTGGCTTTACAACGGCAGATGATTTCGCTTATCTGGAAAAGTCCCTTCGGGCTTCGGTCGAAGAGGGGCGAAATTCTGGCTTTGAGCATAAAAACATTGAGGAGCGGATTCAACCGCGCCTCTCTTTGGCGTCTGCCAAAACCATCATCTCGATTGCAGTTGCCTATCCGCATAAGCTGCCTGTTAATCCGCCCAAGTCGCACTATAAGCGGGGCAAGTTTACGCCAAATTCCTGGGGGTTGGATTACCACCATGTCCTGAAAGAAAAGCTGGACAAGCTGGCGCGTGGCATTGAAGCCTTGACCGCTGATTTTGAGTACAAAGGTATGGTGGATACCGGGGCCTTGGTCGATACGGCAGTCGCTAGACGGGCTGGGATTGGATTTATCGGAAAAAATGGCCTAGTGATTTCCAAGGAATTTGGTTCTTACATGTTTTTGGGGGAATTGATCACTAACCTAGAGATTGCCCCAGACCAACCCGTCGATTATGACTGTGGGGACTGCAGACGCTGTTTGGATGCCTGTCCGACCTCTTGCTTAATCGGGGATGGGACCATGAACGCTCGGAGATGCCTCAGCTTTCAAACTCAGGACAAAGGCATGATGGATCTGGAATTTCGCAAGAAAATTAAGACGGTCATCTATGGTTGCGACATCTGCCAGATTTGCTGCCCTTATAACAAGGGAATTAACAATCCCTTGGCTACCGAAATTGATCCAGAGTTGGCCCATCCGGAGTTGATTCCCTTCTTGGAACTGTCCAATGGTCAGTTTAAAACTAAGTTTGGGCATATTGCGGGCTCTTGGCGGGGAAAAAATATTCTCCAACGCAACGCCATCATCGCTTTAGCTAATGCCAATGACCGCTCAGCTATTCCCAAAATCCTTGAAATCATTGACAAGGGGCAAAATGATATCCATGTGGCAACAGCTATCTGGGCACTGGGTGAATTGGCCAAGCAACCCAATGAGGCTATGATTCAAATGGTAGCGGATATCGACAGTGAGCATCCCGATATTCTTGCAGAGCAAAGTGCCTTCTTGGCAAAATACGCGCAGGTGTGATATAATAACGAGATAGAGTAGAATGGAGGCCTTATGGATACTGCTGAAATCAGACAAAAAATCGATGATAACCGTACCAAATTAGCTTCATTCAGGGGGTCTCTTTGACTTAGATCGCCTGGAAGAAGACATCGCCGTCTTGGAAAATAAGATGACGGAACCCGACTTTTGGAACGATAATATGACTGCTCAGAAAACCTCTCAAGAGCTAAATGAGCTCAAAGCGACTTATGAAAATTTCCAAAAAATGGAAGAATTGCATGAGGAGAGTGAGCTTTATTTGGAGATGCTGGCTGAGGATGAGAGTCTTAGAGATGATGTAACAGCCCATTTAGCCGAGCTGGATCAGATGATGACCAGCTATGAAATGACCCTGCTCTTGAGTGAGCCTTATGACCATAATAATGCCATCTTGGAAATCCATCCGGGATCTGGCGGAACAGAAGCCCAAGACTGGGGCGACATGCTCCTTCGCATGTACCAACGCTTTGGCAATGCCAAAGGCTTTGGCGTTGAAGTCATGGACTACCAAGCTGGAGATGAAGCGGGTATTAAGTCAGTGACCTTGAGTTTTTCTGGCCCTAATGCTTATGGTCTCCTGAAGTCCGAAATGGGCGTTCACCGTTTGGTCCGTATCTCACCTTTTGATTCAGCAAAGCGCCGTCATACCTCCTTTGCGTCAGTAGAAGTCATGCCTGAATTGGATGATACCATTGAGGTTGAGATTCGAGATGATGAGGTCAAGATGGATACCTTCCGTTCAGGTGGTGCCGGTGGTCAGAACGTCAATAAGGTATCAACCGGTGTTCGCCTGACTCACCTTCCAACAGGACTTGTGACTCAGTCGACGGTTGACCGAACCCAGTATGGGAACCGTGATCGTGCTATGAAATTGCTCCAGGCTAAGCTTTATCAGCTGGAGCAGGAAAAAAAGGCGGCGGAGGTCGATTCACTCAAAGGAGATAAAAAAGAAATTACTTGGGGAAGCCAGATTCGCTCTTATGTCTTTACACCTTATACTATGGTAAAGGATCATCGGAATAATTTTGAAGTGGCTCAGGTAGATAAGGTCATGGACGGTGAAATCGATGGGTTTATCGATGCCTATCTCAAATGGCGGATCAGCTGATATTCCTCAAACATTTTTCATAAAGGTGTTTTTGGAGATACTATCAAGAAAGGAGCTGCTTTAGCAGCTATAGCATACCATGGGAATTATAGAAATGCGTGATGTTGTCAAAAAGTATGACAACGGAACAACAGCCCTAAGAGGGGTAAGCGTCAGCATCGAACCGGGGGAGTTTGCTTATATTGTTGGACCTTCTGGTGCTGGCAAATCAACTTTTATCCGTAGCCTTTATCGAGAGGTAAAAGTGGACAAGGGTCGCTTAAAAGTGGCAGGATTTGATCTTTTAAAAATTAGGAAAAAAGAAGTCCCTTATCTTCGGCGGTCAGTTGGGGTGGTCTTCCAAGATTATAAACTTTTACCGCGTAAGACTGTGTATGAAAACATTGCTTATGCTATGCAGGTAATCGGTGAGCGACCACACGTCATCAAAAAACGTGTCATGGAAGTATTGGATTTGGTTGGACTAAAACACAAGGTACGTTCTTTCCCAAATGAGTTGTCAGGTGGGGAGCAACAACGGATTGCCATTGCACGGGCTATTGCAAACAGTCCTAAGGTTCTCATTGCTGATGAGCCAACAGGTAACCTTGACCCAGAGAACTCTTGGGAGGTTATGAACCTTTTGGAGCGAATCAACTTGCAAGGAACTACTGTTTTGATGGCGACCCACAATAGCCAGATTGTAAATACATTGCGTCATCGTGTTATCGCCATTGAAAATGGTCGCGTTGTTCGTGACGAAGCGGAAGGAGAGTACGGTTATAATGATTAGAAGATTTTTCCGACACCTCTGGGAATCCATTTTGAGTCTTAAGCGTAATGGTTGGATGACCATTGCAGCTATCTCATCAGTTACGATCACACTTACTTTAGTTGGAATTTTTGCGTCAGTTATTTTAAATACTGCCAAAATTGCAACAGATATTGAAAACAATGTTCGTATCAATGTTTTCTTGAGGGTTGATTCCACGGATAACCAAGAAACAACAGTCAACGATATGGGTGAAACTGTAGCGAATGATAGTTACCATATTGTCTATGATCAAATTGCTGAAATGAAAAATGTTGAGAGTATCAGTTTTTCAAGTAAAGATGATCAGCTAGAATTACTCAAACAAAAAATGGGTGACACATGGAGTCTGTTAGAGGGTGACGCTAATCCGCTTTACGATACTTATGTGGTTGACACAAGTGCACCAGAGTATGTTCAAGAAATAGCTGGTAAGATTGAGAAAATTAACGGTGTTGCAAAAGTAGAGTATGGTGGAGTTAATACTGAAAATCTCTTTAAACTTGCTAAAAATGTCCGTATTTGGGGCTTGATAGCGACTCTCCTTCTCCTATTTACTGCTGTTTTTTTGATTTCAAATACAGTTCGGATAACGATTATTTCTCGGAGTCGAGAAATCCAAATCATGCGACTAGTAGGAGCAAAGAATTCTTATATTCGGGGTCCTTTTCTTTTAGAAGGCGGGTGGGTAGGACTTCTAGGAGCTATTGCCCCAGCTTTTCTCGTTTATTTTGGGTACGATGTTGCCTATAAGGGACTCAATCCGAGTTTGATTCCCCAAAATCTTTCCATGATTAATCCTGTCTACTTTGTACCTGGGATGATCATTGCCTTATTTATCATAGGAATCATCATCGGTTCCCTTGGTGCCGTCTTATCGATGAGACGCTACTTGAAAATTTAAGTCATCAAAAAACGACCAGTGGGTCGTTTTTTGCTTTTTATTGAGCTTCAAGAAAACGCGTAATGATACTAATCAGTTCTTTCTGCTGTTGGAGAGGAGTCATAGTACTCTGTCCGTCACCATCCTGCTGACCATAAAGGCCAAAGCCACTATGGTTACCACCTGGAATGGTCACATACTGAGTGTTTTGAGGCAATCGTTTTTTTGCCTGATCATATGTCTCCCAATTGAGGACCTGGTCATGGTCAGCCGTGATAGACAAAACCACTAACTTTGATTGACTTAAATCAGTTTTCTCACTTGGATAACTTGCAAGGAGAATCAACCCCTTAATAGTATCACTAGAACTGGCAGCAGTACTTGCTGCAACACCACCTAAGGAATGGCCAATTAAGTGGACATCTTGTAAGTCATGTTGCTCAATGACTTGAAGAGCTTGATCTTGATTGAGAATTGGCAGTTTGAGAGGGCTTTTCAAGAGATAGACGGGAGAGCCATTCTCTGCTAAGGATACCGCTAGGTAAGCATAAGCTTGTGTTTCGACTAGGCCTCCTCCGTAAATAATGAGAGGCGGACCTTTGTGGCTTTCTTGCGTGACAGTCGGTTTAAAAAAATAGTAACTTGCCGTCTGCTGCCTAGCGACTGAAACAGATTTCTGGGCATAACTGTCAGCTTTATAAGTCTTTAATCTAAGGAAGAGTCCTGCTAAAAGAAATACAACAGCAAGTAATAGAAAGATAAAAAGAATTCTTTTTTGACGCTTAGATTTTAATGGAACCATGGGTTGAACGTTTTCTCATGTGCAATGGTTGTGTTTTGACCGTGACCCGGATGGACCGTATAGTGCTTGGGAAGGCTGAAAAGGTGCGTGATAATACCTTCTTTCAATTGAGAAAGGTTTCCAGTGTAGAGATCAGTGCGTCCAATACTTTCCTTGAAGAGAGCGTCGCCAGTGATGACACACTCTTCCTTATTAAAAATAAAAGAGACGCCACCTATAGAATGCCCAGGTGTTGGAACCACGGTAAACTCAAAACCATCAAACTGATAAGGCTTATGGAGGTCAAAGCTTTCAGCAGGTGCTTTAATAATGAGATTTTCCATATCATCGTGCCGTGGCAAGCCAGAAAGGTTTAGTTCTGGATTGGTCAGCCAATCCATTTCCTCAGCTGCGACATAGATGGTTGGTTGTCCAAAGGTATCATAGATAGCATCAAGACTCAGAATATGGTCATAATGCGTGTGGGTCAAAAGAATAGCTGAAACAGGTTTTTCCAGTTGATAAATTTTTTCCTGAATTTTCTCACGATCGCTACCTGGGTCAATAACCATTAAATGACTGTCATTTTCTAAAATGTAAGTATTTTCTCCAGCAACTTGGTTAACTATTTTAATGATGTTCATACATTATCCTTTCAGTGTTTCATAGCCATCAACTACAAGTGAGAGTGCTCCAGTTTCAGGATTAATAACTAATCCGTGGACAGGAACGTCTTTGGGTAAGAGGGGATGATTTTGGACCATACTAACATCGTGGGCAACAGATTCAAAGACATCCTCAAACCCATTAAGCCAACTGTCAAGATTAACACCCGCATATTGCAACATTTTAAGGTCTTTCTCACTAACCCCACGCTCAATCATGTGTTGAGCGATAGAAGTGGTGTCAACTTGGCTCATCCCACAATCCTTATGGCCCATAATAATGATCTCGTCAGCTTTAAGCTCGTAAACAGCTACGATCAAACTTCTCATGACCGAGCCAAAAGGATGACTTATAACTGCCCCAGCGTTTTTAATAACCTTAACGTCACCATTAGACAAGTTAAGAGACTTCTGAGACAATTCAACCAAGCGGGCATCCATACAGGTAACCATGACCACATTTTTTTCAGGGAACTTACTTTCTGTTTGATAGGGTAAGTAGGCTTGATTGGCCACAAATTCTTTATTAAAGGTCAGTATATCAGACAATAACGACATGACAGCCTCCTTTTTAAAAAGAGGAAGTAGTAGGAACTTCCTCAATCATCAATTAATTTTGACACAGAATTTTTACAACACTTCCTAATTTAAACTCTTTAACCATAAGTTTTTTAGGAAACTAGTGAAGTGTTTAGACAATTCACCGATAGCGATTGCCGTACTTGGAATAGGTGCTTTAGCACTATCATTAGAGATACGACGTTATTAACCAATCTTCGACAAAAAGATTGGTTAATAACTAGTGAGTCGTCTAGTCAAAGCCGCTATCGATATAATAGCTGAGCAATTACGACGTTACTTCAAAACCTTCGATAATAAGGCTTTGAAGTAACTAGTGAAGTGTTTAGGCAATTCGCCTATAGCGATTGCCGTACTCGGAATAGGTGCTTTAGCACCATTCCGAGTTAACAATTTAAAACGCCCAATTCCCATCGCGGAAGACTGGTTCACGGGTACCGTCTTCAAGAATGCCATCAATGTTCATGTCGGCACAACCAATCATAAAGTCAACATGGGTAGCTGATTGGTTAATGCCGGCTGCAGCTACTTCTTCAGGTGTCATATCACCACCGCCTTCAATGTTGGTTGGGTATGCGGCACCAAGGGCAACGTGGTTTGCTGCGTTTTCATCGTAAAGAGTGTTGAAGAAGAGAAGTCCTGAGTTTGAAATAGGAGAGTCATGTGGTACAAGGGCAACTTCACCTAAGTAGCGAGACCCTTCGTCCATCTCAATCAAGTTTTTCAACACATCATAACCTTGCTCGCATTCAAAATCGACAACAGCACCGTCTTTGAAATGAAGTTTGAAGCCGTCGATAATATTTCCTTGGTAAGACAGAGGCTTTTTATTAGACACATAGCCATTGACACCTGTTTTTTCAGCTGCGGTAAAGACTTCTTCAGTTGGCATGTTTGGTACGAATGACGTCCCTTTTTCATTACGACCACCAGCAGCAATCCAAAGGTGAGTTTTAGGTAATTCGATGGTCAAGTCAGTACCGTCAGCAGTGTAGTGAAGGGCTTTATAATGCCTGTTGTTGAGGTGAGTGGCTCTTTCAGTCAAGCGATCGCGGTGCTCTTGCCATTCTTTAACGGGATCTTCAACGTTAATACGAGTCGCTTCAAGCATGGCATCTAGTAACTTAGCAACAGCTTTATCCTCATCGGATTCTTCAGGGAAAACAAGTTTAGCCCAAGCAGGAGAAGGATAAGCAGCGATGGTCCAAGCGTTCTTATCTGACATGACGCGAGAACGGTAATAAGTCATTTTTTCACCAGCAACCTTGGCAGCGGTAGCCAATTTCTCAGAGTCAATTCCTGCCAAAAGGTCTGGGGCAGACGAATGAATACGAATAAGAACCACATTGTCATCCAAGTAGAAGTTCATCTCATCAATGACATGTTGGGGCAATTCAGAGTAATACTCAGTTGTTTGATACTCAGCATGAAGGCGAGTGATGGCATCGTCCGTCAATTTAACATGGACGTCAGAAGCACCAAGTTTATAGGCTTCTTCAACGACTAAACGTGTCAAAGGGAGTGAGTCTGTGCTACAGTTGATCCATACCCGTTGGCCAGGTTGGACATTGGCACCTACCTGAGTGATAGCTTTAGCATATTTGCGTAAGCGCACATCGATTTGTGACATAAGATCTCCTTTTGGGCAGAGCCCGATTTAAATAATATAGTTATTATTTTAGCATAAAGTAAGACTATTTTCAGAATTCAAGGCCACATAATATTTTCCTAAGAAACGTTAAGCAATGCTTGAATAAGAGCATTGACTGCTGGAGAGTGTTGCTGGTATTTTTTAGTGACTAAGTAAAGATCTGTTGAGATGGTTGGAGCAAAGGATTTAAAAACAAAGTCTGAGTCTGTTAACGAAATCATATTTTCTAAGCCCATTAAAAGCCCCATCCCTGATTTAGCTAGGAAAACGGCATTGTATATCAAGTTATAGGTGGCCACAAATCTTAATTGTTCTTCTAAAGCCCCGAAGTATTCAATCCGTTGCGGATCTCTTAAAAATTGTTGAGAGGTAATGAGGGGAAGGCTTCTAAGTTGTTCAGGACGAATAACTTCTTCATGCGCCAGAGGGTGGTCCTTTGGGACATACAGACCAAAAGGATGGGTAAACGGAAGTTTATAATAATCAAGCTCTGGTAACATGAGAGGGTTGAGTAAGAGTCCTATATCGACGACTCCAGACTTAATACGGTGAAGAATCTGGCCGGCATCCCCGCTGTGAATATGAATATGCAGTTGAGGGTGATCTTTTTGAAGGGTAGTAAGCTGTTGAGCAATGATTTCCATTGAAGGCACTTCAGCAGCTCCGATAAAGAGGTCCCCAGCAAGGATACTATCAGTCTGTTTAAGAGCTACTTCTGTTTGTTCCACCAATTGCAGAATTTCTTGAGCTTTTTCCTTAAACAATTGCCCCTCTTCTGTTAAGGAAACCTGACGTTTTCCCCGAACGAATAACTGTCTTCCCAATCGGTTCTCCAAATCCTGCATTTGTTTGGATAGGGTAGACTGACTGATAAAAAGCTGCTCCGCAGCGCGTGTAAAATTACCAGCTCTTTCAATGGCTAAAAAATAGTAGAATAAACGGGTTTCAATCATAGCAGGTCCTTCGATTTTTTTCTATTTTACTACAACTAAAAACGATTGTAAACTAAAGTTAATAACTGTTGGAGATTTCTCAGAAAATCCCTTACAATGTAGTTAAACCATCTAAGGAGGACCACATGTTTAAAAATCCATACCCTATTAATACCGTTATCCATAAAGATCAGATTGCGTTCAAAGAGATTCATGATCAGGTAGCACGGAATCGAACACATCAGGTGTCGCTTCAAAATCCTTCAGCAAGCGCTGAGGAGATTACGAATACCTTTAAAGAATTGACAGGACAACATTTGGATCCTTCGGTTTCCATAAGTTTACCTTTTTACACTGATTTTGGATCTCATATTAGTCTAGGAAAAAATGTTTTTATCAATACTGGTGTCATGTTTGTTGATTTAGGAGGGATCACGATTGAGGATGATGTGCTGATAGCTCCTTTTGTTAAAATCACAACTGTTAATCACCCGACAGATCCAAAAGATCGTCGAGGTGTTATCCTAAAGCCTGTTCACATTAAGAAAAATGTCTGGATTGGAGCAGGGGCCACCATTTTACCAGGCATAACAATTGGTGAGAATGCTATAGTCAGTGCAGGGGCTGTCGTCACCAAAGATGTTCCAGACAATGCTATCGTAGCAGGTGTGCCAGCTAAGGTCATTCAATCCATTTAGGCGTATAAACGCATAATAGGATTATTAAAAAATTCGATGTTAAGGAGACTAATCCAAAAAAAAGAAACTTGGGATAGATCATTGTCCAAGTTTCTTTTTGATGCCTTATTATTCATAAGATTTGAAGGGTTGATCCTTTTTAGGATAGCGGTCTGGTGTGATGCTTAATCCCATCTTATCCTTTTCATGCATGAGTTCTTTTAAAAGAGAAACGGTTACTAGAATGAGGACGAATGAGAAGGGCAGAGCTACAGTTATCAGGACATTTTGCAGAGCTGTCAAACCACCTGAGAGAAGGAGTGTAATGGCTATGATAGCAAGGCTAACGCCCCAGATGATTTTAATACGATTTGAAGGGTTAAGTTTGCCATCCTCAGAAAGCATGGCAAGGACATAGGTTGCAGAATCTGCTGATGTAATGAAAAAGCTGAAAATCAGAAAAATGGCAACGATGGATAAGAGAATCCCTAATGGGTAATGTTCAAAGGCAGCAAATAATAACTCTTCAGTATTAAATCCAGTTAAATCAATACCGATTGATTGCAGGTGGGTTGATAGGGTTCCAAAGGCAGAAAACCAGACAAAGCTGAGAGTACTTGGAACGAGAAGGACAACAGAAAGAAACTCTCGAATGGTACGTCCTTTTGAAATGCGGGCTATAAAGACACCAACAAATGGTGACCAAGAAATCCACCAAGCCCAATAGAAAATCGTCCAGGTATTAATCCACTCTCGCTTAGACCCATCAAAAGCAGCAGCCCTGAAACTCATTTGGAAGAAATTTTGCAAATAAAGTCCAAGACTATCCGTCAGGGTATTAAAAATTTGAACAGTTGGCCCTAGAATAATAGCTAGAGCTAGAAGTGCAAGTGCCAGAGTTAAATTTAAATTAGATAAAATTTTAACGCCTTTTCCCAAGCCAGATAGAGCAGAAATTATAAATAAGGCTGTAGTAATTAAGATGATAACAATTTGAACAAGGCTGTTGTTAGGAATCCCGAAGACCTGAGAAAGTCCACCGTTAATCTGAGCAGCCCCAAACCCCAAGGTTGTGGCAACACCGATAACTGTTGCGATAATGGTTATCGTATCAATGAGTGTTGCAATCGACCCATCTGCCTTTTCCCCTAGAATCGGCTTTAAACTGACAGAGAGAAGGTATTTTTCTTGTTTCCGAAACCCAAAATAAGCCAAAGTTAGTGCCACTAAGGCATAGACGGCCCAAGCGTGAAAGCCCCAGTGGAAAAAGGTGAAGCGAAAAGCATCTGCTAATGCCTGAGGAGAAACGAGTGGAGCACTAGGCGTGGAGATCGCATAGTGACTGAGTGGCTCAGCTGCTCCATAAAAGACAAGACCTATCCCCATACCAGCAGAAAACATCATGGCAATCCAAGAAAGGGTACTGTGTTCTGGTTTAGAATTTGGATGTCCCAGCCTTATTTGCCCGATAGGACTTGCAATTAAGAAAACACAGAAAATAAGAATACCAGTGACGAGTAAAAGATAAAGCCATCCAAAATTATCAGTGATGCTTTGACGTAATTGTCCACTATAAGCCTGAAATGATTTGGGAACAGCTAGACCTAAAACAACCAATAAAAGTGTGGTTACCGCTGAAAATCGGAAAACTTTCGTAATTTTTTTTGACATGACATTTCCTTCCTACCTTCCATTATAGCACAATTGAAACACCTCCCTGAAAAAAAACAGAAAGGCGTAACGACTGTATTATTTGATTTTCCTTGCGATAAATTGTTTTAAAGCCATTTGCTGAACGATTGCAATTGCGATAGCAATGGTAAAGGAGGTGATAAAACTACTTTGAATATGGTCAATAGCTAACTGATCGGAACCTGTTATGAAGAAATACACTGCTCGATAAAAACTCAAGCCAGGAATGAGTGGGAACATACTAGTCGCTAGAAAGATCGTAGCTGGGGCCTGTCTTTTTCTGGCCAATACTCTGGATAAAAAGGCCATAATCAGTGCGGGAACAAAAACCGCTAAAGCCTCCATTTGAAAATAGTGCCATAGAAGTCTATAAACTCCCCAAGTGAGTCCCCCTAAAATGCCTAAGTCAATAAAATGCCTTTTTGGAGTTTGGTAGAGGATAGAAAAGGCAACTGTGCCCAAGCCTGCCGCAAGGATTTGAATGAGCAGTTGAGGCCACGTTAATTGCTCAATCGTAAAACTACTGGTCATCTGTTCAGCGAAGGGTAAAAAAGCGATACTGACAGCAACACCTGCAGAAATCGAGCTACAGGTAAGAAGAGCAGACATGGTTAAAGACAAACCTGTAAAGTAATTATTTTGTGAAAATTCTCGAATGGCATTAACAAAGAAGGCTCCTGGAATCATGACCATCAATGCTCCCAAGATAATTAAACTGCGGTGTTGACCTAACCCCCAAAAATAAAGTATATTAGCGATCAAAGCAACTGCCGTAGCCCCGAAAATATTGAGGAGAAAGCGTGTTTGGATGTAGGGACTAATGAGTTGAAAAAGCCAACCGAGTATGGCTCCTGTTATGGCTGATGCCAGAGAATCAGCTGCTGTACTTCCCAAGGCCAAGGAAAATCCTCCTGCCCCGAAAAAATAACTCATGATAACTTGCCAATCGTTGTGGAAGCGAGATGTTTCAATGTCTTTAAGTTCCTGATAAAGAGCTGCAAGATTATGGTTATGATTTTGGGAAAGTTTTCGAGAGAAAGTATTAACAGTCTCTAACCGCCCAAGGTTAATATTAGTTTCCGCAACTGTCGACGTTCGTGATTCGGAAAGTCCTTTTGTATTCAAAGCAGAGACGATGATAGCACGATTGACCACGTAGCTATCGAATTGCTCTAATCCAAGAGCGTTAGCGATTCGTGACATCGTTTCCTCGACACGGTATATTTCTGCGCCACTTTCCAAAAGAATTTTGCCCGCCAAAAGGACCAAATCCATTTCAGAGTATTTAATCATTTTTTTCATTGAAAAGAAACCCTTTCTGTCATCATCTATTATAAAAGGTATTTCTGTGTTTGACAATTGTTTTTTCTAGTTTCTTCTTGATTTTGAAATTTCTTAAATGGGACTTTCTGCCTTTTAACTTTACAAATGAATAAAAATATCATAGAATTGTATAAATAATCAACTTTATTTGGAAAGGAAACCTATGCAACTGCCTGTTTTTGGTGTTGAAGAATGGTTAAATCAACATGAAATGTCCGCTGTATACGATATCGCTGGCGTTTCAATTGCTTCCTTGACCTTAGAAGAAATCATCGCTCTAGGGCCTTTGTCGCCAGAAAACTTCTTTGACCAGTTGGTTAGGAAAAAGATGGATTACGGCTGGATTGAAGGCTCTCCAGAATTTAAGGAGGTTGTTAGCCAATTATACAAGCATCAAACTCCTCACAACATCCTCCAGACCAATGGCGCAACGGGTGCTAATTTTCTTGTCCTTTATGCTCTGCTAGAAGCAGGGGACCATGTCATTTCTCTCTATCCTAGTTATCAGCAACTCTATGATATTCCTAAATCTTTAGGATGTGATGTGGAGTTTTGGATTGCCCGGGAGGAGAACGATTGGTTGCCAGACCTTGAAGAATTAAAAGGGATGATCCGGCCTAATACAAAGATGATCTGCATCAACAATGCCAATAATCCAACAGGAGCTGTCATGGATAAAGCTTTTCTCACAGAGTTAGTTACAGTTGCTCGTTCGGTAGGAGCATATATACTATCTGATGAGGTTTACCATCCTCTTACCGATGAAATAGAATATGAAGCCATCTGTGATCTCTATGAGAAAGGCATTTCAACAGATAGCCTATCAAAAACCTACTCTATACCGGGAGTTCGAGTCGGATGGGTGGCAGCCAGTCAAGAAATGACTGATATCCTCCGCCATTATCGTGATTACACCTTAATTTGTGCAGGTGTCTTTGATGATTTTACTGCTACCTATGCTTTAAAAAATCGTGCTGCCTTATTGGAGCGGAATCGTCAACTGCTCAGCAATAATCTGACTATTTTAAAACATTGGGTAGAGAGTGAACAGAGAGCAACTTTATCTGGCCCAGCCTACGTGTCAACCAGTTTCGTTCGGTTAGACGTTCCCATTCCGATAGAGGAATTTTGCCGTCAATTATTGGAAGAAACAGGCGTTCTAGTTGTTCCTGGAAATCGCTTTGGATATGAAGGCTACATACGTATCGGCTACTGTTGTCAGGAAGATGTCCTCAAAGAGGGATTGAGCAGGCTTTCAGACTTTATTGCAAAACACTAGAGAGCATAAGGGGAAACGAACCCCTTTATTCGCTCAACATAATCAAAAGAAAATATAAAAAAGGAGAAACCAAAATGTTTCTAAAAAAAATAAGTTTAATGAGCCTCAGTTTGCTTGCTGTTTTCGGTTTAGCCGCTTGTTCTGGCAGTTCTAATAACAACGAGGATACCTCCTTATCAGATATTAAGAATTCAGGGAAGTTGGTTGTTGCAGTGAGTCCTGATTACCCACCCTTTGAGTTTCAAAGCCTTATTGATGGTAAGAATGAAGTCGTTGGTGCTGACATTGATTTAGCTCAGAAGATTGCAGACAAATTGGGAGTGACCTTAGAGATTTCAACCATGAGCTTTGATAACGTTCTTTCAAGCGTTCAATCAGGTAAAGCTGATTTGGCCATTTCGGGTCTTTCTTATACGGAAGAGAGAGCCAAGACCTTTGATTTTTCTGAGTCTTATTATGAAACTGAAAATGCTATTTTGATTCGAGCTGAAGATCTCGATCAATACACTAGTCTTGAAGACTTTAAGGGTAAAAATATCAACGTCTTAAAAGGATCTATTGAGGAAAGATTGGCTAAGGAGCAATTACCAGACAGCCATATTGTGTCCTTGCCTAATATGGGGACTGCGATTAATGAACTCAAAACAGGTAAGGCTGATGCTGTTGATTTAGAGGGGCCTGTTGCCGAGGGATATGTTGCTCAAAATCCTGACTTAGCCATTGCTAAGGTTAATCTCAAAGTCGAAGATGGAGATGCCAAGGCTGTTGCTATGGCTAAGGGAAGTACCGCCTTGAAACAAGCGGTCGATGAAGTAATTGCAGAATTAAAAGAATCAGGAGATTACCAGACCTATCTTGATAAAGCCAATCAACTGACCGTTTTAGAATAAAGCTTAAGGCCACTCTTTGGAAAACAAGGAGTGGTCTTTAAACTTTATCAAATTGATCGTCAAAACTAAAAGAGCTAGAAATTATAGTTATTAGGGAAGACCGGACAACCTGACTTAAATCAAGGTTAACTTATAACAGAATATACCTTTGAAGGTAATGGCGATTGGATGAGACAAATTCCTATCGGTTTCTCTTGTCAAAAAACGCTAATTCTGATAGACTATAGTAGTTGCCACTCTTAGTGTAATGGATATCACGCAAGATTCCGGTTCTTGAGATGGGGGTTCGATTCCCTCAGAGTGGATTGTGTTACTGAGAGTGGGACAGGCCAAAATGATTGCTTCGTAATCATCTCAGAAACATCCGAGTGAGGCTGGGACAAAAGTCCTAGCCTCTTTTTAATTTATCATCAGTTAAACAAGTCGCAGTGGTTGGGAGTGACACTCACTGGCTTTACCAGTTTTAGTGTTACCCCTGCATAGGTCATTAGGTGCTTTAGCACCAATGAGCCACTGCTGAGTAGGCTCTAATTCGGCGATTTCATCAGCTTTTATAGCCCAAACAAAAGAGGGAAACACCGTTTCCCCTATTTCCAACCTCAAACAGTCACTTTATGACTATTTCAGCTATGCAGGGGTGGGAGTGAGAAGGTCTGGGGATAGACCTTCTCAGCCCTAACCTAAAAAATGAAAAAGGGAGGGGAAATTGAACCTATTCGGTTACCGATTTTTGTCCCACTCCCACTTTTATCACAGCAGAAAGTTTCAATAATTGCTCGCTTAGCTCGCAAAAAAGTCAACTCTTTAAATCCTTGTTAGAACTTCGTAATGTTCTGTTGACAGAAAACTAGTGTTTGTCTACTTTCTGAGGACATCAGCCATACTTGAAATAGATTTTTTAATAATAGTAGGTATATCAAGCCTCATATAGTTATCTGTCTTACATAAAGAAAAAGGAACCAATTAGGATGACATTATCTTTATATAGTGAACGTGAACATGAAAATTCTTTAAGATCATATTCTTTAAATGATACGACGCACACTGATACCCCCTGAAAATATTATTAGGATATCTAAAAAAGACAACAATAGATACCCAATAGTGATTCTTAATAAAAACAGTGAGATTGTTGGCTTTTTTTGTCTACACTTGAACACTGGTCCCAAAGAGTATGGTTATTATCAAAGTGATTACGCGCTTATTAGGGGGTTCTCTATCGACGACACCTTCCGAAATCAAGGATATGCCTCTAATGCCCTGACTGAAATATTTAACTTCATAGATTCCAGTTTAAAAATAGAGATTAACCATATTGTATTGGCTGTCAATGAACAAAATACATTAGCTCAAAAGGCATATAAAAATTCGGGATTTGTGACCGTAAAAAGAGATTTAGAAGGGAAAAAGGGAAATTGATAATTATGCTTAAAAGCAGAAATCTGTCACGATAGGAGATAGTTTTTCTGCTGACTGTATCATAAAAGCTAATACGGTTAATGCTCGTTCCTTGGAGTCATATGCAGCGGACTAAAGATTACTAATCTAAAAATCCGTTTCATACTAATTTTCACTTTGGGAGAAGGGGTGTGATTTACTATGGGTAATTTCTTATTGTTTTTTATTAAAAATATTCGTAAATTCTTGACAGTTTCATGAAAGTCATGTAACATAGAACAGTAATATCTTTGAAATTGAAGGGAGTGAAAAAAATGTCAAAAACAGTCGTACGTAAGAATGAATCACTTGACGATGCCCTTCGTCGTTTCAAACGTTCTGTGACCAAAGCTGGTACGCTTCAAGAAGCACGTAAACGCGAACACTATGAAAAACCATCAGTAAAACGCAAACGTAAGTCAGAAGCAGCACGCAAACGTAAAAAATTCTAAGGGATTTATAAGCAGCCTTCGGGCTGTTTTTTTCTTCTCTCCTTTTTTGAAAAAATAAAAAAACAGACCGAAGCCTGTTTCACTATTATTATGCTTTGTTTTTCAACAAATCACGAATTTCAGTAAGAAGCTCTTCTTGCGTTGGAGCAAGGATTTCTTCCACTTCTTCCTCTTTTTTACCAAATGACTGAGCTTTTTCAATTCCTTTGATGACAAAGAAGAGCGATGTACCAACGATGACAAAGTTAATAACAGCGCTGAGGAAGCTGCCGTATTTTACACCATTCCATGCCAATTGAGCAATGTTTTCAACGTTTGCTGCTTTAAGAGCAGGGTTGAGAATAAGTGGTGTGATGATATCCTCTACAAATGAGGTGATGATAGCACCGAAAGCACCACCGATGATAACAGCAACAGCTAATTCAACAATGTTTCCACGTAACAAAAATGCTTTAAGATCTTTTAACATAAAAAGTCTCCTTCTAAAATTATTAACTTACTCAGTATATCTCAGTCTTAAGACCTAGTCAAGGGATATGAATCACAAAACTCAAAAATAAACGAATCAAAAAATGAAAGCGATTTATTTGGCTTTTATTAGTCATCAATGAGAGAAAACAATCTCATTTGTCGTAAAATACTGCACCTGTTTTTTCTATTTTACATTTAGTCTAAATCGTGTTATCATTACTATGTTATACTGTGCTCAGAGTTTGCATTGAAGGAGGGTGATAGCTTCATGGACAAAGACTTTATTACAGAAGTAAAAAGTAATGTCAACATTGTTGATGTCATCGGAGAAGTGGTAAGCTTGACAAAAGCAGGCCGTAATTTCTTAGGCCTGTGCCCTTTTCATGGAGAGAAGACCCCCTCTTTTAATGTCGTTGAGGACAAACAGTTTTTTCATTGTTTTGGTTGTGGTAAATCTGGTGATGTCTTTAAATTTATCCAGGACTATCGGGATGTTTCTTTCCTTGAAAGTGTTGCCATAGTGGCGGAAAAAGCGGGCATTCCATTGCCAGCAGCTAATGTTAAGCCTTCCCGTCAAAGGGTAAGTCCTCATCAATCTCTTTACGATATTCACAAAGCTGCAGCTGATTTTTATCACACGGTTTTGATGACGACGAAACTAGGGGAGCGTGCTCGTTCCTATCTATATGATCGCGGCTTGGATGACGCAGTTATTAAGCATTTTCATTTGGGTCTCTCCCCTAATGAAGGTGATTATCTTTACAAGGCTCTTTCGTCTCAGTTTGATGAACAGACCTTGTTAAATTCGGCTTTATTCAATCCCAGTGAGAATCAAAAAATTTATGATGCGTTCCAAAACCGTATCATGTTTCCATTAACAGATGATAGTGGTAGAATTATTGCCTTCTCGGGTCGTATTTGGGAGTCACAAAGCAAGGATAGTCAGGAAGCCAAATACAAAAATAGCCGAGCCAGCTTAATTTTTAATAAAAGTTATGAACTTTATCATCTCAGCCAGGCTAAGGCCTCCATAAGGAAGCACCATGAAGTTTACATCATGGAAGGGTTTATGGATGTCATTGCTGCCTATAGGGCAGGAGTTGATAACACAGTAGCCTCTATGGGAACGGCTTTGACCTCTGAACATGTCAAACATCTATCGCACCATACGCAAAAAGCAGTACTCGTCTATGATGGCGATAAAGCTGGACAGGCAGCGACAGCCAAGGCTTTGGAGGAATTAAAATCGTTTACCGTCGAGATCGTTCGGTTACCGGATCAGATGGATCCAGATGAGTTTATCCAAAAGAACTCTAAAGAGGAACTAGCAAACGTCTTAAGCAAGCAACGCTTGAGTCCTGTTGAGTTTCTGCTCTATTATCTTAAACCGGATAATCTTGAAAACCTACAGGCTCAAATAAGGTTTGTGGAGCAGATGGCGCCTTTAATTGCTCAGACGTCATCCATCACGGCTCAAAATACTTATATTCATAAGCTAGCAGAATTATTGCCTGACTTTGATTACACTCAGGTCGAGTCCTCTGTGGATCAAGTTAGAGTTGCTCATAGGTCTAATCATGGTCAATTAATTCAGCATGGGGCACAAAGGCAACGAGTTACTGAACTTCCTTTTTTAAGGCAGACTAGTCCTCTGCAGAGAGCAGAAAACCAACTTTTTAATCGAATGGTTCATCATGGACTTGTATTGAATGAGTATAGACAAAGAGAGGATTTTCAATTTGTATCTCAAGAACTACAGATTCTCTACCAATTATTGTGTCAACAGGGGGAGATTACTGCAGTAGAATTAAACCAATTGGATGAAGCGGTTCAGAATGCTTGGTATTTGGCTATGGAAGAAAATCTCCCTAAAGAAGTGTCCACGGAGGAGCTCTTTCAGATTGAACGGACACGGCAACGCGAATTGCTCAAACAAGATAGCCGTCAAATAGCCCAACGCATTCGAGAAGAATCAACGATTGGGAACGAAATCGCCGCTGTTGATGAACTTAATCGACTCATCGCTCAGAAAAGAAATATGGAGTAAACTATGACAGTAAAAAAAGATGCAAAAAAAGAAGTGACTACTTTTGATGTTCAAGTAGCCGAATACATTCGAAGTCGTAAGCAAGATGGGAATGCGGTTGATGATGATATCAATGATAGTTTAGTAGTACCTTTTGGATTGGAAGCAGATGCTATTGATGACTTGTTGCAGCGTATTCAAGATGCTGGGATAGCCATTGTGGATAAAGAGGGGAATCCTTCTGCCCGTGTCATGCAAAATGAAGAAGAACCAGATCTTTCTGATGAAGAGCTTTTGGGAAGCAATTCTGCTAAGGTCAACGACCCAGTCCGCATGTATCTAAAGGAAATTGGTGTTGTTCCACTCTTAACCAATGAAGAGGAGCAAGAATTGGCTCTGGCGGTTGAGGCAGGTGATGTGGAGGCTAAGCAACGGTTGGCAGAAGCTAACTTGCGTCTGGTGGTTTCCATTGCTAAACGGTATGTTGGCCGTGGGATGCAGTTCTTGGATTTGATCCAAGAAGGAAACATGGGACTCATGAAGGCCGTTGACAAATTTGACTACTCTAAAGGGTTTAAGTTTTCGACCTATGCAACCTGGTGGATTCGTCAAGCCATTACACGTGCGATTGCTGATCAAGCCCGTACGATTCGTATCCCAGTGCACATGGTGGAAACGATTAACAAATTGGTCCGTGAACAGCGCAACCTCTTGCAGGAACTGGGCCAAGACCCGACGCCAAATCAGATTGCTGAGCGTATGGACATGACACCTGATAAGGTGCGTGAAATCTTGAAGATTGCCCAAGAACCAGTCTCGCTTGAAACGCCTATCGGTGAAGAAGATGATAGTCACTTGGGAGATTTTATCGAAGATGAAGTTATTGAAAGCCCAGAAGAGTATACGACACGTATCGTCTTGCGTGAGCAATTGGATGAAGTCCTAGATACCCTTACCGACCGTGAAGAAAATGTCCTTCGTCTACGCTTTGGTCTTGATGATGGTAAAATGCGCACCCTTGAGGATGTGGGCAAAGTCTTTAACGTGACCCGTGAGCGGATTCGCCAAATAGAGGCGAAAGCTCTCCGTAAACTCCGCCATCCGAGTCGTAGCAAACCGCTCCGTGACTTTATCGAAGATTAAAGTGGGAATGAACCGCTATTTGGAGAGTCTGTTTCAGGTTGTTGCCTTTAAAAAGGTAAGAAGAGTACTAATTGAGAGATAAGAAAGGAAGGTCATGACAGAAAAAATCTATTCCCCTGAAGAGGTGGAAGTTATCAAGCAGAACATTTTCGAAGCGCTTGAAATGGTTATTGACCCTGAGCTTGGAATCGATATTATTAATCTTGGTCTCGTCTATGACATCCGATTTGACCAAGGAAAAACGGAAATCGACATGACACTGACAACTATGGGCTGTCCCTTAGCAGATCTTTTGACCGATCAAATTTATGATGTTGTTGGTCAAATTCCGGAAGTGACAGAAACAGATGTTCGTCTAGTTTGGTCGCCAGCTTGGACAGTTGATAAAATGAGTCGTTATGCGCGTATTGCGCTTGGCATTCATTAAGAGAAAGAGTGATAGCTTTAGGCCCTTTTGAAGGATTAGCCTAAAGCTATTCTTTTTTGTTTTGGAAAGAAAAGACGAAAAAAGACTTTTAAGTTGTGCATAGAATGCGATTGAGGATTAGCGAATACCTTTTATTTCTGGTATAATAATGGGATAAGTAGAGGAAATAATATGAACATTCAACAATTACGGTATGTCGTTGCGATTGCAAATAGCGGTACTTTTCGAGAAGCGGCTGAAAAAATGTTTGTCAGTCAACCCAGTCTTTCCATTTCTGTGCGTGATTTGGAAGAGGAGCTTGGATTTAAAGTCTTTAATCGTACTAGTTCTGGAACGGTTTTGACACAAAGAGGCATGACCTTTTATGAAAAAGCTGTCGAATTGGTTAAACGGTTTGATTCTTTTGAAAATCAGTACTTGCAAAGTGAAGATGACCATGAAGAGTTTTCAATTTCAAGTCAGCATTATGATTTTTTACCACCTTTAATGGTTGAGTTTTCAGAGATTTACCCAGAACATTCAAACTTTAGAATCTTTGAATCGACTACGGTTCAGATATTGGATGAAGTGGCTCAAGGCTATAGTGAACTTGGAATTATTTATCTAAATAAAACGAATGTCAAGGGAATCACTCAAAAACTGAATAAACTTGGCCTAGAAATCGTTGATTTGATTGATTTTCAGACTCACATTTACTTGAGAAAAGGGCATCCTCTGACAAAGAAAAGTCTGATTGAGTTGAGTGATTTAAAAGGGTTACCGACGGTTCGATTTACTCAAGAAAAGGAAGAGTACCTTTATTACTCTGAAAATTTCTTTGATACCAGTGATTCCAGTAAAACCTTTAATGTAACTGATCGTGCTACTTTAAACGGAATTTTAGAACGGACAGATGCTTATGCAACAGGATCAGGTTTCTTAGATAGTGAAAGTGTCCATGGTATTGTGGTTATCCCTGTGAAAGATGGCCAAGAAAACCGTATGGTCTATGTCAAACGCAAGGATCAAGCCTTATCACAAGTTGCTGTCAAATTTGTTGCCGTCATGCAAGACTATTTTGATAAAAAGAGGACTTTATGAGAAAGAGAATCATTGCTCTCATTATTGTTAGTTTAATTGCCTTAGACCAGTGGGTCAAACTTTATACAGTTAATACCATTGGGTTAGGTGAAACAAAAGCCTTTATACCAGGGATTATGAGTTTAACCTATTTGAAAAATTATGGCGCCGCTTTTTCAATTCTGCAAAATCAACAGTGGTTCTTTATTCTCATTACAATCGTCATTATGGGTATTGCTATACGTTATTTGTGGCGGAATATTGATGAAGGCCCACTAGTAATAACGAGTTTAATCTTGATTATTGCAGGGGGGATCGGTAACTTTATTGATCGGGTACGTCTAGGCTATGTTGTGGATATGTTTCAGACAGAGTTTATGAATTTTGCAGTGTTCAATGTGGCTGATAGTTATCTGACGGTAGGAGTTGTCCTGCTATTTATTTATATTTTGAAAGAGGAGATGCATGGAAGTCATCATTAAAACAGGAGGGGTTCGCCTCGATAAGGCCTTGGCTGATGAAACAGATTTGTCTCGGACCATTGCTAACGAGCAAATTAAAACAGGTCAGGTACTAGTCAATGGTCAGGAGAAAAAGGCGAAGTATATCGTGCAAGCTGGTGATGTGGTGACTTATGAAGCTCTTGTTGAAGAAGTATTAGATTATGTCGCAGAAAATATTCCTTTAGACATTATTTATCAGGATAATGACGTAGCAGTGGTCAATAAGCCACAAGGGATGGTGGTTCATCCTTCAGCTGGTCATACTAGAGGGACATTGGTCAATGCATTACTGTATCACATTAAGGACCTATCAGCTATCAATGGCGTCATTCGTCCTGGAATAGTGCACCGGATTGATAAAGATACATCAGGCCTTTTAATGGTTGCTAAAAATGACCAAGCACATCTAGCGCTTGCTGATGAATTAAAAGCTCAAAAGTCCTTGCGAAAATATGTCGCCATTGTTCATGGTAATCTGCCCAACGATCGTGGTATGATCGAGGCACCTATCGGTCGATCAGACAAAGATCGCAAGAAGCAAGCTGTGACAGGAAAAGGAAAACCTGCTGTCACGCGCTTTCAGGTTTTGGAACGCTTTGGAGACTATACGCTAGTGGAATTAACCCTTGAAACAGGTCGTACTCACCAAATCCGTGTTCACATGGCCTATATCGGTCATCCTGTTGCGGGAGATCCAGCTTATGGACCCAAGAAAACCTTGCCTGGCGAGGGACAATTTCTCTATGCAGAAACTCTAGGATTTACACATCCAACTACTGGAGAGCTGATGACATTCACAGCTCCTTTGCCAGAAGTGTTTGAACAAACGTTAACGAAACTTCGTCAAAATAGCTAAACCTAGCAAACCAGATTAGCAGTTGCCAAATCTGGTTTTTAAGTACGACGATTAATCATAAAACATATGCCCTGCAGTTTTAGGCACCAAATCATTTAATTTCTCTACGATAGAAGTAGTATTGACAAGGTGCGAACTCAAGCTTTGACTTGCATACATCTCATCAGTGTGTTAGACTAGATGTATGGACAATTAGGAGAGTAAGCATGGTAGCTAAGTATCAGCAAATCGCAGATGATTTGCAATCAAAAATCAAAAATCAAGAGTATCCAACAGGGAGTATGATCCCACCAGAAAGTAAGTTAAGGGAAATCTATCAAGTCAGTCGCTACACTATCCGTCAAGCAATTGGTGTATTGGTAGATAAAGGCTATTTGAGGGCTGAAAAAGGAGCTGGGACGTATGTACTGGATCCTGATGTACCGCTCGCCCAAAAGGCAACGAAGACGATTGGGGTTATGACGACTTACTTGTCAGACTATATTTTTCCAACCATTATTGAAAGTATTGAGGAAGTGCTTCGCTCTAAGGGCTATGCACTCCTTTTAAGTGCAACCCACAATGACCCTATCCAAGAAGAAGCCTGTCTTCAAGCTATGATTGCGCAAGGTGTTGATGGACTTTTAATCGAGCCGACCTCCAGTAACCTCTATAATGCGAATATCGCCTACTATGCCAAGCTCAAAGAAAGTGGATTGCCGATTCTATTTCTCAATGCCTACTATGATATGTTGGACATTCCTTATGTCAGTTTGGATGATAGTAAAGCGGGAGAAGTTGCCACTCATTACTTGATTGAAAATGGTCATACAGATATTGGGTTGTTGACAAAGCTTGATGACCTCCAAGGTAAATTACGCATGAAGGGCTATGTTCGAGCCCATGAAGCTGAAAACATGGCTTTTAGAGCTGAGAACATTGCTACCTTTACTACTAAGGATCAAAAAGAGGTTGTTAAAGCCTATGCGGATGCTCTTGTGACATCAGACAGTGCTCCTACAGCAGTAGTTTGTTATAATGATGAAGTGGCTAGTCAGCTCATCAGACAACTTCAAAAACATCACTATACTGTCCCAAAAGATTTATCAATCGTCAGTCATGATAACTCCTACCTTGCTAAGGTTTATCAACTTACGAGTGTTATCCATCCTCAACGACAGTTAGGCAAATACGCTGCTGAACAGTTAATTCAATGCATCGAAAAACAAAAAACGCTCCAAATCAAAGAATTCGGAGCTGAATTGAAAATGAGAAGTTCGGTGGAGAAGAAAAACTAAAAACGGTTAGGGCTGATCAAAATAAAAAGCTAGTTGTAAAACTGGTTTTTTATTTTTAGAACAAAAGTCATAGTATTATTAAAATCAGAAACCATTTTGATAATTCTATTGCTAATATTATGACAACGATTTCTATAGAATAACTTTACATGTCTGGACAAAGTTGTTAAAATAAACTGTAAGCGTTTTATGGTTATGGAGGAAGAATGAAAGCATTTCGTTTAAACCAAGTAAACATAACGTCAGAGTTTTGGAACTATTACCTTGACCTTATTCGCACGGAGACCCTACCTTATCAATTAGCAGTCCTAAAAGATGAGATTGATGTTGATGTGCAGGCAGAACGTCAGGATGCTAGCTTGCCTGCTGGGAAAAGTCATGCGATTGAAAACTTTAAAATTGCAGCCGGCTTATCAGAGGGAGATCTTTTTGGCTGGTTTTTCCAAGACAGCGATGCCTATAAATGGTTAGAGGCTGTTGGCTACCAACTGCAAATAACTGAAGATTTCAAGTTAGAAGCTGCAGCAGATGAGCTCATTGACATCATTGCCCAGGCTCAGGAACCGACGGGTTACCAGAACACCTATTTTCAATTACGCTTCCCAGATTTAAAATACCGTCAGCTCTATTTTAGCCATGAACTGTATTGCGCAGGTCATTTGATTGAAGGAGCTATTGCCTATCATCAGGCCACCGGTAAGGCTAAAATTTTAGATATTGTCCTTCGGTTTGTGGACAATATTGCAGAGCATTTCGGCTGGGGCCAAGGACAGATACAGGGAGCAGATGGGCACCAAGAAATTGAACTAGCTCTTTTGAAACTCTATGATTATACAGGTGATGAAAAGTGTCTCGAGCTGGCAAACTTTTTCTTAGAAATTAGAGGGCTAGATACTGATTTTTACCACAAGGAAATTGTCCGTAATTTGAAAGATGGCTTGTCGTCTGATAATCCACCAGTTGATTTGATCTATTTACAGGCTTATACTCAACCTAAATATCAAGAGGTTGCGCTTGGTCATGCAGTCCGTATGCTTTACATGTCTACAGCGATGGCCAAGCTGGTTCAGTATCTGGATAATGAAGAGTTAAAAGAAGCTTCCCATAAGATTTGGGAAGACATCACCAAGCACAAGATGTATATTACGGGTGGCGTGGGCAGTACAGTCCATGGGGAAGCCTTTGTAGGTCCCTACGATTTGCCCAATGATACCATGTACTGTGAAACCTGTGCCTCTATCGCCCTCCTGTATTTTGCCTATGAACTCTTTAAGATATCTCCTAAGGGTGAGTATATTGATGTGATGGAGCGGGTTCTCTACAATGGTATCTTGTCAGGGGCTGCCTTAGACGGGAAGCATTTCTTCTATGTCAATCCGTTAGAGGTAGACATAGAATCATGTCGCTTTAATCCGGATAAGGGGCATGTCAAGCTAGAACGTCCTGACTGGTTGGGGTGTGCGTGCTGCCCACCGAATTTCGCAAGAACCATTTCGTCTATTGGGAACTATATCTATACGCCGTTTGAGGATTCCATCTATCTGAACCTCTATGTGGCATCTGATCTGGTCACAGAAGACTTTGAGTTACATCAAGAAACAGCTTTTCCAACTGGTGACAGTGTCAGCGTGTTTTATAAAGGAATGCCTAAGCATTTAGTTCTTAGAAAACCTTACTGGGCGACAGAATTTCAGGTCACTTGTTGTGGCGGAGACATAATGGCTGAGACAGATGACTGGGTAACAGTGGCACTAAGTAATGAAGCAGAAGTCAAGATTAGCTTTAAACAGCCTTTGTTGACTATTACAGCAAATCCACTTGTTCAGTCAACAGTTGGAAAAGTGGCCTTTCAAAAAGGGCCCTTTGTCTACTGTGGACAGACACTTCAAAATCCTTGCCTTGACTGGTGTCGTATTCCGAAGCATTTTGAGGGTGAATATGAGGCCACTCTAGCGACGGATCTTGCTCTTTCCTATCCGCTAGTAACCATCCCTGCCTTAAAAGTTCCGGCTTGGGAAGGTCTTTATCGCTTTAATGGAGATAAAGAAGTAACAGAGCCAACACCACTTCACCTGATGCCTTATTTCCTCTGGGCTAATCAAGGGGTGACTGGCATGCGCGTGTGGTTCCCTAAGGAGGTAGCAGATGACTAATCTTTGTTTTGGGTGCGATATCAAAAAACACGTCGAAGGCGAAGCCATAGAAGAAATGATTGCTTTTCAATTGGCAATGGAAACCAATAAGGTGGATGAAAAAGAGTGGCAAAGACGTCAAAGCATTTGTGAAAGTTGTCCTGCCCGTCAAGGGCCTACATGTAGTAAATGCGGTTGTTTCTATAAATTTAGAACAGCTCTTGAAGGGAAATCCTGTCCTATTAACCTTTGGTAATTAAAAAAAACTAGCGATATTGGTCACTACAGATGTTGTGATCAGTATCGCTAGTTTTTGTGTTAGTTGTAAAAAAGTTTTATCTTGATATCTTGGTCGTAGTTCCCAAAAGCTTTCCCAAATAAGGTACAGCCACCAACGTTTTTAGCATCTTCCTTGACTTCAACTTTAAATTTCCAGGTATCCACAAAGGGATCAATATCAGAAATTACAAGATCAGAGATAGGGTCACCATCCATATAGGTGCCGTGATTCATGATACGAATGGTCTTTAAGAGTCCATACTGGTTTAAATTATCGGGATACCAGTCGGGGGTGTTTTTCCCTCTGATATCTGCAAAGTCTCCAGGACTGGTCCAGGTTCCTAATTCCATATCGTTAAGAAAAAAAGTGATGTCTGATGGCCAGTTGTCATTGGCAAAGGGGAATTCTGATGAGATTTCAAAGGAAATCTCCATCATCATCAATTCTTCGTCATCATTTAGTAGATTAGGGGATTTATACTCCAAAAACCCTTTGGTAAACCAGACAATTTGCGCGTCCATTCGCTCCGGAACAATAAAGTACTTGGGCTCGTCAACTGGTCCAATAAACTGCTCAGCACTAGCCAGACCGCAAGTCGGTTCAACGGAGTAGTCAGTATAGTGGCCGACTGGGATAGAGATTTCCTTGGTTGAATAAGAACTGAAGAGCTGCTTAGGAAAATGGATAACGACCTTCTCAACCCTAAGGCTACACACTTTTTGGTGCCCAATGCGTTCCGTTTTGATCAATTGGGCCTTTTCCAGTTTTTGAATATGCTTTGTTGTGATAGCGCTACTGAGCTTTAAAGTATCAGCAAGTTCCCTGATATTCATTTTATGTTTTGCTAGCAGTTGGACAATTTCTAACCTTACCTTGCTAGCCAGAGCTTCATAGACCGGCAGAGCGTCCTGAGTTGTTTCTAGTTCCATATCCGTTTCTCCTTTTTTTAATCATAACAAAAAAATTAACAAATGTAAACGATTTCTGTTTATCTTATATTATATTTAACTAATAAGTTAATCTAGTAAAAAATATTAATATTTTTGATAAAAAGTGTTGACAAAGGCTATTTATAAGGATATACTATAATCGTAAAAAATAATAAAACGCTTACAAAAATAAAGGAGGTATCCAAAATTCGAAAAAGATTAATAAAAAAGTTAATTAAAACCAAAATTTATTTATTTTAAAAAAGGAGAAAAAAATGAAGAAATGGTTGAAAAGCGCGCTTGTTTTAGCAGGATTAAGTTCACTTGTTTTGACAGGTTGTGGAAATGGCGGAGGGTCCTCTAGTGATGGTGGAGACTCTGATACTCTGACGTTCATGTTCCGTGGCGGTGAGGACGAGAAAAAAGCTTACCAAGCAGCAATCAATAAATTTGAAGAAGCTGAAGGTGTTAAAGTAAAAATTATTGCTACTGATGCAGACCAATATGCTACCAAACTCCAGGCAGCTATCTCAGGCGGGAATACACCAGATGTCTTCTATGTGGAGCAACATAATTTGATGGCCTATGTGGACAATGGTGTCCTTCTTGATATTACAGGATATGTGGAAGATTCAGACTTCGATCTTGGTAATATTTGGGAATATGGGGTAAATACCTATCGTTATGATGGTAAGCAAGTAGGAAAAGGTCCTCTCTATGGACTTCCGAAAGACTTAGGTCCTTTTGCCCTTGGTTATAACAAAGACATGTTCAAAGAAGCTGGAATTGAGTTACCAGATAAGGACAAGCCTTATACATGGGATGAATTTGTTAAAGTTTCTAAAGATTTAACTAAGGATACCAGTGGTGATGGCAAAGTTGATCAGTGGGCTACTGGTTTCAACGTTAACTGGAGTTTACAGGCCTTTGTTTGGAGTAATGGTGGTGACTGGGTTAACGAAGCTAAAGATACTGTAACCGTTGATACACCAGAATTTGCAGAAGCTCTTCAATACTTCGCTGATTTGCAAAATGTCCATGAAGTAACACCTTCTATTGCAGATGCTCAAACACTTGATACTTATCAACGTTGGATGAATGGTGAAATTGCCTTCTTCCCAGTTGGACCTTGGGATATGAGCACCTATGCAGGTCTTGATTTTGAGTATGACTTAATTCCTTGGCCAGCTGGTAAAACTGGTAAACCGGCTACATTTATTGGTTCACTAGGTATCGGTGCATCTAGTAAAACTAAAAATCCTGAAAAAGCTGCTAAACTGGTAGAGTATCTCAGTGCATCTGAAGAAGGTCAGCAACAATTGGTTGATGCTCAAATTCAAATTCCTAACTTGATTGATATGGCTGAAGAATGGGCTTCAGATACGACTACTGTTCCAAATAACCGTAAAGAATTCCTTGACATTGTTCAAGATTACGGTCATCCAATGCCAGCGGCATGGACTTACACAGCTGAATGGTATGATGAGTTCTTCATTAATATTCAAACAGTACTTGATGGTGATGTTACTGCTGAAGATTACGTGAAGGAAATGCAACCTAAGATGCAAGAAAAATTAGATGCGGCAAATCAACAAAAAGAAATGGCTCAGTAACTTTTATACGCTTTGTTAAAATACTGCAGTAACCTAAAACAAGCTGTATCGAATGATTAGTGCTCTTGTTTCTTATCACTCTATAAAGATTAGGTGGGGCTGAGAGTCAATAGATTTCTCAGCCCTCTTTTTAAAAAGGAGAACCAACATGTCTCAAACTCAAACTGTCAAAAGGCCCAAAAGTAAACTTCATGCAAGTGAGCATCGGGCTGCATTTCTGTTTGTAATCTTACCCATAGTAGGATTTTTAGCCTTTTCTCTACTGCCCTTCCTCTATTCCATCTATGCTTCACTAACGGACTGGAATGGTTTGGGGAGAATGAATTTTGTAGGGATGAGTAATTTTCAAAAATTATTTAAAGATCCCTATTTTTATCAAACCATGGGGAATACGGTCTATCTGATGATTGGTATCCCAATCGGATTGCTGTTGTCATTTGCTCTAGCATCGGCTTTAAGTCGCGGTATTAAAGGAACGACTATTTTTAGGACAGTTTACTACATCCCTGTTATTTCTTCCTTGGCAGCGATTTCTATTTTGTGGCAATGGGCTTATAACGGTGACTTTGGTTTGGTCAACCAAGTGTTAGAAATATTTGGTATTGATGGACCTAACTGGTTGCAAAACCCAACAACCGTTAAACCAGCTATCATCATTATGACTATTTGGAAAGGGCTTGGGCACTCCATGTTGCTCTATTTAGCAGCCATTCAAAGTGTCCCTAAGACATTTTATGAAGCGGCCGAACTTGACGGTGCCTCTTCGTTCCAGAAATTTACCAACATCACTTGGCCTATGGTAAGACCAGTAACATTCTTCTTAATTGTAACCAACATTATTGGTGGTTCACAAATCTTTACTGAAATTAACATTATGACACCAACAGGTGGACCTAAATACGGGTCAGCTACTATTGTTTGGTATATCTGGCAAAAAGCCTTTAAAAACTTCCAAATGGGGTACGCAAGTAGTATGGCCTTAGTATTGGCAGTCATTGTGTTTGCTGTTACAGCCCTACAATTCTGGTTGAATAAGCGCTCAGAATACACTTTAGATTAGGAGAAGAAAATGAAACAAAGAAAACTTTCAAATGTCCTAATTGTAATCATCTTACTGATTGGTTCAATCGTCATGGTTGGCCCACTCTTGTGGATGGTTTCGACCTCTTTAAAAGACAAGGCAGGGGTTTTTCAACTACCACCTCAATGGATTCCTAATCCTATCAAGTGGGATGCTTATCAACGTCTCCTCGAACTAGATACCTTGATATCAGGTATCAAAAATACGGTTATTGTTTCCCTGACTGTTACGATAATAGGGACCATTACATCTAGTATGGCGGCCTTTGCGTTTGCAAAATTAAGACTTCCATTTAAAAACTTGCTGTTCATTATTCTTCTTGGAGCTTTGATGGTTCCTTATCCAGTTGTCATGATTCCGCAATTCATGATGTTCTCAAAAATTGGATGGGTTGATACCTTGCTTCCACTGATCATACCTGGTTTGTTCGGTAATATCACGATGATTTTCTTCTTGAGACAATATCTGTCTAATATTCCTGATTCGGTAGTAGAAGCAGCTAAGATTGATGGAGCTACTTACCCCAAAATCTTCTTTAATTTGATTTTCCCGTTGATTCGACCAGCGGTAGCCGCTCAATTTATTCTATGGTTTATGGCGGTATGGAATGACTACCTTGCGCCATTGATTTACCTCAATACTCCAGAAAAGCAAACCTTGCAAGTTGTTATTGCGAACTTGAATGCAGCTTATGCTATTCAAACAGACTATCCATTGATTATGGCGGCATCTGTCATCTCATTGTTACCAGTATTGACAGTATTCATTATTTTCCAAAAACAAATTATTGAATCTATCGCCTTATCTGGTATGAAAGGTTAACATTATGGTATGGAATAGATTAATGGAGTGGCTTCATATTGCAGTCTTATTCATCCTTTTGAACATCTTATGGATCTTGGCGTGTATTATTGGACTGGGGATTTTTGGTCTTATTCCGAGTACAGTAGCCACTATGGATGTTATAAAAGATAGAATGTATTTTAAAACTGACTACAGTTATTTTGAAATCACGAAACAGTTTTTCAAGAGTTTTTCTTTAACCTTCAAACATCATAAATTAGTTTTAGTTGTACCAACTGTTCTATTAATCGTTTTTATATTGGAGTGGTTTTTAATTAGAGGAGTGGACATCCTCAGAGCAGGTTTTATGATTCCAACGACCTTGATTATTTTCTATCTCCTAATCATGATTCTCAATAGTTCTTATCTGATGACAGTTGAAACGAAAATTGATTTGTCTTATTTCAAGTTTATTGTTTTAAGTCCCTTGGTATTTTTAAGATCATCTTTGATTAGTGTGCTTAGCCTCATTACCTTCTTCATTTTATCTATTTCCTATCCTTTGATAAGCTTGTTTTCGATTGCTCTGTTTATTTTCACGATTCATAGAGTTCTTAAAATGGACTACGCCAAGAAAGGATGGGGAGTTCTTGACTAAAAAACGATTAGCTTTCTTATGTTTAACCATGTGTTTACTTGCTGGTTGTAAAAGCCAAGTAGAACCAGTGAAACAGCAGCTTCAGGACCCACAGTTTGAAAATGTGAGTGTACATGATCCGTCGATCATTAAAAGTGACGATGAGTTCTATATCGTGGGTTCCCATGCTATGTTGGCAAAGTCAGTGGATTTAATCAAGTGGGAACAATTAGCAGATTCCGTCCCAACAGATATTTTGTTTGAAGATATTCGAGCAGACTTAAAAGAAGAATTTGCTTATGCAAAAACCAATACACTTTGGGCAAGTGATCTTGTTCAATTAAAAAATGGTAAGTATTATTTATACTATTGTCTCTGTGTTGGAGATTCTCCTTTGTCTGTTTTGGGAGTTGCTGTAGCAAATTCTGTTGATGGTCCTTTCAAGAAGGTCGAGTCCTTCCTTTATTCTGGCACCAGCCCACAGTTTGGCCAAACCTATGATGCTACCAAGCATCCTAATGTCATAGATCCTCATGTTTTCTATGATAATGATGAGAAACTATGGATGGTCTATGGGTCTTATTCGGGCGGTATCTTTATTCTTGAGATGGATGAAGAAACGGGATTACCACAAGAAGGTCAGGGCTACGGAAAACACCTACTAGGTGGTAATCATAGTCGTATTGAAGCGCCTTATATCCAATACAATAAGGATACAGGTTATTACTATCTCTTTACGTCCTTTGGCGGTTTAACAGCAGATGGGGGTTATCAAATAAGAGTAGCACGCTCTAAAACACCAGATGGTCCCTATGAAGATATGGAAGGCAACCTCATGGATTCTGTAAAAGGCGCTGCTGGCACTGTGTTTGATGATTTCAGTATTCAAGACTACGGTGTCAAACTAATCGGTAATTTTAGCTATGAACCGGACGATGGATTGACTAATGCTGGTTATATGTCTCCAGGACATAATTCCACTTATTATGATGAAGAGACTGGTAACTACTATGCCATTTTCCATACTCGGTTTTTAAATGCTGGGGAAATACATGAAGTCAGGGTTCATCAAATGTATTTTACAGAAGACGGATGGCCAGTGTTAGCACCATTAAGATATAGTGGCGAAGTTATTGATCAGTATCAAATCAATCAAGTGGCCAGTTCTTATCGCTTGCTTGAGTTTGATAAAGACATTACAGCAGATTTTATAGAACCTCAGTCTGTTCAATTGGGCAGAAATGAGAAGTTAACGGGTGATTTATCAGGAACGTGGCAATTAGCTTCAGATAACATCACCGAAGATTCTAGTATTAAGATTGAAGGAGTCACCTATCGAGGGAAGTTTGTCTCAAATTGGGATGAACGACAAGAGAAACAGGTAATGACTTTTACAGGTATTTCTGCTAAGGGCGTTCCCTTATTTATGATAGAGGAGAAAGAAAAATGAGTATTAATGGAATTTATAAAAATCCGATTGTATTAGAGCGAGCAGATCCTTGGGTATACAAACACACGGATGGCTATTATTATTTTACAGGATCAGTTCCTGGCTATCAGTCTATTGAATTGCGTCGTGCCAAAACATTGAATGATTTAGGCGATCATGCTGAAATCGTGACCGTTTGGGAAGCGCATGAATCTGGTCCACTCAGTGAGTTGGTCTGGGCGCCAGAGATTCACTTTCTTCAAGGGAAGTGGTATATCTACTTCGCAGCGAGTAACCACGCGGTTGAACGTAATCAGCACAATCACCATAGAATGTTTGTCATTGAAAACAGCAATGCTGATCCAATGACAGGTGATTGGGTGGAAAAAGGCCAAATCAAAACACAGTTTGAAAGCTTCAGTATTGATGCGACTGTTTTTGAAGTTGAAGATGAATTGTATTACGTTTGGGCACAGTTGGATCCAAGGATTCCTGGCAACTCAAACCTTTACATTTCAAAAATGGCTAATCCATGGACCTTGGAAGGCAAGCAAACGGTCTTGACCATTCCTGAATACGATTGGGAAAAAATCGGCTTTATGGTTAATGAAGCACCGGCAGCGATTATCCGAAATGGCAAAGTTTTTGTGACCTTCTCTGCCAGTGCGACTGATGAAAACTATGCTGTAGGCTTGTTGTGGGCCAATGTTGGCGATGATCTTTTAGATGGTTATTCTTGGAACAAACTGGACAAACCAGTCTTTGTATCGTCGGAAAAAAATAGCCTGTATGGTCCCGGACATAATTCCTTTACCCGTAATGAAGATGATACTGAAGATGTGATGATCTTCCATGCACGGCCAGAAAAAAATAAAGAAGGCGATCCTTTGGACAATCCAAACCGTCATGCCAATGCTCAAGTCTTTACTTGGGATGAGAATGGATTCCCGGTATTTGGGGAACCTGGTGATGCCTAATCGAAAATAAATAAGTAATTGCAATTCTGTCATAGTTAAATAAGTAGTAAAGGAAATCAGATGAAACATAATCCATTTGCATTTAACAATTGTCGTCAACGTTACTCACTTAGGAAAAGCTATATGGGCGCTTGCAGCGTACTATTAGGGACAATTTTATTGCTTTCAGTCGCTCCTGTTGTATCAGCTGATGAATCAAGGCCATCTGATAACTCAACAACATTATTAGAGCCTACGGCTCTAACTAATGATGAACAGTCAACAGACAACATCGGTGAGGATACATTATCTAGTAAAGATAATGTGTCTTCTGAAACGGTACCTGGAGTTTCAACACATCCAGATGAATCTGAATTACTCGCCAATGATGTTCAAGATGGAGAGGTTCCTGAGGTCGTTGCTCTGACTGAACCCGCAAATGAAGAAGCCTTGAGCGGAGACACAGAGAATCTGGAATCAGTAGCTGTAACACCAGTATCTACAAGACAAGCGGTAGGAACATTAGAAGAGAGAGAAGCTTTTAGTCGCGTGTCAGTCCACGACCCATCCATTTTTTATGATGACACCACTGGCACTTACTATGTCTTTGGCTCTCACTTAGCTCAGGCTAAGTCAGATGACTTACAGAATTGGACAGCACTATTTGGCAGAGAATATGAAAATCCGTCTAGTGTTCTGGGAGATCTCAATGAGAACTTAGCGCCAGTCTTTGAATGGGCTGGTTATGATGATGCAGATACTGCTGGAGGCAGGTATTCTGTCTGGGCACCTGATGTACTGTGGAACCCTTCTTATCAGTGGGAGGATGGCACAGCAGGGGCATACATGTATTATTTCTCCTCCTCGTCAACATGGAGACGGTCTGTCATTGGTTATGCAGTCTCTAAGGAAGTAGAAGGCCCTTACGACTTTAAAGATACGCTGATTTACTCAGGATTCACCAAAGAAAATGCAACGGATGGTAGCAGTCGTAACATTCATTACTCCAATACGCATATCGACGAATTGATCGAAGCAGGTATTATCGTAGATGGTTTCAATGACAAGTGGAACCGTGACAACGGTCATGCCTATGATAATGACTATGCACCAAATGCGATTGATGCCAATGTCTTTTTCGATAAGGACGATCGCCTCTACATGTCCTATGGATCGTGGTCTGGGGGTATCTATCTTTTAGAGCTTGATCCAGTGACTGGTAAAGCGATTTACCCCGGTATCGATGGTGTAACGCCTGATGGACGGCGGATTGATCGTTATTTTGGAACCCATTTGCTGGGAGGATGGCACCAATCCGGTGAAGCCCCCTACATTGTTTACGATGCCGATACGGATTATTACTACCTCTTTGTCACTTATGGTGGCTTGACCCGTGAGGGTGGCTACAACATGCGCTTGTTCCGTTCTAAAACGGTAGACGGCTTGTATGTAGATACCCAAGGCAATAATCCTCAATACACTGGCTGGACCCCTGAGCCAATTAATACGGCGTATGGCCTCAAGGTGATGGGGAATTATAATTTTAATGATTTTGATGCAGCTTACATGTCTCCGGGCCATAACTCAGCCTTCATTGATGAAAATGGTGACTGGTACCTGGTTTATCATACCCGATTTGATCAAGGTAGTGAGTATCATGAAGTCAGAGTGCATCGCATGGTCATGACGGAAGACGGCTGGCCTGTAGCCTTGCCGTATGAATTTTACGAAAAAGAAAAAGCGCTTACCTTGGCTTCTGATTCTGAGTTGGCAGGTGAGTATGAATTTGTTAATCACGGGACAGATAGTAGCGGTCGCGCGATTCCAAAAGCTTCTATCATTTTACATGAGGATGGCACAGTTTCAGGAGGATTTACAGGAACTTGGACAACTGCATCTCAAGATGGTCTCTATCACCTTAACCTCACAAGTGTGGATGGTCATGTTTATAAAGGTCAGTTTGCTCTTCAATATGCTGAAAGGTCTAGTCAAGTGAAACTTGTTTTCGCTCTTGTCGGTGATGATAATACGGTTCTTTGGGGAAGTAAAGACTATGAACTCAAAGAGATTGAGGTTATTGATGATCCGGAAGATGACGACCTTGAGCTTCCTGAAAACATTGACAAGCCAGAGGAAGAGCCTAATCCTGAAGAAACGCCTAAACCAGACGTAAATGGCCATGTTAAGCCTTTGATTCCTAATAATTCAATACATGAAGCAATTGGAAATTCAACGGTCACTAATAGTGGTCAATCTGAAGTGGTATCAAATGCAGTTAAAAAAGAATCAAATGACTTAAACCTCCCACAAACTGTCGAGACGGATGCTGAAGTAAGTCTTAATCTGTCAAATTCCTCAAAATCCTTGCCAAAAACAGGAGATAAACGGTCATTTAGTTCGTCAATAGGCCTCATTCTTTTCGGCCTTTTGGGGAGTGTTCCTTTCTTATCAAAAAAGAAAAAGTCATAAGGCAGAAATGCTGTAGTATAGAGAGAAAGAGATAAGATCATGGTAAAAGAAAGTCAACTGGAATTCGGTGTTCATGACCCGACAATTATTGAAGCAGATGGTGTTTTCTATCTGTATTCCACAGATACGAGACAGCCTGAAACCTCTGGGGTTCCTATTCGGAAATCTTCTGATTTAGTCTATTGGAAGTTCGATAGAAGTGCGCTAGATGGTGTCCCAGAGGATGCCAAAGCCTGGAGTAATGCTGTCGGGTTGTGGGCTCCAGAGATCATCAACTACCAAGGGGAGTATCGCATGTATTATTCGGCATCGACCTTTGGAAGCACGACTTCATATATAGGGCTTGCTACGGCTACCTCACCTACGGGACCTTTTATAGATCAGGGTGTCGTGGTCAAGACAAGTCCAGACCTCTGCACGCATAATGCGATTGATGCTAACATCGTAACAGATCGTGACGGTGAGCAGTGGATGGTTTACGGGTCTTTCTTTGGGGGGATTTACATTCTACCGATTGATAAAAACACTGGTAAACCGAGTCAAGATGGATTTGGCAAACGAATCGCAGCACGACCTAAGAGTGTGGATACAGCCATAGAAGGTTGCTTTGTTTACTACCATCCAGAAACGGATTATTTCTATCTCTTTAGCTCTTATGATTCCTTGAGCAATACCTATCATATTCGTGTGGCACGCTCTCGCAATGTTGATGGCCCTTATCTGGACATCAAGGGACAAGATATGAACGATTTAGAGATTGATCCGCTCTTAAATGGTGTGAAGCTCTTGGGTAGTTTCCAGTTTGAGGACGAATTGCCAGTCTATGCACCAGGCCACAATTCCATTTTAAAACGTTCTGATGGCCGATTGTTTGTCGTCCATCATGCCAGACGGAAAACTTTTTCGGATCAATTTTTCTTAAACGTCAGGGAATTGAAATGGTTGTCCAATGGCTGGCCAGTAATTTCCCCGCTCCTTTATGATGGCGGTCAACCGGAATCCGTTAATGATTTACTAGGAGAATGGGACATTGTCCGATTTGCAGCTGACAGTGACTTGAAACAAAGTGAGTTGGTTTCACTGAAGGAACAAGATTTGACAGCTGTTACAGACAATGAATATCTCTGGGAAGGGTACAGACTTCTTTTCTGGCAAGAGTTAGAAAATGGTGTGATGACACCATGCTTGGCTGGTCTGAATGCCGATGGTTTTGGTGTTATCGGGAAAAAATGATTATCATAAGGAAAGGAACAGATATGCAAAAAGCATCTTTAAAACTTGTGAAAGACATGCAAATCTCACAAGTGGATAAACGGATTTATGGCTCCTTCATTGAGCACATGGGACGTGCGGTTTATGGAGGGATTTACCAACCAGATCACGCGTCGAGTGATGCCAATGGTTTCCGTAACGACGTTAAGGAATTGGTCAAAGAATTAGGAGTTACCCTGGTCCGTTATCCAGGCGGGAACTTCTTATCTGGTTATAACTGGGAAGATGGTGTTGGTCCTAAAGAAAAGCGCCCTAGACGTACAGATTTAGCTTGGCGGGCGATCGAGACCAACGAAGTCGGCATCCATGAATTCTTTGATTGGGCGGAAGAAGTCGGAGCAGAGGTCAATATGGCGGTCAACATGGGAACGCGCGGGATAGATGAAGCTAGACAACTCGTCGAATACTGTAATTTCCCAAGTGGGACAGAGTGGAGTGACCGACGCATTGCCAATGGACGTCAAGAACCCTTTGCCATTAAAACCTGGTGTATCGGTAATGAGATGGATGGTCCATGGCAAATTGGGCATAAAACAGCTGAAGAGTACGGGCGTGCAGCGAGTGAGACAGCCAAAGCAATGAAGTTGGTGGATGATTCCATTGAGCTTGTCGCTTGTGGTAGTTCAAATAGCCAAATGCCAACCTTTGGAGACTGGGAATTAACTGTTTTAGACCATACTTATGACTATGTGGATTACCTTTCCCTTCACCAATATTACGGCAACCATGCCAACAACTTAGAAGAGTACTTGGCTTGCTCTCTTGATATGGATGCGTTTATTAAGGGTGTAACTGCTATGTGTGATGCCATCAAAGCTAAAAAACATAGTCAAAAACAAATGAACCTTTCCTTTGACGAATGGAATATTTGGTACCACTCTAATGAGTTTGACAAGACCATCAAGCCTTGGTTGATTGCCCCACCACAGTTGGAAGATCATTATAACTTTGAAGACACACTTGTTTTGGGGACACTGTTAATCACGCTTCTGAAACACGCTGATCGTATTAAAATCGCTTGTTTGGCTCAGTTGGTTAATGTTATCGCGCCGATCTTTACGGAAGAAAACGACAATGAAAGTCCAGCATGGCGCCAGACTATTTTCTATCCGTTTATGCAGGCTGCTAAATACGGCCGCGGTACTGTGTTGACACCACTCATCCAAACGGAGTCTTATAGTGCTGGTAACTACGATGCTATTCCGTATCTGGAATCTATTGCAGTCCTCAACGAAGATGAAACAGAAGTTACTGTCTTTGCGGTTAACCGCTCAAGAGAGGAAATGGCCTTTACCATCGACAGCCTTGGCCTTGATGTGACAGGTGTTACTGCCTTTACTCAAATTGCAGGACATGATATTAAGGCAGTCAACACACTAGCATCAAACGATATCAAACCAGTTGACTCAGACCGTTATGAGCTATCAGAAGATAGTGTTGCCCTACAATTAGAGCCATTGTCTTGGAATGTGATTCGCTTAGCGGTTAAATAACATATTTAGTCATTATAAGCTAAAGAAAATTATCTCGTTTGACGTTAAAAAGGAGCAAACATGAAAGTAACATTGACCGAACAACAGGGTCCAAAAATTTCAAAATACATCTACGGTCATTTCGCGGAGCATCTTGGCCGCTGTATCTACGAAGGCCTCTATGTGGGTGAAGACTCATCTATTCCTAATGTCAATGGCATGCGCATTGATGTGGTTGAAGCCTTGAAAAATATCCAAATTCCGGTTCTCAGATGGCCGGGTGGCTGTTTTGCAGACGAATACCACTGGAAAGACGGTATTGGCCCTAAAGAAAATCGTAAGAAAATCGTTAACACCCACTGGGGTGGTGTCACAGAAAATAACCATTTTGGGACCCATGAATTTTTTGAGCTAACCAAGCAACTCGGTTGTGAGGTTTATGTCAACGGTAACGTCGGTAGCGGAACCGTTCAAGAAATGCAGGAATGGGTTGAATACATGACCATGGGAGGCGAGTCTCCTATGGCCAACCTTCGCCGAGAAAATGGCCAAGAAGAGCCATGGTCTGTCAAGTTCTTCGGTGTGGGGAACGAAAGTTGGGGCTGTGGTGGTAACATGCGTCCTGAATATTATGCGAATGAGTACAGACGCTATCAGACTTATGTTCGCCAATATGGTACCGAAAAGATTTATAAGATTGCTTGTGGGCCAAACATTGATGACTACAACTGGATGGATAAGGTCATGCAAATCGCTGCACCCGTTATGGATGGCATCAGCTTGCACCACTATGCCTTGACTGGTGAATGGCTGGATAAAGGCCCTGCTACTGGCTTCAAAGAAGAACACTGGTGGTCTCTCATCAAGAGCGCTCAAAAGATGGATGAGCTCATTACCAAACACAGCACTATCATGGACAAATACGATCCTGAAAAACGGGTTGGTCTCATTGTCGATGAGTGGGGTTCATGGTTGGCGGTTGAACCAGGAACCAATCCAGGCTTCCTTTACCAGCAAAACACGATTCGTGACGCTATGGTAGCAGCAGTAACCCTTAATATTTTCCATAAACATGCTGAGCGTGTTCACATGGCTAACATTGCCCAAACCGTTAACGTTTTGCAATCCATGATCCTGACCGAAGGGGATCAAATGGTGAAAACCCCAAGTTATCACGTCTTTGATCTTTATAAAGTCCATCAAGATGCTGAGTTGGTTTCATCATATGGTGAAAGTGATGACACTGTTTCTTACACTGTGTCTAAGAAAGATGGTCTTGTTTCTATTTCTGTATGTAACTACTCATTAGAGGAATCGAAAACCTTAGACGTTACAGGGGCATACTCTGGCAAAGTAGTGGACGCACGCTACATCACTGCAGATACAATGGATGCGCATAACGATTTTGATCACCCAGAAACCATCACCATCAAATCCTTTGACGGTGTATCAACAACAGATGGGACTGTGAACTTAACCGTGCCACCGATGTCTGTGGTGACCGTGCAAATCGAACAATAATGAAAAAGGAGACCTCATGTCTATTTTAAAAGAAACCTTTACCCTAGCAAACGGGGTGGAAATCCACAAAGTGGGCCTTGGAACTTGGCAATCGGCACCTAATGATGCTTATCGTGCCACCAAGTTTGCCCTTGAAAATGGCTATTACCATGTGGATACCGCTTACGTCTACGGTAACCAAGAAGAAGTGGGGCGTGGTGTCAAAGATAGCGGACTGGACCGCAAAGATGTCTTTATCACGTCAAAAATCCCTGCAGAATGGAAATCCTATGAGGAGTCTGTTCGAGCCATTGATGAGAGTTTAGAACAACTGGGGGTGGATTATATTGACCTCATGTTGATCCATGCTCCCCGTCCTTGGAGTGAAATGCATGAACGTCCTATCGTTAACCACTATTATGACGAAAATGCAGAAATGTGGCGTGCTTTAGAAGATGCCTATGAAGCAGGAAAACTCCGTGCCATTGGGGTGTCTAACTTTAGCGTTGACGATTTGGAGCATCTGCTTGAAAAAGCACGGATTACACCAATGGTCAACCAGATCATTTATCATATCGGAAATACTAATCCAGAAGTCCTCGCTTTTTGTGAAAAGCACAATATCTTGGTGGAAGGTTATTCCCCAATTGCGACAGGGCGGTTACTCGGTGATGAAGGGATTCAGAAGATGGCTGATAAATACGGCAATTCAATCCCTCAAATCTGTATTCGTTACCTTTTGGAGAAAAATATTCTCCCATTACCAAAATCTGTCCATGAGGAGTATATCCTTCAAAATGGCCAAGTTGACTTTACCATTGAGCCAGAAGATGTTGCTTATTTAGACAGCTTATAATGAAAAAGAGATAACTCTAAAATGTCCATACATTTATCGAGTTATATCTTTACATGTCTGGACATATCTGGTAAAATAAAAGTATCTTAGAAAACGATTACAGGAGGTTATCATGCTTCAAGAAAAACAAGACATCCTTAATGGTCGGACAGCTCTTGGGATTGAATTTGGATCAACACGGATTAAGGCTGTGTTGATTGATAGTCGTCAATTACCGATTGCTTCTGGTAGCCATGAATGGGAAAACCAGTTGGTAGATGGGGTTTGGACCTATGACTTGGATGCCATTTGGACTGGCATTCAGGATGCTTATGTAAACTTAGTGGCGGATGTTCAGGAAAAATTTGAAACACCATTGACTACTTTTGGTAGCCTTGGTATTAGCGCCATGATGCATGGGTATATGGCGTTTGACAAAGATGATCAGTTGTTGGTGCCGTTTCGTACTTGGCGCAATACCATGACTGGACAGGCAGCTGAGGCTCTAAGTGAGCGTCTTGACTTCAATATTCCAGAACGCTGGAGCATTGCCCATCTTTATCAGGCTATCTTAAATGACGAAAAACACCTGCCAGACCTCACTTTCTTCACAACACTTGCGGGCTACGTTCACTGGCAGTTAACTGGTGAGAAGGTATTGGGTGTTGGGGATGCGTCAGGCATGTTCCCGATTGATCCAAAGACCGCTGACTATCGGCAGGACTATGTTCAAAGCTTTAATGATTTAATCGCACCTAAAGATTTCCCATGGACCCTTGAACAAGTCTTACCAACTGTTTTAAGTGCGGGTCAAGCAGCTGGCAAACTAACTGAAAAAGGTGCCAAGCTTCTTGATCCTTCTGGTCTCTTAGAAGCTGGTATTCCACTTTGCCCTCCAGAAGGCGATGCTGGAACTGGTATGGTTGCCACCAACAGTATTGCTCCTCGAACAGGGAATGTTTCCGCTGGAACCTCTATCTTTGCCATGATTGTCTTGGAAGATGACCTCAAAAATCGCTACCCTGTAATCGATGTGGTAACAACTCCAGTTGGCGATACTGTCGCAATGGTTCACGCCAATAACTGTAGTTCAGATATCAACGCCTGGGTGAAACTGTTCCATGAATTTAGCCGATTAGCAGGCCAAGACTTGTCTATGGATTCTACTTACCAATTGCTCTTTAAAGAAGCATTAAAAGGTGAAAAAGATTGTGGTCAACTCTTGAGCATCGGTTACTATTCAGGAGAAAGCATTACAGCTATCGATGAAGGACGTCCGATGTTAGTCCGCACACCAGAAAGTCGGTTGACAGTGGCCAACCTCATGCGCAGCCATATCCTATCAGCCTTTGCGACCCTGTCCTTAGGGATGGATATCTTAACCCAAGAAGAAAAAATCCAAATTGACCGTATTTTAGGGCATGGCGGTATCTTTAAAACCCCAGAAGTGGCTCAACGCCTCTTGGCTTCAGCTATTGAAACACCGGTTTCTGTCATGGAAACAGCTGGAGAAGGGGGAGCTTGGGGAATCGCCCTCTTGGCAGATTACCTCAACCATTCAGATCTTTCATTGGCAGAGTATCTGGAAACGAAAGTGTTTGCTACAGCTGCAACGGAAACTATTGCACCAGAAGCAGATGATATTGAAGGCTTCAAGCAATTTATGGAGCGCTACCAATCAGGTTTAGAGCTGGAAAAATTAGCTGTTGATCTGATCAAATAGGAGGAAACATGTTAGAAGCATTAAAAGAAGCCGTATTTCAGGCCAATCTTGAACTACCTAAGCGTGACTTGATTAAGTACACTTGGGGAAATGTCAGTGCCGTCGATCGTGAATCAGGATTGTTTGTCATTAAGCCATCTGGCGTTGACTATGACATCATGACTGCCGATGATATGGTAGTTTGTGATTTTGACGGAAATGTCGTTGAAGGTAAATTACGCCCGTCATCTGATATGCCAACGCACGCAGTCTTATATAAAACCTACGACAGCATTGGCGGTATCGTCCATACCCATTCACCGTGGGCAGCTAGCTGGGCCCAATCTGGTCAAGATGTTCCTGCTATGGGGACAACACATGCCGATACTTTTTATGGCACGGTACCTTGTGCTCGCTTTTTAAGCAAAGAAGAATTAGATGCTGGTTATGAGCATGAAACCGGTAATGTGATCGTTGAAACCTTTGAAAAACGCGGTCTTGATCCTGTTGCTATACCAGGTATCTTGCTACAAGGTCATGGTCCCTTTACGTGGGGGAAAGATGCAGCTGACGCTGTCATGCATGCCGTTGTCCTAGAAGAAGTGTGTAAAATGAATTTCTATACCCGCATGCTTAATCCATTTGCCCCTGAACTGCCACAATATGTCTTGGATAAACACTACCTCCGTAAGCACGGTAAGAATGCTTACTATGGTCAAAAATAATCGTAAACAAAAAATAAGAATCATCTCAAAAAGGAGAAATACAACATGTCTGATAATAAAGTTTTTTGGTTTGTCATCGGTTCCCAACACCTTTATGGTGAAGATGCGCTAGAAGAAGTACGCAAACACGGTCGTGAAATGGCTGATGTGCTTAACAAGTCTGGTCATTTGCCATATCCTGTTGAATTCCAAGAAGAATTAGCTGTCTCAGCAGATGTGATTACAAAGCTCATGAAGGAAGTGAACTACCGTGATGAAGTAGCCGGTGTTATCACTTGGATGCATACCTTCTCACCTGCTAAAATGTGGATTCGTGGCACAAATCTTCTTCATAAACCATTGCTTCACTTGGCGACCCAATACAATGAGTCTATTCCATGGGCAACCATCGATATGGACTTCATGAACTTGAACCAAGCTGCTCACGGGGACCGTGAATATGGCTTCATCAACGCTCGCCTCAAGAAAAACAACAAAATCATCGTTGGTTACTGGCAAAATGAGTCTGTCCAAAAAGACATCGGTGCCTGGATGGATGTTGCAGTTGCTTACAATGAAGGATTTAACATCAAGGTAGCGCGCTTTGGCGACAACATGCGTGACGTTGCTGTAACAGATGGTGACAAAGTCGAAGCTCAAATCAAATTTGGTTGGACAGTAGACTACTATGCAGTTGGTGATTTGGTTGAAGTGGTCAATGCTGTTACAGATGAAGAAGTCAATGACTTATTCGCAACTTACGAAGAGTTGTATGACTTTGACTATGCTGACTATGACAAAGAAACATGGGAACACCATGTTAAGGAACAGGCGAAATATGAAATTGCTTTGAAACGTTTCTTAGACGAGGGTGGCTACACAGCCTTTTCGAGCAATTTCCAAGACCTGTATGGTTTAGAGCAATTACCAGGGCTTGCCGTACAACGGTTGATGGCTGATGGTTATGGGTTTGCAGGAGAAGGGGACTGGAAAACAGCAGCTCTCGATCGCTTCATGAAGATTATGTCTCACAACCAAAACACTGGTTTCATGGAAGATTATACTTATGAAATGGGACTTGGTAAAGAAGCCATCTTGCAATCACACATGCTTGAAGTAGACCCAAGTCTTGCGAAAAACAAGCCAAAAATCTTGGTATCGCCATTAGGTATCGGTGGGAAAGCAGATCCAGCCCGTCTTGTGTTTGATGGTAAGGCTGGTGACGGTGTCGTTGTGTCAATGGCTGACTTTGGTTCTGAGTTTAAACTCTTGATCAACGAAGTGACAGCCTTTGAACCGACTGTTGAAGCACCAAATCTCCCAGTAGCGCGTGTGCTTTGGGAAGTTAAACCCAACTTCCAAGACGGCATTAAAGCTTGGATCGAAGCTGGTGGTGGTCACCATACAGTTGTTTCTCTTAACTTAACCAGTGATCAAATCATCACTTGGGCTAAGTTAGTTGGATTAGACTACGTGTTGATTAAATAGACAGTTTGAACTGAAGAACCCTCCCTATAAAATAGAATGCTGGAAGACAGAAGGCGTCTTCTAGCATTTCTATTAGTATTTCATTATTGACATCCCTATCTAATTAGGGTATTCTGGTTCATGCAATTAAAGATTTAGTGGAATTTTAGGAGATAAGCATGCATGATTTAACCAAGGGGAAGCCGATAAAGGTTATTCTCTTATTTACCATTCCTCTTGTTATAGGAAGTATTTTTCAATTATTTTATAACTTCGCAGACAGTATGATTGTCGGTCATACCTTAGGAGAACAGTCTTTTGCAGCTGTGGGAGCAACAGGCAGTATTGTCTTTTTCATTCTTGGTTTTGCCCAAGGGTTAACAGGAGGTTTCTCTGTTATCTTGGCTCAACGCTATGGAGCCAAAGATGATACAGATATTAAGCGATCATTTATTACGGGCTTGACACTCTCCCTTGCCATTGGGTTAGGTTTATCCCTCATCGCCCTTACCTTTTTGGGTAATCTTTTAGAACTCATGCAAACACCTTCTGAGTTAATCGATCAATCAAAACAATTTTTGACGGCTATCTTTGGCGGTAGTTTAGCAACCATATTGTATAATTATTTATCCAATAGTATCAGAGCTTTAGGTGATAGTCGAACACCCCTTTATGCCTTAATGGTTGCTGTCATTTTGAACGTTATTTTGGACTTCATCTTTATTTTGAATTTTAAAATGGGTGTTTTTGGAGCTGGGGTCGCAACCATAATTGCTCAGATTTTATCAGTCCTCTTCCTAATCTGGCACATCAAGAAGAAAGTTCCTCTACTACAATTATCTAAAAATGATTGGCATCTCGTTAGCAAAGAAGAATGTCAAAAACACCTCCAACTTGGCCTTCCTATGGGCTTTCAAGCTTCAATCATAGCTATTGGGACTATGACCTTACAGTATGCGCTTAACCAATTAGGAACGGAGGCCATCGCAGCACAAGCAATTGCTAGTCGTACCGACCAGCTTGCTATGCTTCCCATGATTAATTTAGGTCAAGCTATTTCGACCTTCACAGCCCAAAACTACGGTGCAAAAGCATATAGAAGGATTTTCGATGGGGTCAAAAAAACAGTAACATTATCTGTGATATGGTCTTTACTTTTTGTGGTCATTCTTCTCTTAGGCAATCGCTTTTTCTCATCCTTGTTCCTACCTAATGGATCGGAATCAATTTACCAAATGGCATTTACTTATTATGTGATTAACGGGATTTGTTACTGGATTTTAGCGATTCTTTTCGTTTTAAGAGGTTTCATACAAGGACTTGGTAAGAGCTTTGCTCCAACGCTTGCTGGTATTATGGAGTTAATCATGCGGGTTGTTGTTGCTCTAATTGGCTTGCATTATTTTGGTTTCTCCGGTGTTGCAGCGGCTAATCCAGCAGCCTGGATTGGTAGTGTGGCCATTTTGATCCCTACGACGTATATCGTGATAAAACAGCTCAAAGGATTTATCGCAAACGAAAAGAAGAGCTGATTTTGTCAGCGCCTTTCTCTCAAAATAGGAACTAAAAAGGACCTAGCTCTGACTGTATCAGAAGTAAGTCCTTATTTTTGCACGTTTTAGTGGTATCGCGGGCAATCTCTTATGGATCACCTATTGATGTCAGTCTAGATGTCCCCACTGAAGGTATCCCCGTGAGCGAGATCACCATATTGGTAGCCACGATCAAACCATTTACGACGTTGCTCTGAAGTTCCGTGTGTAAAGCTATCAGGGACAACACGTCCATAAGCCTGTTCTTGGAGAGTATCATCACCAACTGCGTGGGCAGCAGCCATGGCTTCATCAATATCGCCAGGCTCTAAGAGACCTTGACCTTCGACGTATTTTGCCCAAGCACCAGCATAATAATCTGCCTGCAATTCGAGTCGAACGGTCAATGCATTGGCATCTTTTTCAGAAAGTTGCTGCCGAGCACGAGAGAACTCTGTCATTGTTCCGAGCTCATTTTGGACATGGTGCCCAACCTCATGGGCAATAACATAAGCCATGGCAAAGTCACCTTCTGCATTGTACTTAGTGGATAAATCACGGTAGAAAGATAAATCAATATAAACTTTATTATCCCCAGGACAGTAGAATGGCCCTGTTGCAGCATCACCTAGCCCACAAGCAGTACTCGTACGACCGCTGTATAAAACCAGAGTAGGTGGATTGTAGGTCAAACCTTCACTAGCAAATTCTTCCGTCCAGAAATCTTCAGTACTTTGGAAAACCTTACTTAAGAAAACAGCTTCTTCATCAGTTACATCTGTACTGCTTGATTCCGCAGCCTCCTGGTAAGTATTGGAGTAGCCACCTGTATCTAATCCGACAAGGTTTCCAAGATTAGAACCTCCTCCTATAAAGGTTAATAATAGTAATCCAAGGATTAACCATTTCCCTTTGCCAGACGATAGAAGTAGTTGAAGTAGAAGTCCCGAACCGAGACCGCCTGAAGAGCTGCCGTATCCAGCACCAGAAGAGCGTTGCCCACGTCGATCTTCAACGCGATTACTCTTTTTTAAATCATCTATTTTCATATCGATATCCCTTTACGTTTTATATACTTATATTATAAACTAAAATAGCTAAAAAGAAAACTAAAGCCCTTTCATTCTTGTAATATAACCGAATTTGAGGAACGGTCGACCTCCAATAATTTAGAGGCTGAAATTCTCTTTTGACGATTCTCATCATAGTTTAGAGAAAACAGACTAGCATATAACGTATCAAGCAAAAACAAAATGGATTCATCTGTAGCAAAGGAACTGATTTTAGAATAGAGCTTTTCTCGTGTTGACAACCTGAGGATGTATTCAGTTTGATTGGTTAAATAATTTTCGCCAAGACTAGTTATGAGGACGATAGGGATGCCATGGTCTTTTAAGAGATTGGCAATTGTATTAAGATTTCTATTTTCGCCAGAATAGGAAACCACAATAGCACAGCTATCTTTCTCAGCAAAATAGGCTTTAAAAACGGTTTCTCCGTTCAACTCATGAACTCTGACGTCTTTTCCGATACGTCCCATTTGCAAGGCAAATTCTTTTGTTAATAAAATATTATTACTGATGGCAAATATGTGAATTGTTTTCGTTTTTCCTAGTATGTCAACCACTTGTTCCAGCATGTTAGGGTCCAGTAATTCTAAGGTTTCCGAAATCACTTCTTGCTTAAGTTTGGCAATTTTATGAGCAATACGACTAAGTCCATCATAAGCACTAAAAGGATAGTTGGCATCTACATAGGAGACGGTTTTATCGAGATATTCAACTTCTGCTAAAAAAGCATGTTTAAAATCATTCCAACCTTGAAAGGAGAGCTTTTGGGCGACTCTGACTAAAGTAGATTTTGAGGTAAAGGTTTGATCAGCAATTTGAGCGGTTGTCAAATCCTTAATGGTATGAGGATTTTTTAGCAAAAAGGAGACAATAGATTGTTCGCTAGGTGAGAATGAAAAGGTTTCTAATTTTTCCGTAATTAACATGCAGACCCTTTCTAAATGTATTGAAATGTAGTAAGGCTGGAACCGATTGAAGGCTTTGTTCTATCAAACAAGGCTAAAGGTGTAAACAGTGTTCCAAGATTATTTTTCCAGGAGAGTTATGGTCAAATTCATGGTATCATAAATAAGATGAATTCTCAAAAAGTAGGATAAAATGAAAGCGTTTAAAAATTCATATAGGGCATATCTTTTAATGTACCTCACTTACTATCTCTCATGGGCCTTGTTCTCGTCTCTTATTTCTGTCTATTTATTAGATTTGGGGTTTAAAGCGAGTCAAGTCTCTCTTGTCGTGTCGATTTCCTTTATTGCCTCTATGATTAGTCAGCCTCTGATCGGTTGGTTAAATGACCAGTTAGGTATTCGAAAAGTGACCTGGATCTTGCTTTCCTCCAGTTTACTTGGTGGCGCAGCCATGTTAGTTGTCAAAGACTTCTTGTGGATCGCCATTGCCTATAGTTGGGTTCTGCTTTTAGTCAATGGTTCTGTCCCCGTCATGGAAAAAATCGCGACGAGCAGCCCTTTTCCCTATGGCAAAATTCGGATTTGGGGAACCATTGGCTTTGCTCTAGGGAGTCAGTTATCTGGGCTTATCTATGATTACATCTCACCTAAAGCTCTCTTTGCAGGCTTTATTCTGGCCATGTTAATGACCTTATTAGGAATCTGGGGGACAGAGGTTTCTGAGGAAGTCCCTTTAGAGACCGTTGACTACGAGATTCCTTCCTCAGCTCGGCAGGTGCTTTTTTCCAATAAAACCTATCTAGGCTATCTTGTCATCGCCATGGTCTTTTCTGGAGTGACCAATACTGGGCATACCTATATTCCAGCTATGCTAGAGGATGCTGGCCTGTCGATTCGCCTAGCAACGACTGTTGTGGCGATTTCTGTCCTTTGTGAGGCCCCCTTAACCCTATTCTCCTACAAATTCATGGACCAAATGACCAGTCAGAGAATTTTTATGCTGGCGACATTGCTAGTATTTCTTCAGTATGGCATCTATGCCTTGGACTTAGGGCTTCCGTCTAAAGTGATCATGACTCTTCTTGCAAAACATACAACAGGAATGTTATTTATTATGGTTAATATGAAAATAGTTAGTTCTTTGATACAACCCAGATATTTCATCACAGCTTTATCTTTGGTGCAAGCTGTTAGGAGCTTAGGATCAATTGCGACTCAAAATATTGTGGGGCACATTTTGGATCATTATTCCTATACAACTATGAGCTGGTTCTTAGCAATTGTATCCGTGTTACTTCTTGTTTTTATTCCATTTTTAAAATTACCGACTGGTCAAGATCAAAAATTATACAGTTAGCTTTACCATAAAACAGATTTTTACGATCTTTTAGGATGACTTCCTGTTTCAAAATAATCTTGTTGGTGATTTAATAATGAATAGTTGATGGATGATATCCGTAGGAGGTTAACGGATGAAGTGGTTAAAAAGTGTTTCAGCTTATTTTTTCGCAGCCTTGACAGTCCCTTTGCTGTGGCCATTTATTAGTGGACCGTTCGGGATATGGAGTGGGTTTGTAGCAGGTGTTCTTTTACTGGGTCCAGTCTGGTACTTGGTTCATTATCGGGAATGGATTGAAACTCGACAAGGAGGTAGTCCCATAGACATGGGACTTACTATTGCGGTTGCTGTTTTTGTCAAAGATGTTATTCAAAAAGGACCGAAGGAGTTAGAGTGGAGTTTAGTGACTGTTCTTGTTGTGAGTGTCGGTGCTATTATAGGGGGGTGGATAGCCTTTACGCTTGATCACAAGTGGCGAAAGAAAGGGTGGAGGGAGCATTGAAAATTCTATTAAGCCTTTTAGGGAGTAGCTTGTTACCTTTTTTGATTCTTATTTTGATGGGGAGCCTTATTCGAAAATGGCAGGTTAAGGGTGCATTTCTAGCTTTACTGCTCATTATTGGGCCTTTATGGTTTTTTAATCATGGCCAAGTTAGTCCTTGGATTACTCAGTATGGCCCTCATCAAATCGATATGGGTTTGGCAACAGGTGTCGGTATTTTAACCTATCATTTCTTGACAGGAGCAAAGTGGAAAAAGACCCTGTTTAACCTGAGTGCAGCCCTTGTTGGTGGGTGTTTAGCGGGCATCTTGCTCGCCTTGCTATCTTAACTTAAACACTTGTTTCAATGAAATGACGATTAAGCCTCTATAATTTGAAACCTTGTTCCAGAATATAGAAGTGGGCTTGAAGTAGATAAGCATAAATGCTATGATAAACCTAATAACAGATAAGGAGAAAATCACATGACGTTTCCAAAGGATTTCTTATGGGGTGGCGCTTTAGCTGCTCATCAATTTGAAGGTGGTGTTCTTGAGACCACTAAAGGGCTCAGTGTTGCAGATGTGATGACAGCAGGAGCTCACGGTGTTCCCCGTGTCATTACGGATGGTGTCATTGAAGGGAATTACTATCCTAACCATGTCGGCATTGATTTTTACAACCGTTACAAGGAAGATATTGCCATGTTTGGAGATATGGGCTTTAAATGTTTCCGTACCTCGATTGCTTGGTCACGGATTTTTCCAACAGGCTTTGAAACAGAGCCTGATCAAGAAGGTTTGGCATTCTACGATGCTGTTTTCGATGAACTCTTGAAGTATGGGATTGAGCCCGTAATTACCTTGTCGCACTTTGAAATGCCCTACGAATTGGCTAAGAGAAATGGTGGCTTTATGAGCCGTGACACCGTTGACCAATTTGTCAAGTTTGCAAAAGTTGTCTTTAGTCATTACAAGGATAAGGTTAAGTATTGGATGACTTTCAATGAAATCAACAACCAAATGAACTTCCGAAATGACATCTTTGGTTGGACCAATTCAGGAGCTCATTTTGGCGACTATGACAATCCAGAAGAAGCAATGTACATCTGTGGCCACCATACCCTCGTGGCGTCAGCCTTGGCAGTTAAAGCTGGTAAAGAAATCAACCCAGACTTTAAGATTGGGAACATGATTGCCATGGTTCCTATTTATCCTTATTCTTGTCGCCCAGAAGATGTTTTGCTGGCTAACCAGGCCATGCATGACCGCTGGTTCTTCTGTGATGTCCAAGTCCGTGGCCATTATCCGGCTTATGCCCTTAAGATGTTTGAGCGTAAAGGATTCCAGATTCCGATTACGGAAGAAGATAAGAAAGTCCTCTCTGAAGGAACAGTTGACTACATTGGCTTTAGCTATTACATGTCAAACGTTGTTGATTCTCAAAAAGCCCAATCAGATGTCTCAAGTGCGATTGAAGCCTCTAACCCGTACAGCGTGAAGAACCCTCACATCAAAGAATCAGACTGGGGCTGGGCGATTGACCCTGTTGGTCTTCGCTATGCGCTGAATGCTTTCTATGAACGTTATGAATTGCCACTCTTTATCGTTGAAAATGGCTTTGGAGCTATTGACGTCAAAGAAGAAGACGGTTCCGTTCATGACCAGTACCGCATTGACTATCTTGGTGCCCATATTAAGGAAATGGAAAAAGCGATTAATGAAGACGGTGTTGAACTTTGGGGCTACACGCCTTGGGGCTGTATCGACTGTGTATCCTTTACAACCGGTGAAATGAAGAAGCGTTATGGCTTTATTTACGTGGACCGTGATAATGAGGGTAACGGTAGCCTTGAGCGGTCTAAGAAAGACTCTTATGATTGGTACAAACAAGTCATCGCTTCAAACGGTGAAGTGGTTTAAAAGGGTAAGATTAATTAAATAGGTCCTTGATAGCTTTAACTATACCGTGCTGATTTCTGGATGAAAGTGGGACAGAAGTCATGATTTCGCAGAAATTGACTTCGTTGTCCCACCTCCGCACAGTTGATTAGGAAGGCCTCTAACGATTGCGTAGCAAGGGTTTTAGGGCTTCCAATCAACCACTGCGTCTTGTTTAACTGATGATAAATGATTAGAAGGCTAGGAATTATTTCCCAGCCTCATCTTTTCCGAATATTTAAATGGCAAATCGCCCTTTCAGTTTTCATGATAGCGTTTTTAGTGTATAATCAAGAAAATGGTCTGGAGGTGAGGAATGAACAAGCATTATTATTATTTAGAGATGAAGGAACACCATCTGGAAGTCCCATACTTAGGTGAAAAGCGTCGAATAAGGGTTCTACTTCCGAAGGATTATGACCGTGATAAGGAGCGACATTACCCAGTTGTCTATATGCACGATGGGCAAAATGTTTTTTATAGTAAGGAGGCCTTTACAGGTTATTCTTGGAAGGTGATTCCAACCATCAAGAGAAATCCTGATATTCCAAGGATGATTGTCGTCGGGATTGACAACCATCCAACTCGTATGAACGAGTATGCTCCCTGGCGGTTCTCAAACATTCATCATGAAGTGGATCAAAATATGGGTGGTAAGGGAATGGAATATGCAGAATTTGTCATGCAGGTGGTCAAGCCCTTTATAGACCAAACTTATCGGACCAAGCCAGATAGAAAACATACCGCTATGGTGGGATCATCCTTGGGAGGGAACATCACCCAGTTCATGGGCGTTATCTATCAGGATCAAATTGGTGGATTAGGCGTTTTTTCTTCTGCTAACTGGCTTAATCGAGTAGAGTTTGACAGGTTTGTCAAACGTTACCCATTAGATGAGAAGCAACGTGTCTATATCCAAGTGGGGACTGACGAAGGTGACGATACTGATGAGACATTAACGCAAGGAAATATCAAGCAACTTTATATCGATGAGTCCTTGCTTTATTATCGCCAATTGTTAGAGGGTGGTTTACCACTTGACCATATTAGACTTAATGTCGTAGTAGGTGCGGTGCACCACGAACATGTCTGGGCAACCTATCTTCCAGAATGCTTGAGGCATATCAGTGAGGAGTGGGAGTAGTCACATATAGAGCAGAGGTTGGGCAATTGTCCAACCTCTTTTTTCCTACTATTGGGAAATACAAGAAGGTAGTCATCATTAAGCGAGTAACTGACAAAACCAATGAAACCTAAAACCTTATCCATCATGTCATTTTAAAATCTCCATTAATTATGAAGGGAGGAAAGAACAAATTATTAAATTATGAAAACGATTGAAAGAATTTTCTGAAAATAAAAATTTGTAAAACCCTAAAATTGTGGTAAAATAAAAGGAGAAACGAGGAGTTAGAGGTATTAGTATGCATTTTGAAGGACTAAGTCATTGGTCAGGACAACTCGGTCGAGAGATGGCTCTGAATCGGTATGGTCATGCTGGAATGCCAGTAGTGGTCTTTCCATCATCTGGAGGCACCCACAATGAGTATGCTGATTTTGGCATGATTGAGGCTTGTCAAAGTTTTATTGAGGCGGGCAGAATTCAATTCTTTACCTTGAGCTCAATTGATGCAGAAAGCTGGTTGGCTGACGGCAAGTCTATGCATGATAAAGCCTTAGCCCATCAGGCTTATGATCGTTATGTGATTTCAGAAGCTATTCCCTTCATCAAGCATAAAACAGGTTGGTTTGATCCTATGATGACCACGGGATGCTCGATGGGGGCTTACCATGCACTCAATTTCTTTTTACAACACCCTGACGTTTTTAACAAGGTTATTGCTCTGTCAGGTATCTATGACGCGCGGTTCTTTGGTGGAGATTTTGGTAATGATTTAGCAGTTTATTATAATTCACCATCTGACTACATTTGGCAACAAAATGACGGTTGGTTTGTTGATCGCTACCGCCATTCTGATATTATTGTCTGCACAGGACTTGGCGCTTGGGAACAAGATGGTTTGCCGTCTTATTACAAGCTGAAAGAGGCTCTTCAAGAGAAAAATATTCCTGCTTGGTTTGATGAATGGGGAGAAGATGTCGCCCATGATTGGGAGTGGTGGCGCGTGCAGATGCCTTATTTTTTGAAAGCTTTGGGCTTCTAAGAGGAGGTTTTTATGAATTATTTAGTCCTATCTCCTTACTATCCGGAGAATTTTCAGCAGTTTTCAATCGAATTAGCTAAAAAAGGAGTGACCGTATTAGCCATCGGTCAAGAGCCTTATGAACAGTTAGGTCAGGGTTTGCAAGCCGCCATTACTGAGTATTTTCGAGTGGAAGACTTGGAAAACTTAGATGAAGTGAAGCGCGCAGCGGCTTTTCTCTTTTACAGACATGGGCCTTTTGATCGAATTGAGTCTCAAAATGAACACTGGTTAGAGCATGATGCTGCCCTACGCGAGCAGTTCAATGTCTTTGGTATGCGTTACAAACACCTCAAGAAGACTAAATTTAAGTCTAAAATGAAGAAACACTTCAAAAAAGCAGGTGTTCCAGTAGTTCCTGGTAAAGTAGCTAAAGAACTTGATGATGTCGATAAAATTGTTAAAAAAATTGGTCTTCCTTTAATTGCAAAGCCTGATAGTGGCGTTGGAGCGTCTGGCATCTTCAAATTAACTGATGATGCCTCGGTTCAAGCCTTTAAAGAAGCTTGGGATGGTGTAACCCCTTATTTCCTAGAAGCCTTTGTTGATAAGGCAGTGGTCTGTACTTACGATGGTCTTGTCGATATTGATGGGAATATCATATATGAAACCAGTTTAACCTACAATAAGACTCCTTTTGATATGGTTGAACATCAGCTTGATATGGGCTATTATGCTGAGAAAGAGATTGATCCTGTTCTTCGGGATTATGGACATGCCATTGTTAAAGCGTTTGACATGCGAGAACGGTTCTTCCATATTGAATTTTTCCGCTATGAAGATGGTTCTTATGTAGCCATTGAGTATAATAACCGTGCAGCTGGTGGTTATACAGTGGATGTATACAACCATGGGCATCGGATGAATATCTTTCACGAGTATGCCTCTATGATGGCAGGAGAGCCAGTCGCAAAAGTTGAATTTTCACAGTACTGTCTAGCTGTGTCCCGGCGCGATAGTGGCCAATACCGTTACAGTGAAGATGAGATTAGAGCCAAGTACGGTGCTTATTTAATCGATCAAAAGCGCTTAAGTGGTGCTTTTGCCGAGCTTCTGGGAGATGTCAACTATTTCTTTGTCTTTGATAATCCAGCGGATGTGGATGCCATCTATCAGTTTGTGACGATGAGACAGTAAGAAAAGCCATAGGAACAGCTCGTTCCTAAGGCTTTTTAGCTGCTTAGCTGGCTTATTTCATATCCCTGTTAATAATAGGGGATAACAAGGAAAGTGAGGTGTGTTTTTAGTATGGTCGATAAGGGACTGTCTCAAGGCTGACAGACTGAGCTGCACTGATTAGTTTAGACACTGGGCAGCGGGTGTGAGCTTCTTGGATGAGGATTTTGGCCTCATCTAGGGGAATACCTTGGATGCTGGCTTGTCCTCTAACTGCAAAAAAGTAACCGAGTGCTGTCGGTTCTTTTTCGAGGTCAACTTGAACCTCTACATAGCAACGGTTGCTCATCGCTTTTGCTTCTAAAATAGCATCTAAAGTTGCTTTGAGGCAAGTGGACCAGGCGAGGGCGATGAGTTCTTCTGGGTTAAACCCCGGTTGGTCGTTAAGGGGATGATTGGTTGCAACCGTTTTTCCATTTGACAGGCGCACACTGCCATCAATGCCTTGATCGTTACGGGAAGTGACAGAGTAAAGAGACATGATTTTCCTCCTAAAGAGTTCTTGCTTTTATTTTACCCAAAAAAGAGGATGGACGAAACGGATAGTATTGAAATGTGCTATAATATAGGAAATAATCGATTATAAGGAGATGTCACATGAAAGTTATTAACACGGACAAAGCACCAGGAGCTATTGGACCTTACGTGCAAGGAAAAGTTGTTGGCAACCTACTGTTTGCAAGTGGGCAAGTTCCCCTTTCACCTGAAACAGGTGAAGTTGTGGGAGTGACTATTGAAGAACAAACGGAACAAGTTTTAAAAAATATTGCAGCTATCTTAGAAGCTGCTGGAACAGACTTTGACCATGTGGTTAAGACAACATGCTTCCTTAAAGACATGAATGACTTTGTAGCTTTTAATGGTGTTTACGCCACAGCTTTTAAAACAGACTTCCCTGCTCGTTCTGCGGTTGAAGTGGCACGCCTTCCACGTGATGTCAAGGTAGAAATCGAAGTCATTGCTGAGATTTAAAAAGGCTAGGACAGATGACTAAACATATTGTATTGATCCATGGCACCTGGTGTAACGGGAAGGTCTGGGGAACTTTTGCGGATAAGTTGGCAGCTATGGGGTTGGTTGTCCATACCCCTAGTCTTCGCTACCATGACCTGCCCTATGAGGAAGTAGAAACCAAGGTCGGCGCTGTCAGTTTGACAGACTATGCGGATGATCTAGTAGCCTTGGTAGAGAGCCTGCCTGAGAAGCCCTTATTACTAGGACACTCTTTGGGCTGTCTTCTCGCTCAAATGGTTGCTGAGCGGACGGAGGTTGCTGGCATGATTTTGATGGGGCCAGCTCCGACAGCTGATATCTTTGTCCTTTATCCAACAATGGTCCGCTGCTTTATACGGCACTTCCTTCGTTGGGGCTTTTGGAAAAAGCCAATGCCGCCTTATAAGGTGGAGTTCTTTAAGTATTGTATGAACGTTCAAGAGCCAGAGCTGAAAAAAGATGTTTTTCGGGACTTGGTTCCAGAGTCTGGGAAAGTTTATACCCAGATGGCTTTTCCATTTGCTGATAAGTCACGTGCCAGTTATGTGGATTTTTCTAAAATTAAGGGGCCGGTCTTGGTCATTACGGGAAGTGAAGACAAGATGACGGTATCCCCGATCGCACGAAAAACAGCGCGAAATTATCCAGGATCGCTTTTAGTATCCATTACTGGGTCAGATCACATGTATGAAACAGGAAAATTCCAAAATCAAACCTTAGCTGTGATACGGGACTGGCTGGGTCAAAAGCAGTTTATCTAAACGGTAGTGATGGATAGAGAATCTATTAGGAGGAGAAAATGTCAGAAAATCCTTTGCAATTAGTTGTTATTACAGGAATGAGCGGTGCTGGTAAAACAGTCGCGATTCAGTCATTTGAGGATATGGGTTATTTTACCATTGATAATATGCCACCGGCACTCTTGCCTAAGTTTATCGAGCTCTTAGAGGCTAGTCAGGATAACGATAAAGTTGCTGTTGTCGTGGATATGCGCAGTCGTTCCTTCTTTTCTGATGGAGGATCGATTATTGATCAGCTGGACAGCAATGCATCTGTAGATGTCAAAATCCTATTCTTGGACGCTACTGATAATGAATTAGTTGCGCGTTATAAGGAAACGCGCCGAAGTCATCCAATGGCTGCTGGTGGTCGCGTCTTAGATGGGATAGTAAAGGAGCGAGAACTCCTGGCGCCTTTAAAAAGTACCAGCCAGCATGTTATTGACACGACAGATTTAACACCTCGAAAACTGCGTCAGGCTATTATTGATTCCTTTTCAGATGCTGATCATCAAACAGCTTTTCGAATAGAGGTGGTCAGCTTTGGGTTTAAGTACGGTTTGCCCCTTGATGCAGACTTGGTATTTGATGTTCGTTTCTTGCCAAATCCACACTATGTCCCTGAATTGCGTCCTCAAACAGGCCTAGATCAGGCTGTCTATGATTATGTGATGGGACATGAGGCATCAGAAGCTTTTTACCGGCATTTGGCAGCCCTTATTAAACCGATTTTACCAGACTACCAAAAAGAAGGAAAATCTGTGTTAACGATTGCGATTGGTTGTACAGGTGGTCAACATCGCTCTGTTGCATTTGCCAAACGACTGGCAGAAGATTTGCAAACGGATTGGGCTGTCAACCTTGGCCATAGAGATAAAGATCGACGGAAAGAGACGGTAAACCGCTCATGAGAAAACCGAGAATAGTGGTTATTGGGGGAGGAACGGGTATTCCTATACTGCTTAATAACCTTCGTCAGCATGCCGTTGACATCACGGCTATTGTCACTGTGGCAGATGACGGAGGCTCTTCAGGACAATTGCGGGAATCCATGCGAATGGCGCCGCCAGGAGACCTAAGAAATGTTTTGGTAGCCATGTCAGACATGCCTAAAACCTATGAGCAGATATTTCAATACCGGTTTCATGAAAATGATGGACCTTTAGCAGGCCATCCTTTAGGGAATCTGATTATTGCAGGAATTTCTGAGATGAAGGGCTCTCTCTACAATGCCATGCAGCTTTTGACGAAATTTTTCCATGTTACTGGGAAAATTTACCCATCTAGTGATAATGCATTAACCCTACATGCTGTGTTTAAGGATGGTACTGAAGTTATAGGAGAAAGTCAAATCGCTAAGCATCAGGGTCACATTGATCATGTTTTTGTGACCAATAGTTATAACGACGAGGCACCGACAGCCAGTCGCAAGGTGGTTTCCGCTATTATGGAAGCTGATATGATTGTTTTAGGACCGGGTTCTCTGTTTACCTCAATACTGCCTAACTTAGTCATTCCTGACATTTCAAAAGCCTTGCTGGAAACAGCTGCAGAAGTGGTTTATGTCTGCAACATCATGACCCAGAGAGGCGAGACTGAACACTTCACGGATGCTGATCATGTTGCAGTTCTCAATCGTCATTTAGGCCAACCTTTTATCGACACGGTTTTAGTCAATATCGAGGAAGTTCCCCAAGATTATATGGATCTTCATCAATTTGATGAGTATTTGGTACAGGTAGCCCATGACTTTAAGGGACTGCAGGACCAAGTACCAAGAGTTATTTCATCACATTTTGTTGAATTTGAAAATGGCGGAGCCTTTCATGACGGGCCTCTAGTTGTCGAGGAACTCCTCAATATTATACGGGTGGCAAGATGAGCTTTACAGTAACTGTGAAAGAGGAATTAATCATTTTATCAGGCCATGACAAGTCAGAGTTATCGGCCATGATTAAGCTATCGGGGAACTTAGGAATAGGTCAACAGGGCTTAACCTTATCACTGTCTAGCGAAAACGCTAAGGTAGCCCGCCACGTTTATGAACTTATCCATACAAATTATAACGTTAAAGCAGATATCCGCTATCACCAAAAAACTAACCTCAAGAAAAATAGGGTATACCAAGTTTATTTGGACCATTGCGTTGAGGAAATCCTAAATGACCTCCACCTAGCCGATAGTTTTTTTGGTATGGAAACAGGCATTACATCTTTTATCCTCTCTAACGAAGAAGCAAGTCGAGCGTATTTGAGAGGAGCTTTTTTAGCGAGTGGTTCAGTCAAAGATCCTGAAAAAGGCAAGTATCAGCTTGAAATTGCCTCTATCTATAGTGATCATGCCAATGATTTAGCCCAGTTGATGCAAGGTTTTTTGCTGGATGCTAAGGTCATTGAGCGTAAAAAAGGAGCGGTTACCTATTTGCAACGGGCCGAGGATATCATGGATTTCTTTATTGTGATTGGCGCGATGGCCACAAGAGACAATTTTGAAGAGGTTAAGATTTTAAGAGAGACACGGAATGATCTCAATCGTGCTAACAATGTCGAAACAGCTAATATCGCTCGGACAGTGTCAGCAAGTGTTCGGACCATTAATAACTTAGTCAAATTAGATGGTACAATCGGTCTAGATAATCTTCCACCTGATCTTCAAGAAGTTGCAATCTTGCGTTTAGAACACCCAGATTATTCGATCCAACAATTGGCGGATAGCTTAAGCCAGCCAATTAGCAAAAGTGGTGTTAATCACAGACTCAGAAAGTTAAATAAAATGGCCGATGACCTTTGATTGAGACACCTGGAAAGGACCTTGTCCTTTTTTAACAAAAGATAATGTAATCGCTTTAAGGAGGCCTTATGTATCATTTGAAAAACGATAACCTATCTATAGCTATTAAAACACTAGGTGCTGAGCTCAGTTCCTTGAAAGATAGCTCAGGAGTAGAATATCTGTGGCAAGGAGACCCTGCTCACTGGCCTGGTCAAGCACCTGTCTGTTTTCCCATTTGCGGAAGTCTCAGAGATGGGAAAGCTGTGACACAGACTGGTAAGTCAATCACTTTAGGCCGCCATGGTCTGGCGCGACGACAAGAATTTGAACCCTTAGATCAGGAGGAACACTCTATACGTTTCATTTTAAGAGATAGTGCGGAAACACGGGAAGTTTTCCCCTTTGCCTTCGAATTAATAATTGGCTATGAGTTGGATGGGACATCGGTTAAAACGACTTACGAAGTTCGTAATACAGGAGATGAAGCTCTGCCCTTCTTTATCGGTGGCCATCCAGCCTTCAATTGCCCAATAGAAGAAGGTCTGGATTACAAGGATTATCAATTGAATTTTGAAAAATTAGTTGAGCCTTATAGTTTTAATCATCTTCCTGGAGGATTGTTAGCTAAAACAGATAGAGTTTCTGTCCCTTTTGAAGGAGAGGTTTTGCCATTGGATCAAGCCCTTTTCGCAGATGATTCTCTAGCATTTGAAGCCATCTCAGCCAAATCTGTTAGTCTTGAAACACGAGGTGGCCAGAAAGTTTTTACGTTTGACTACGAGGATTTTCCAAATTTGGTGATCTGGTCTGCAGGAACCAATGCGCCCTTTATTGCTCTGGAACCTTGGACAGGCCTTGCTACCTTTGACACAGAATCGGATATTTTTGAAGAGAAGACGGGTGCGACCGTCCTGCCAGTTGGCGCCTCAAAAAGGTTTAGTTATACCGTGACGATTGTATAGAAAAAGGAGCAACAGCTCCTTTGAGAACGTAGACAAACCCTAGTTTTTCTGTCACCAGGACATTACAAAGTTCTAGCAAGGTTTTAAAGAGATGATCTTTTGCGAGCTAAGCGAGCAATTATCGAAACTTTCCGCTGTGATAAAAGTGCCTGAAACGCAATAGTTTCAGGCACTCGGAAGTTTTGAGACCTTAGGCTCAAAACTTAGGTTTGGAATCCCGAAGGGAGTCGCTACCGTCCGTTATCAACTAAGGAAAGTTTCAAAAGAGACTTTGTCTTCAATCTGAAAGGAGCAACAGCTCCTTTTTTATATACTTGATGCTCTGATGGTCAATTTTGTTGCTAATGTCACTTGTTTGACTGGCAAATCCGTTTCGTCACTGCTTAATACTTGGTGGATGAGGTCCACAGCAGCAGCTCCCATTTCTTTGGTAAAAACGGTAACACTGGATAGCGCTGGAAACACATAGTTGGTCACAGCTGTATCATTAAAGGAAATAAGGCTGACGCGTTCAGGAACTGCAATTCGTTCTTCTTGAAGCGCTTTAAGGGCACCGATGGCAAGATTATCATTAGCAATAAAGAAGGCATGAGGAAGTTGATCTTTTTCCTGATGAATGAGTTTTTTCATCATTTGATAACCACTCTCAGCTGTAAACGCCCCTACTTTCAGCCATTGAGACTGATATGCTTGGCGTTTTTCTAAGTACTGTTGAAAAGCAATCAATCGTTGATCGGCAACTATTTCTCTTTCATCAGCAGTATTTTCTTGACCGGTTAACATGCCGATGTCTTTTATACCCCGTTGCCAAAAATAGTCCAGAGCAGACTGAACCCCATAGGTGAAATCAGTGGTGACACAAGAAATACCATGGGCTAAGGTATTACTGTCTACCACTACCAAAGGAAGGTTATAGCCGGCAAGGTCTTTCAATTGGGGTTTACTAAATTTACCGATAGCAATGATGCCGTCTGATTGCTTAATAGGCTCCAGATCTTCTTGGTCAAAAATTCGGATGATTTCATAATGAAGTTCCTGAGCTTGTTTTTCTATACCTGTTCGGATGGCGTAATAGTAGAGGTCATCGAGTTCCTCGTGTTCACTATACCACTGGATGATCGCGAGTTTTGACTGACTCTTCTTAACAGGAACTTTTTTCATATGCTTGGTATAATTAAGCTCATCAGCAGTGTCAAAAATTTTTTTGCGGGTCTCATCACTAACGGATAAGGTTTGATCGTAATTAAGTACTCGAGAAACAGTTGCGCTAGAGACCCCGACCTTTTTGGCGATATCTTTAATGGTTGCCATACTATCTCCTTCTCTAGTTTTATTCAAACATTATACCACCAAATGATCAGTAAGTAAAACACTTAAAAAGTTTACTAAATATATTGAAATATTTACTTAAAAAATGTATAATAAAAGAAAAACAGCTCAAAACGGAGGTTTTTTATGACAACAGAGGAATTACAACAAGCTTTTTTAGACATTTTTGGACTGGAAGCTGAGGCGACTTTCTTCTCACCAGGCCGTATTAACTTGATCGGAGAACATACAGATTATAATGGTGGCCATGTCTTTCCGTGCGCCATCACAGTGGGCACCTTTGGTGCAGCCCGTAAGCGTGATGACAATCTCTTGCGGTTCTATTCTGCTAACTTTGAAGACAAGGGGATCATTGAAGTCGATCTTAAGCAACTTGCCAATGAGCCCGAGCATAACTGGGCTAACTACCCTAAGGGTGTGCTCAAATTCTTGAAGGAGGCTGGGCATCCTATTGAGACAGGGATGGATGTTTATGTTTATGGTAATATTCCTAATGGCTCAGGCCTTTCGTCATCAGCCTCATTGGAACTTTTAACTGGTATCATCGCCGAAGAACTGTATGGCCTCAATCTTGAGCGTCTCGATTTGGTCAAAATTGGGAAACAAACAGAGAACGACTTTATCGGTGTTAATTCAGGCATTATGGATCAGTTTGCCGTTGGGATGGGTGCTGAAAATCAAGCCATTCTGCTTGATACCAATACCCTGAAATACCAACTCGCTCCGCTTGATTTGGGCGATAATGTCGTGGTCATCATGAATACCAAGAAACGCCGTGAGTTGGTAGATTCCAAGTACAACGAACGCCGAGCAGAGTGTGAAGAAGCAGTCAGCGAGCTGCAAGCCGGTGGTGTAGACATTCAGACCCTTGGTGAACTAGATGGGCAGTCCTTTGATCAGTATGCCTACTTGATTAAGGATGCTAACCGCCTCAAACGTGCTCGTCACGCTGTCTTGGAAAACGGTCGTACCATGCAAGCTTTTGCGGCTTTAGAAGCTGAAAATATACCAGAATTTGGCCGTTTGATGAATGCTTCTCATGTTTCATTGGAGCATGACTACGAAGTAACTGGCCTTGAGCTTGATACCCTGGTTCACACAGCATGGGAGCAAGACGGTGTTGTTGGTGCTCGCATGACAGGAGCAGGCTTTGGTGGCTGTGCCATTGCTATTGTTGCGAAAGACAAGGTAGATAACTTTATTAAAACTGTTGGTGACCACTACCGTGAGGTTGTGGGTTATGATGCAGAGTTTTATGTTGCTGAGATAGCTGACGGGGCTAAAGTCTTGTGGCGTGCTTAATCGCTAGAATAAGGAGGAGCAGATGCCAACTCTAGTTCAACAATTTGTGACCAAAGTCATCGATCATGGACTCTTTGAAGAGTTGGATCGTGCTTATCTGGTCAATCGTGTCTTAGCCTTAGTTGGAGAAGATGACACTGAAGCACCTGAAGAGCTGTCCATTTTGCAACTCAAGGATGCCTTGGTAGCGCAAGCTATTGTTTCTGGAAAGATTTCTGATTTAGCGGATGAGCAGGACATGTTAGGGGCTGAGCTCATGAACCTTATCACGCCGAGTCCTAGCCAGGTTAACCGTCAGTTCTGGGCGACTTATGCGGAAAGTTCCGAAAAGGCGATTGCTGATTTTTACCAACTTAGTCAGGCCAATGACTACATTAAAGTGAAGGCTATTGCCCAAAATATTGCCTTTACAACAGAGACCGAATTTGGAGACTTAGAAATCACCATTAACCTTTCTAAGCCTGAAAAAGACCCTAAAGCTATTGCGGCTGCTAAAGCCATGCCATCTTCTGACTATCCGAAGTGCATGCTTTGCCTTGAAAACGAAGGCTATCAAGGGCGTATTGGCTATCCAGCTAGGACCAATCACCGGATTATCCGTTTTGATCTGCAAGGGCAAACATGGGGCTTTCAATATTCACCTTATGCCTATTTTAACGAACATTGCATTTTCCTGCATGGCCAGCATGTTCCCATGGGCATCACACCTGCAACCTTTAGTCGTCTTTTAGATATTGTCGAACAATTCCCTGGTTACTTTGCCGGGTCTAATGCCGATCTTCCGATTGTTGGCGGTTCTATCTTGACCCATGACCATTACCAAGGGGGTCGTCATACCTTCCCTATGGAAAAGGCCCCTATTGAGACACCAGTTTCGTTTGCTGGTTCTGAATCGGTGGAGGCAGGTATTGTCAAATGGCCGATGTCAGTGCTTCGTTTGCGCTCGAAGAGTAAATCAGACATCTTAGCCTTGGCTGAAAAGATTCTGGCTGCATGGCGATCTTATTCAGACGATTCTTTACAAATCAAGGATCAGACTGATGGGACACCACATCACACGGTGACTCCAATTGCCAGACGAGTGGGTGAGGATTTTGAACTGGATTTGGTCTTGCGTGACAATCAGACCTCGGCAGAATTTCCAGACGGGATTTACCATCCCCATCCGGATGTTCAACACATCAAAAAGGAAAATATCGGCTTGATTGAGGTCATGGGACTGGCTATTTTACCGCCACGTCTTAAAGCGGAAATGGCAGAAGTAGAAGACTATTTGCTCGTAAAAATCGACCAAGTGGCCCCTTATCATCAAACGTGGGCGGATCAGATTCGTGATAAATACAGTAATATCACAGCAGAAACCGTGACGGACATTGTCCAGCAGGAAATTGGACTGGTCTTTAGCCGGGTCCTTGAGGATGCTGGGGTCTATAAACGTACACCAGAAGGACAGGCAGGTTTTCTAAAGTTTATTAATAGTATTCGTTAACATCAACCGACTTATAAAAACTGAGGACAGCAATGCTGACTTCAGTTTTTTTGTAGATATGACCGTTCTGATTAACTGGCAACCTTTTTAAACTTCTTTAAATTCATTAAATTGTCAGATAATTTTAATAAAACCTTGCATTTTGTGAAAAATTTTGTTAAGGTAGATGAGTAAAAAAATTTAATGAGGGGGTGGTTTAGCATAAAAAGGAATTTCTTTTTAGGAGGTCTTTTAATAGTACTTTCTCTATTTTCCTTAACAATCGGGGCTAGAACAGGATTTTCTTGGTCCGCTTTGTTGGCTGGCGATCAAAACATGTGGCTTATTTTTCAAGCCTCTAGGTTACCTCGTACGCTAAGTATACTCCTTGCTGGGTCGTCCATGTCCGTGGCTGGTCTTTTGATGCAAACCATGACCCAAAATCCCTTTGCGGCACCATCGACAGTCGGTACTGTCGAAGCTGCTCAATTAGGGTTGTTGCTGAGTCTCTTTGTCTTTCCACAGTCAACATTAGCTCAGAAAATGACCTTTTCGTTTTTGACAGCGATTCTATTAACACTGATTTTCCTCAAATTGGTCAAAACTTTACCGATTAAAGAGCAGTGGGTCTTGCCCTTAATTGGTGTTGTTTATAGCGGAATAATCGGTTCCCTTGCCACCATCGTTGCCTATCGTTTTAATTTAGTGCAGTCTATGTCTTCTTGGTTACAAGGCTCCTTTGCCATGATTCAAACCAATCAGTACGAATGGCTTTTTCTTAATTCGATTATCTTAATATTGGCCTGGAGCTTGTCATCAGGGTTAACTCTGATGGGGTTGGGCGAAGATTCTAGCCGTGTTTTGGGATTATCTTATTGGCGTTATGAAGTGTTAGTCATTATCCTAGTGGCGCTGACGACTAGTGTCACGATTATGACGGTTGGCTCTCTTCCTTTCTTAGGAGTGATCGTTCCAAATGTCGTGAGATTATATCAAGGGGATCATCTGAAGCGCTCTTTTTCGACAGTAGCTTTAGCTGGGGCTTGCTTGGTTATGATTTGTGACATTCTGGCTCGAGTGGTTATTGCACCCTATGAAGTGTCGGTTAGTGTGATTTTGGGGATTCTTGGAAGTTTAGGATTTGTCATTCTTTTATGGAAGGGACGTGTTTATGAGTAACTCAAGTTCCTCAAGGAAATGGATCACTAGTCTACTGGTCCTGGCTATACTGGTGGCAGTGCTTTACTTCCTTCCCTTTAGTTCTCCTTTAACGACTTACGCCTTAAAAGCAAGAAGTCAGAAAGTACTTGCTTACTTTATAGTCGCTGTAGGTGTTAGCTTTTCAACTATTAGCTTTCAAACCTTAACAGGTAACCGCTTTTTAACGCCTAGCATTTTAGGGTTAGAAGCTGTCTATGTGTTATTACAAACCGTCTTGTATTGGCTATCCTGGCGCTTAGTGGGCGATCTATTTCTCCACCCTATCCTTGAGTGCTTGATTTTGATTGCTGTGCAATCTAGTTTCTTCCTCTTTTTACAGCCAGCCTTGAAACAGTTATTAAACCAAGGATTGCTCTTGATTTTACTCATCTGTATGGCGTTGGGTACCATGATTCGCAGTTTATCGACCTTTATCCAAGTCACCATGGATCCCAATGAGTTTGACCAACTTCAATCTAGATTATTTCCAAGCTTTCAGCGAATGAACGTCTCAATTCTAGGTCTTGGATTCGTTTTAATAAGTCTGTTTGCTATTGTTCTTTGGAAGAAATCAGCCATCCTTGATGTCCTCCATTTAGGGGCAGAGACAGCCACCATTCTAGGGGTTGATGTTGTGAGAGAAGAGCGGCTATTCCTCTGGATTATTACCATGATGGTGGCGACGCTCACCGCCTTGGTTGGCCCATTGAGTTATTTAGGGTTTTTGGTGGCTAATCTTACTTATCAGCTCGTTAAAACCTATCGTCACCAAGAGCTTTTTATTGTAGCGAGTCTCCTAGGATTTCTGATTTTAATCATTGGACAGTTCGTCATTGAACGCTTATTGGGCTATCGTTTTAACATCAGCATGATTATAGAGCTCATCGGAGGCCTGCTCTTCTTTTATTTAATCTTTAAGGAGAAAAAACACCTATGAAAATAGAAGCCATTTCCAAACGTTTTGGGGATGAAGCCGTTCTGACCGATATCTCCATGGAAGTCCCAACTGAGGGCTTTACAGCTTTTATCGGGCCAAATGGAGCCGGAAAATCCTCTCTCATTAATATTATGAGCCGTTTGTTGCCTAAGGAAAGTGGCTACCTCTGGATCAAGGAGCAGGAAATTGAGGCTTGGGACCATAAGGCGTTAGCCAGAGAACTGTCATTACTCAAGCAATCCCAGCATTACCACACCCGATTGCGAGTGGATGAGTTAGTCAGCTTTGGACGTTTTCCATACAGTGGGAACCGCTTGACGCAGGAAGATCAAATTAAAATTCAAGAAGCCATTGCTTATATGGGATTAGACGGTTTTAAGGATCGCTACATCCATACCTTGTCTGGTGGACAGTTGCAACGGGTTTATATCGCTATGGTTCTAGCCCAGGATACGGACATCATTCTCCTTGATGAGCCACTCAATAACTTGGACATGAAGCAGAGTATTGCCATGATGACCATTTTAAGGAAATTAGTGGACGATCTAGGAAAAACAGTAGTAATTGTCATTCATGACATCAATATTGCTAGTCGTTATGTCGACCATATGGTTGCTTTTAAAGATGGCCAAGTGTTTCAATCTGGCCCCACAGCTACCGTTATGACCAAGCCAGTCTTGGACAAGCTCTATGACATGTCAGTGCGAATCGTCGATATAGACGACAAACAACATTGTATTTATTAAAAAAGAAAAGGAAAATATAAAATGAACAATTGGTTTAAAAAATTATCAGCCCCCTTAGTTGCCATGCTAGCAATCTTCATGCTCATCGCCTGCTCTAACACATCGAACACGACATCAGAAACGACTAAAACAAGTGAAACTGCAGCAGAAGTGACCATTGGTGATGTGACTGTGCCAGTCAACCCTCAAAAAATTGTGACCTTTGATCTCGGAGCTGCAGATACCATTCGAGCACTTGGCTTTGAAGAGGCAATTGTAGGTTTGCCGACTCAGGGTCTACCAGCTTATCTCTCAGACCTGTCAGATCTCACCAGTGTCGGAAACATGAAAGAACCTGATTTAGAAGCTATTGCAGCACTTGAACCAGATCTGATCATTGCTTCAGGACGTACAGCGGATTATGTGCCTCAGTTTAGCGAGATTGCTCCAACGATCACGTTTGAGACGGACAATACAGACTACTGGACCTCTGTAAAAGCTAACATCACAGCACTTGCTAGCATCTTCGGTGAAGATGCTGTGGCAGAAGCCGAAAAACAACTGGCTAATCTCGATAGCCAAATTGCTGACATAGCATCAGCCAATGAAGCCTGAGATAAAAAAGCCCTTGCCATGGTCTTGAACGAAGGGAATATGGCCGTGTCTGGCCCTAATTCACGCTTTGCTTTCCTATATAGCACACTTGGTTTCCACCCGACTGATGCAGAGATTGAGGAGTCACGTCATGGTCAAGAGATCAGCTTTGAAGGGATTAGTGAAATAAACCCAGATCTTATTTTTGTCTTAAACCGTACCTTAGCCATCGGCGGGGATAATTCTAGCAATGAAAGCCTCTTACAAAACGAGTTGGTCCAAGCCACGAAAGCAGCTCAAAATGAAGGCATTGTGACCTTAACCTCTGACCTCTGGTATCTTTCAGGTGGCGGTCTTGAATCCACACAATTAATGATTGACGATGTCAAAGATTTTGCGAAATAATGGATATTTCCTATTAAATGGCAGGTTTACCCCTTGCCATTTTTTTCTAATTGTGGTAATATATTGCTTGTGTGTAATGGACGCACGTAAATACAGTTTATCCGCTGGGTTTAAAAGCACCTATGATTGACAAAGATAGGAGAAAAAAATGAATCCATTAATCCAAAGTTTGACTGAAGGTCAACTTCGTACTGATATCCCATCATTCCGTCCTGGTGACACTGTTCGCGTACATGCGAAGGTTGTCGAAGGATCTCGTGAACGTATCCAGATCTTTGAAGGCGTGGTCATCTCACGTAAAGGTCAAGGGATTTCAGAAATGTACACCGTTCGTAAAATTTCTAGCGGTATCGGCGTAGAACGTACCTTCCCAATCCACACGCCACGTGTTGACAAGATTGAGGTTGTCCGTTACGGTAAAGTACGTCGTGCGAAATTGTACTACTTGCGTGCGCTTCAAGGTAAAGCAGCCCGTATCAAAGAAATCCGTCGTTAAAATTAAGATACAAAAGGCGTTAAAAAATCGGTATGAAAATAGGAAATTAGCTGAAAATCAAAGATTTTCAAGCAAATTTATCTTTTTCACTAGGATTTTAGCCTGTGTTCAATTCGGATTGAAAGGTTCTCACTAGAGAGCCTTTTTTGTTATAGCTGGAAGCCATAACGAAAAAGAGAAGGCCCGATGACCTTCTCTTATCCGGCATTTCAGCCCAAGGATTTATTCTAGATTTAATCGATGTTTTAGCAGATAACTGGTAGCAAAGTAACTACTTGCAAGGCATATCAGATGAAAGACTAAGCTAAAACTAGCATACCAATAACGGCCAATATAATAATCTGAATAAGCGGGTATGAAGACCTCATAAAGAACAAAATATAGAAAACCGATGACAAAAAAGCTTAAAAACGAAAGCAAGGTCCGATGATTTTCAAAACTATGCCCAATAGCAATGGCCAGGTAAGTGATCAGAATAAAAGAGGATAACTGGGAAATGGTTACCAAAAAGTCGAAAGCAATGAAACCAAAGTCTCGGAACCATAAGCTTAAGCTATTCCATAAAGCGATGAAAGGGTCTGTGATACTGCTGAAAAAGTGAATTCCACTTAATAGTGTAAAACTAACAATGATAATAATCAGTGAAATGAGTGACCAGATGAGACTAGACAGTAGCTTACTCCCCAATATGTGATGGATGTTAGCAGGTAAAGTCATGGTCAAGTAACCCTGCTTGCCAAAAATATTCTCCCTAAAACGCTTGACGATTAGAAAAATGGTGGACAAAACGATGGTCATCATGACAACGCCATAGGACATCATCAATAGCATCAAAAGAATGGCCATGAATCCTTTTTGGCCACCAGATGCCAGCAGTTGGCCAAAAAGATAGGCAGAATCGTAAGATGATACGGTGTTTTCAACCATGTTATGGTACCAAAGTCCAACGACCACAGATAACATCAAGCTGATAACGTAAAGCCCGAGGTACCATTTGCTGACGGATTTGAATTCATACTTCAAAAGTCTTCCAAACATAAAACCTCCAGCGCTATTGGATATTTAGCTTGTATTTAATCATGTAGTGGGTTGCAAAATAAGTGATCAGACAAAAGACAATGTTAAAAGCAGAATTAAACCAATAGTAATGTTCCGTGATTCCTGTCCTATTAAGAACCAACATAACCATTATTGAAAGGAGAGCATAAAGAACAAAGAAGGCAACGAATGATAAAAGCACACGGTGACTTTCTGCCAGATGTCCTAGAGCTATGGCACAATAAAGCATAAGAACATTACCAACAGTTCCAAGTAAAAAGCTGATGATATATGGGGTTAGGTTTCCGGCAAAAATTTCTTTAAAAATCATCTGAAAATCTGCATTTACCCAGATTTCTTTAAGGCCAGTGAGCAAGTCAGTCCAGCCAGTATTAATCAAAACGATAATAAAGATAGACAGTCCGACAGCTAAAATGGATAGAAAATACCAAATGATGGCTGCTGTTAGTTTACTGAGTAGAATCTGGTGAGTAGTAGCAGGCAAGGTCATTGTTAGATACCCTTGACGACCATAGATATTGTCCTTGAAGCGTCTGATAATAAGCACCAAGGTTGATAATCCAAGAGCTGCAATGATTGCTCCAAAACTCGTAATGGTCAGTATAGTTAGTATAATAGTAATAAAAGAATCACTATCGGCAGTCTGAGACATGTGAGATACCCAGAATCCTAGGATAATAGCAAAGACGATGCTCAGACCATAAAGTCCGAGATACCATTTGCCAACAGATTTAAATTCCTGTTTTAAAAGTTTTCCAAACATACCTAACTCCTTTCTAAGCTCTGAAGTCGTCCCGGAAAAGTTCATCGATGGATTCACCGTGCTCAACACGGAGGTCATCGACATTTCCTTGGCGAACGATATGGCCATTATGAATGAAGACGACATGATCAAGAATACTTTCAATATCTGAAATCAAGTGGGTTGAAATCAGAACAGAAGCGTCGGGAGAATAGTTGTTAATGATAGTTCTCAAAATATAGTCACGGGCTGCAGGATCAACACCTCCGATGGGTTCATCAAGAATGTAAAGTTTGGCCTTGCGACTCATGACCAAGATTAACTGAACTTTCTCCTTATTTCCTTTAGATAATTTCTTAAGTTGAATATCAAGGTTGATATTCAAATCTTTCAATAGCAGTAGGGCTGTCTCCATGTCAAAATCATCATAAAAGGTTTTAAAGAAATCTAGAGTATCAACAACCTTCATATTATCGTCGAGATAGGTGGTATCGGGTAGATAGGACACAATTTTCTTGGTTTCCGGCGAGGGTTTCATGCCATTGATAAAGATTTCACCTTCATTTGGTTGTAAAAGCCCATTTAGAAGTTTAATTAAGGTTGTTTTGCCTGAGCCATTAGGACCTAAAAGACCAATAATGCTCCCTGGCATGAGGGTAAGGTTAATGTTATCTAGAGCAAGGCTATTGCTGTAACGTTTGGATAAGTTTTTAATCTCAACAAGTGGTTGGGACATTTTAGTTTCCTCCTAAAAACGATTCTAATTCAGGGATAATCTCGTTGTCTTTGAAGCCAAGATTGCCCATATTAGTGACAAAGTTTGAAAGTTCCTCTTGAGCAAGTGTGTGGCGCGTGACAGTGATCAACTCTTGATTATCGGTAACAAAGCGACCAGATGTTCGTCTGGAATAGACAAATCCTTGATTTTCAAGATCTGATAAGGCTCGTTGAATGGTATTGGGATTAACACCAGCAATTTCTGCAAGGTCTCGAACCGAAGGAAGACGGTCGCCGCTTTGAAGTTGCCCTGTTACGATTTGCAATTTGATGATGTTGCAAATTTGGATGTATATCGGTTGATTATTATCAAATTTCCAGGCCATAGCAGTTCCTTTCTGTTGTATTGTTCTATTTATATAATACAATAGATTTTTTTATCTTGCAAGTATTTATGCCTATTCTGAGAAAATATTTAGAAAGCCGTCCTATTTTCTGGTATAATGGGTTAGATGACAGAAAAAGGAACTAGTATGCAAATCGAAGATTTAAAAAAACGTCAAGAAAAAATTCGTAATTTCTCCATTATTGCTCATATTGACCATGGGAAATCAACCTTGGCTGATCGTATTTTAGAACAGACAGAAACTGTATCGACACGTGAAATGCAGGCCCAGCTATTGGACTCTATGGACTTGGAGCGAGAGCGTGGGATTACCATTAAGCTCAATGCTGTACAACTTAACTACACAGCTAAAGATGGCGAAACCTATATTTTCCATCTGATTGACACACCGGGACATGTTGACTTTACTTATGAGGTATCTAGATCCTTAGCGGCCTGCGAAGGAGCCATTCTTGTTGTAGATGCGGCTCAAGGAATTGAAGCCCAGACACTGGCTAATGTTTATTTGGCTTTGGACAATGACCTTGAAATCATGCCTGTCATCAATAAGATTGACTTGCCAGCAGCGGATCCTGAGCGGGTGCGTGGTGAAATAGAGGATGTCATAGGTTTAGATGCTTCTGAAGCCGTTTTAGCATCTGCTAAAGCAGGCATTGGGATTTCTGAGATTCTAGAACAAATCGTTGAGAAGGTACCGGCACCAACAGGTGATGTTGCAGGTCCGCTCAAGGCCCTTATTTTTGACTCTGTTTATGATCCTTACCGTGGGGTTATTTTGCAGGTCCGGGTAATGGATGGTGTGGTGCGACCAGGCGATCGCATTCAGATGATGTCCAACGGTAAGACCTTTGATGTCACAGAGGTTGGTATTTTCACACCAAAAGCCATTGGGCGTGAGTTCTTAGCAGCAGGTGATGTTGGCTATATTGCCGCCTCTATCAAAACGGTGGCAGATACCCGTGTCGGAGATACGGTAACTCTTGCTGATAATCCTGCTGATGCCCCCCTTTCAGGCTATAAACAGATGAACCCGATGGTCTTTGCGGGGATTTACCCGATCGACTCTAATAAGTACAATGATCTGCGTGAAGCATTGGAAAAACTGCAACTCAATGATGCCAGTCTTCAGTTTGAGCCTGAAACGTCTCAAGCCCTTGGATTTGGCTTTCGTTGTGGGTTCTTAGGGCTTCTCCACATGGATGTTATCCAAGAGCGGATTGAGCGCGAGTTTAATATTGACCTCATTATGACAGCACCATCGGTTGTCTACCATGTCAATACGACAGATGGGGAGATGATTGAGGTTTCCAACCCATCTGAGTTCCCAGATCCAACCCGAGTGAATAATATTGAGGAGCCTTATGTCAAAGCCCAAATCATGGTTCCACAGGAATATGTCGGGGCGGTTATGGAATTAGCCCAACGGAAGCGTGGGGATTTTGTGACCATGGACTATATTGACGACAATCGTGTCAATGTCATCTACCAGATTCCACTTGCTGAAATTGTGTTTGATTTCTTTGATAAATTGAAATCCTCTACCCGTGGTTATGCAAGCTTTGACTATGAGCTATCTGAATACCGACCAAGTCGTCTGGTTAAGATGGATATTTTGCTCAATGGGGAAAAAGTCGATGCCCTCAGCTTTATTGTTCACAAGGAATTTGCCTATGAACGTGGTAAATTAATTGTGGATAAGCTTAAGAAAATCATTCCACGTCAACAGTTTGAGGTGCCGATTCAGGCTGCGATTGGTCAAAAGATTGTGGCCAGAAGCGACATCAAGGCCCTCCGTAAAAATGTCCTAGCCAAGTGTTATGGCGGTGACGTTTCCCGGAAACGCAAACTCCTTGAAAAGCAAAAAGCTGGTAAAAAACGGATGAAGGCGATTGGTTCTGTTGAAGTTCCGCAAGAAGCTTTCCTCAGCGTACTGTCAATGGATGAAGAGTAAAATGGTGTAGAAATTGAATAGAAATGTTACACAAGAACTGTGTCCACAATTAATTGGGACACGTATCGGGACATTAATGACTTATCATAAAGAAGGTTATCAAACGATTTTATTTCTCAGTGGAGTTGGAGACTTTTCCACCAAGGAAAATTTTGCACCTGTCTGGCAAAACTTCCCGAAAGATGTAGGGATATTAACAATCGATTACCCAAATGTTGGAGGGAGCAGTATTCAAGACCAGTCCTCTTTCCACTTGCAGGATTGGGTAGAGGCTACTAGAGTCGTGTTGGACTACTATCAAGTATCTGATTATATCTTAATAGCGCATAGCATTGCAGGATTATTAGCATTAAAATTAATTGAAACCGCAGAAGGCTGTAAGGGTTTTTTAGGGATTGAACCGACAACTCTTGCAGTTATGAAGGGGCAAGTCCTCTATCCTGAATTTGAAAGAGTTAGTGAACAGATATCTGAGCTGGGAACAGAGCAGTATTTTCAAGCTATTTCAAAGCGTGGCATGTCAGATCAACAACACAAGGATTTATGGAAATCCTTTGCTGAAACTCAAGAGCGACATTTTCAAATTGGTAATGAAACATTTCAGTTTTACCCATCGCTTGGTGAAAAAGAGTTGGCTGAATGTAAATCTTTTCCAGCAAATCTCCCTAGCATTGTGATATCACAAGCATTTCGAGAAGAAGAATACTTAAGTTCTGAATATAAGACTGATCATCCTCTGAGTCAGTTAATTTTAGCAGGTGATTCTCATTATCTCCATTGGACTGAAAGTCAAATAGTACTAGACGCCGTTAACACTTTACTTGGGCGGTAATATGCAATAAAAAAATAGTTTGACAGACTCTATTGATTCATGAGTTGATAAGTCTCAGGTCTTTATATGCAGAAATGAAGATTAAAATAGGGATAAACAGGTTAACCTAACAGCCTGTTTTTCCTTTTGAACAATGATAAAAATGCTAAAAAGGAGTAACCATGCCTTTTGAAACTCAAAAAATACCCGGTATTTTCTTATGCCTGCTGATAGCCATACCTGCTTGGGTTTTGGGACAGGCCCTGCCCTTAATCGGGGCACCCGTGTTTGCTATTTTACTAGGCATGCTTGTCGGTCACTTCCACACCAAACGGGATAAGACTCAGTCAGGAATTGCTTATACGTCTAAGATGATTCTCCAACTAGCCGTGGTCCTTCTAGGCTTTGGCCTTAATTTAGGGCAGGTTGTGTCTGTTGGATTGACCTCTTTGCCGATTATCCTTTCAACTATCTCAGTGGCTCTTATCGTCGCCTTTGGCTTACAGAAGGCCTTTAAGTTAGAGGTCAATACCGCTACTTTGGTGGGTGTCGGTTCCTCGATTTGTGGTGGATCTGCCATTGCTGCGACAGCCCCCGTCATAGGAGCCAAGGATGAAGAGGTAGCCCAGAGCATCTCTGTCATCTTTCTCTTTAACATCTTAGCAGCTCTGCTATTTCCTACCCTGGGACAGATGCTTGGTCTGTCTCATGAGGGGTTTGCCCTCTTTGCCGGGACAGCTGTCAACGATACGTCATCAGTAACCGCGACCGCAACGGCCTGGGATGCTATACACCAGAGCCATACCCTGGATGGAGCGACCATCGTCAAACTGACGCGAACCTTGGCTATTATCCCTATTACTCTCGCCTTGTCCTGGTACAAGTCGTCAAAAGGTCTTGAAAATAGCGGAGCTTCTCAAGCAAGTTTCCAACTGAAGAAAGTCTTTCCGACCTTTATCCTCTATTTCCTAGCTGCTTCTCTGATTACGACAGTAGTAGCGGCTTTCGGTGTTCAGCCTGTTCTCTTTAGCCATCTCAAGACCCTTTCCAAACTCTTCATCGTCATGGCCATGTCAGGGATTGGTCTAAACACCAATCCCATTCGGTTGGTTAAGACAGGTGGCCAGGTTATCGCAGTTGGCGCCATCTGTTGGTTAGCGATTACCCTGACTAGCTTAGGCATGCAAGCAGTGATGGGCGTCTGGTAAATCGAATCCCTACAAATGAAATAACTGATAAAAGTAGGTAACTTCCCTGCTTACAAATGCAATCTGTGGAAACACGGCTTGCATTTTTTTGATATAATAATAGCTAAAGGAGACGAGAAGCTATGCCAACTGACCAGATCGATATTGAACGCTACCACGAGCTTGCCCTGCAAAAGCAAAAGGAACACCGACTTTTTCTGGCTACTTTAAAACGTAAAGCACCTAAAAATTTGGATAAGATTGTCCAGGAGGTGCACACAGAAGTATTTAACGAGATTGATTGTACCAAGTGTGCCAATTGTTGTCGAACGCTTGGTCCACTCTTTACAGAAGCAGATATTACACGGATTGCTAAACATTTTCGCATGAAGCTACCAGCGTTTGAAGAAGCTTTTTTAAAGACAGACGAAGATGGGGACAAGGTTTTTCAAAGCATGCCCTGCCCATTTCTAGGCGAGGATAACCTTTGCAGCATTTACGATGTGCGGCCCAAAGCCTGTCGGGAGTTTCCTCACACGGATCGCAAGAAAATTTATCAGATCAATAACCTGACCCTTAAAAATACCCTGTTCTGCCCAGCAGCCTACCTCTTTGTCGAAAAGCTGCGGGAGAGGGTTTGAGGAAATAACATCAGTTGAGTAGAAAATAGAAAAAGGACACAGGCCTATTCGTCAGGCAAGTGTCTTTTTTAATATGCTTATTTAAAGTCTGCCATCAGATCATCAATGACTTCTTGGACAGGTCGAATCGCTTTAATGGGTGTAATTCCTGTCCCTACAGAGATAAAGCCTTCTTGGGAATTACCTTCGACCATGCCTTTCAACATGCCCATACCGCCATTTTGGAGTTTGGCTAATTCTTCACGAGAAGCCCCGGCTTGATCGCGCTCCACGATTTGATGCGCCAAGTCTGTTGGAAGAGAACGGTAGTAGGCTGGAAGGGTACGGAAGAGCAGAAGGTCTTCTGCTGTGGCGTTAACAATCTTTTCTTTAACAGATGGGTGTGCTGGACTTTCAACCGTTGGTAGGAAAACCGAACCAGCAAAGACGCCTTCAGCACCGAGGGCAAAGGCTGCTCGAACACCACGAATATCCCCGATACCACCAGCTGCCATCACGGGGATAGATACCGCATCAACAATCATTGGCACAATGGAGAAGGTTCCGATCACTTTCTCTGGTACGGTACCGCCTTCATCAAAGCCAGTAGCAACATAGATATCCACGCCAAAGGCTTCAGCAGCTTTGGCATCGGCTATCGATGGATTGCCAGGACGGTAGACGATTTTAATGTCATTTTCTTTCAAGGGATTGAAAATACGTTCGTCCAAAATCCCATTAATCAAGACAACTGGAACTTTTTCTTCAAGGACGACTTGAAGGATTGGCCAAGTATAGGTTAAGTCATAATCAACGACGAGAGTCGAGGCAAACGGTTTGTCAGTCAAAGCTTTGACTTTTTGGATTTCACGGCGCATGCGCTCAGCGGTTTCTTGAGGGTCACGCGTGATGGTTGTTTGACCAGCGTTCGGTCCGAGGATACCAAGTCCTCCAGCGTTGCTGACAGCAGCGACAAATTCTGCATTGGTTAACCAGGCCATTGGCCCCTGGATGATGGGGTATTGAATGCCGAGGATTTCGGTCACACGGGTTTTCATCATGGGTTTATCTCCTTTTCAAATGAATGCCTTCATTATAACAGGGAGGCACTTTCTTGAGAAGACGGCAATTTTAAAAGACCTAGTACACTTTTGTGTACCTTAGGCCTTGATATGATTTTTGTAGCTACCATCTTTGGTGTGTTTTTCCCCGTATTCCACCATTAGTTCCAGAATGGGAAGTAAATCGCGCCCTTTTTCGGTCAATTGGTAATCGACTCTAGGAGGAACTTCTGGATGGATGGTCTTCGTGATGAGGCCATCAGTATCCATTTCCTTGAGCTGCTTGGTGAGGGAACCTTGGGATAAGTTATTGAGGTGTTTTTGAATTTCGTTAAAGCGTTTGATGCCATCAGCCAAATAATCCAAAATCATTAATTTCCAGCGGCCGTCCATGACTGTCTGGGTATAGAGAAGGTGGAAGATGGGGGTTGGATTTTCTAAATCTTCTGGGCGAAACCCTTTCGGGCAGATTTTAGCCATAAAATTTTCCTTTCCTTTGATGTCAATGGAACCCTAAACAATCAAAAGCAACAGAAAAGTGTACCTTGTCTGTTATTTTTGCCTTCTTTTAAGGGCGACAAAAGTCTGGTATACTCATTCTATCATAAAAATGAAAAAGGATAAACGAATGACTACAAACCAAAATCAAATGAAAATTGTCCTCCAAATGGTCTCAGGCTATGGGGGTGAGTTCAAAACCTGGCGCCTGCCAGAAGCAAAAGCAGATGCTTACACAGATATGGATTTATACGTTGAAATGGCCCAATTAGCTGAAAAAGGGAAACTTCATGCCCTCTTTATGGCGGATACACCTGCGCTGGTCAACAACATCGGAGTCGATACGCCTATGCACTCTATGGATCCGCTCATTGCCATGACCTCTGTGGCGCGTGCGACCAAGCATATCGGGTTAGTTGGGACTTTTTCAACCACCTTTAATGAGCCTTATAACCTAGCTCGTCATTTAAAAACCCTTGATGTTATCAGTCACGGACGAGTTGGCTGGAACACAGTGACGACTTCGACAGGAGCGACAGCCGATAACTTTGGTACCCATATCGCAACTCGTCAAGAGCGCTATGGTCGAGCGCATGAAGTGATCGAAGCGGTGCAATCTCTCTGGGGGTCTTGGGGAGAAAAGGCCTATATCCATAATAAGGAGACTGGGCAGTTTGCTGACTTGGGTCAGATTAAGCCCGTTAACTATCGCGGCGAGTATGTCAAAACATCAGGCCCCCTTCCAATTCCGCCATCCGAACAAGGCCAACCCGTTCTTTTTCAAGCTGGACCTAGTGGCGAAGGTGTTGAGTTAGCTGGACGCTTTGCGTCAGGCGTTTATGCTAATCCCTTTACCATCGAAGAATCTCGGGAATATCGTGACATCCTGAGAGATGCTGCTGTTCGCCATGGTCGTGAAGCAGATGAGATTAATGTCTTTACAGGCTTTATGTTTACCATTGCAGATACGAAGGAAGAAGCTCTTGCCCGTCGGCGCCAGGTCATGGCCTTCGACCCAGAAGAGACTAGTCAACGCTTACGCTACCTCTCAGCCATGGTCGGGCTTAATTTGACCAGTCTTGATGTTGACAAGCCATTGCCAGAAGGAGTGCGCCGTATGCTGCAAGCCAATTGGCAAGATCCCCGTTCGTCACGAGCTGTAGAATTGCTCCAAGAAGGCTATTCGCCGCTGGACACTTTAGCCATGGGTGTCATCAATTACCATCCTGTGGTGGTTGGAACTGCTACGGATGTTGCTGACTTCTTGCAAGAATGGTTTGAATCAGGGGCCACAGATGGTTTTTCAATCGTCCCTGATTTGGCCCATGATGGGGTTAAACGCTTTGTTGAAGAAGTGGTCCCAATCCTACAAGAACGTGGCATTTTCCATAAAGACTATGAAGGCACAACGCTTCGAGAGAATCTCGGCCTGCCCTATCAATACGGTCTTAGAAAATAATGGAGTCTCCACCGCCTGCTGTATGTCAGGTGGTTTTCTATCTTTACTGTGTTATAATGGACTAAGACGATACCAAGGAGGTCAGCTATGCTCATTAAGGAACGCTTGCTAGATCACAGTGAAATGACTGAAATTGAGGTAGAGATTGCCGATTACTTTTTAGGTGCAGGTCATGACCTGAAAACCAAGAGCTCTCGTGCTATTGCTAAGGAGCTCTTTGTTGCACCATCGACCATCACACGCTTTTGCCAATGGCTAGGGTTCGATGGATTCAACGCTTTTAAGGAGGCATATCTGTCAGAAGTCACTTACTTAGACACAAATTTTAAAGACATTGATCCCAATCGACCTTTTAGCAAGCGGGATCAAAATTTGGCTGTGGCGTCCAAAATGGCTAGCCTATATCAAGAGACGGTCCAAGATAGCCTGTCTCTCCTTAACCATGATGTCCTCCAACAGGCGACCCGTATACTGGAAAAGGCAACCAGTATTCAATTTGGAGTGGTTGGCGATGCTTTTGAGATGGCTGAGACCTTTAAAAACAGAATGGTGAAGCTCGGGAAGCTTGTCACTATTGAGCGACGCTTGGACAACCTCTGTTTCACCACCCTTCAAGCCAGAGAGGACACTTGCTTTATCTTAATTTCCTACTCTGGAGAGACGGAGTCGATTTTAAAAGTAGCAGAGGTTTTGAAAAAAAGGCAGTTGCCGACCATTGTACTGACTTCTTTTGGGGACAATACCCTGTCACTGCTTTTTGACGTGGTCATTCGTATATCGACCAGAGAGCGCTTGATTGAAAACCTTGGCAATTTCAGCTCATTGATTTCCATTTCCTTTATTCTCGACAGCCTCTATGCCAGTTATTTCCAGAGAGATTATGACAAGCATTATGACCAAAAAGTCAAGGTGTCCCGAGCCTTTGAGCAAAAACGGAAATCTAGCAATCCCTTGTTAAAAGAAGGGTTAGAAGACTATTAATCATCCAGTCCGCAACAGTGTTGCGGATTTTTGCTGTTTTTATGGGACAATTTAGCAACGCTAGTGAAAGCAGGTCAGAAACTATTGTTTTAAGAAATGAAAGGGAATACAATCATATCATCAAACAATAAGGAGTTGACGTCATGGCTAAAGATTATACAGCATTGGCACAAACGATTATCGACAAGGTAGGGGGCGAGGATAATGTGAATTCCCTGATTCACTGTGCGACCCGCCTGCGCTTTAACCTCAAGGATGAGGGCAAGGCTGACACTGAGAGCCTCAACAATACCCCAGGTGTGATTAACGTGGTTCAGAGTGGGGGACAGTACCAGATTGTCATTGGACCAGAAGTTGCTTCGGTCTTTAAGGCGATCACTGCCCAGGCAAATTTTAGCGTTGGAGAAGAAGCGCCTCAAGAAGAGGATGATAAGGGGAAAGTCGCTAAGGTCTTAGATACCATTGCAGGTATGTTTGTACCAATCGTGCCTGTCATGGCCGGTGCTGGGATGATCAAGGTCATCAACTCCTTGAGCCTCATGTTTGGCTGGTTAACGCCTGAAGACAATACGTTTAAGTTCTTAAGTATTTTTGGGGATACGATTTTCTATTTCCTTCCTGTCATTCTAGCCGCATCCGCTGCTAAGAAGTTCAAAACCAACCAATACCTCGCTATGGCCATTGGAGCTAGTTTGATTAGCCCCACCTTCGTGGCCATAGTAGGAGCAGCGCGTGAGGCAGGAACAGGGCTCGATTTTCTAGGCTTACCTGTTACTCTTGCTAATTATAGTTCCTCAGTTATTCCGATTATCCTTGCGGTATGGTTCTTGTCTTACGTTGAGCCAGTGGTGACTAAGTACACGCCAGCAATCTTACGGATTTTCTTGGCACCGATGGTGACCTTGCTCATTGTCATGTCAGCGACTTTCCTCTTTATTGGTCCTTTGGGAACCTGGATGGGGGATGGCTTGAACGCCCTTGTATCGATGATGAATGGTGTTGCGCCTTGGTTAGTGCCAATGCTTATCGGGGCAACGACTCCACTCTTAGTCATGACTGGCATGCATTACGGCATTATCCCAATTGGGATCAATATGTTGGCGACAAAAGGAATCGATACAGTAGCAGGACCAGGGATGATGGTTTCAAACATTGCTCAGGGTGGTGCAGCTCTTGCGGTTGCCTTTAAAACCAAAGATAAGGTCCTCAAAGGCTTGTCTATCTCAACAGGTATTTCAGCTGTATTAGGGATTACAGAGCCTGTGCTTTATGGGGTCAACCTTAAATACAAGCGTCCCCTTTACGCAGCCATGATTGGTGGTGGCGTGGCTGGACTTTATCTTGGTGTTATGGGTGTCGGGCGTTTTGCGCAGGTACCACCAGGTCTCCTGTCATTACCTAGCTATTTCAGCGCCGAATTTCCAAATGTCATCGTACATGCAGGCATCGGTTGTGCCATCGCTTTTGTGGCTGCCTTTGTAGCTTCCTTTATCCTAGGGCTTCCAAAAGAAGCAGATGTCTCAAATGTCCCGACGACAACTGTCTCTGACGACACTGTCGTAGCCGTCGCTACAGGTACATTGGTACCTCTTGAAACTGTAAAAGACGAAGTCTTTGCCAGCAAAGCAATGGGGGATGGTGTTGCTCTTGTGCCTACCACAGGTGAGATTCTTGCCCCTGTCAATGGTGTGGTCTCAACGGTCTTCCCGACGGGGCATGCTTATGGGATTGTCCGTCCTGATGGTGTTGAAGTTCTGGTCCATATCGGCATTAACACAGTTGAATTAGCTGGTCAAGGCTTTAAAGCTCTGGTACAACAAGGTCAGACCGTTAAAGCTGGTCAGGCCCTCGCATCCGTTGATTTAGACCTTGTGAAAGCAAAAGGATACGATACTAGCATCATGACCATTATCACTGATGCCAAAGGCAAAGACATTACGCTCAAAAATACAGGAGAGGTTTTTGCTGGAGATTTAATTTAAGTAATATGAGAGGGAGGGGGTTCCCTCCTTTCGTTTAAACTGTTTGAAAAAGGAGTTTGCAATGGGATTTAAAACAGATTTTCTCTGGGGCGGAGCAACAGCTGCTAACCAGATTGAAGGCGCTTATGACCGAGACGGTCGTGGCTTGACGACCATGGATACCCTGACGGTTGGGGATAAAGATAGACCGCGTCAGATTACCTTTAAAACCTTGGAAGGCGAGGTTAAGCATGCAGAGCGTTTGGCTGCCGTTCCAGAAGGGGCTGTTGGTCATATTGCTCCGGATGTTTTCTATCCTTCTCACACAGGGATAAACTTCTATGACCATTATAAGGAAGACATCAAACTTTTTGCGGAGATGGGCTTTAAGGCTTACCGCATGTCCATTGCTTGGACGCGTATCTTCCCAAATGGTAACGAGACGGAGCCTAATGAAGCTGGCCTCGCCTTCTATGATGCGGTATTTGACGAATGTCTGAAATACGGGATTGAGCCAGTTGTTACCTTGTGTCACTTTGATACTCCTCTTTACTTGGCAGACCACTATGATGGCTGGTCCAGTCGTGAGGTCATTGGCTTTTTTACCCATTACTGTGAAACAGTATTTAAGCGTTACAAGGACAAGGTCAAGTATTGGATGACCTTTAATGAAATCAACGTCTTGAGGTCTTGGTTGCAGATTGGTATCCATCAAAACGATGATCAGACTAAGTTTCAAGCCCTTCACCATATTTTCCTTGCGTCAGCCAAGGCGGTGCAGCTCTGCCATCGGATCATACCAGATGCCATGATTGGCAATATGGTCATGTATGCACCGAGCTATGCCATGACAGCGAAGCCAGAAGATGTCTTAGAAAATATCGCCTACAAACGCCAAGTGGAATTTTACCTAGACATTCAGGTCAAGGGTTATTACCCACCCTACAAATTAAAAGAATTTGAACGTAAGGGTGTGCAAATTGCCATGGAAGAGGGGGATTTGGACTGTCTCGCTAATGGCACGGTTGATTTTATCGGTTTTAGCTACTACATGTCGACCATGTCCACAACGGACACCAGTGTGCCTAAGACACCAGGCAACAATGTCCTTAGCTACAAGAACCCTAACCTAGAAGTGTCCGAATGGGGTTGGACCTTAGACCCTCTGGGCTTGCGCATCGCCCTTTCGGAGATGTATGACCGTTACCATGTGCCCCTTTTTATCGTGGAAAATGGACTGGGTGCCATGGATACCTTAGAGGCTGATGGCTCAGTCACGGATGATTACCGGATCGATTACCTGCACACCCATATTAAGGCCATGAAAGATGCCGTGGATTTGGATGGGGTTGACCTGATGGGCTACACACCGTGGGGCTGTATTGATTTGGTCGCTTGGTCAACAGGTGAGATGAAAAAACGTTATGGCTTTATCTATGTGGATGTGGATGACTGTGGGCAAGGAACCTTCAAACGCTATAAGAAAAAATCCTTTGAATGGTATCAGGCAGTTATTGCCAGCAATGGTGAAAACATCACCTAATGGAGAGAGAACCTATCTAGAAAGAAGGCTAATGTGGAAATCTTACTTTACACACTTATCGTTTTGTTTGCAACGGCCATTGGGGCGACATCAGGAGCAGGAGGAGGGGCGATTATCAAGCCTCTCTTTGACCTGATTGGCATTGATAACGCCACGGTGATAGGTATGTATGCAACGATCGCTGTCTTTGCCATGTGCCTGTCCTCTATCTACAAACATGCCAAAAACGGGGTAACGTTTGACAAGAAGATTCTCTACGGTTTGTCCATCGGCTCTGTTATTGGTGGCATACTGGGCGATATGGTGTTCAAGCGCTTGACCCAAGCGGTGCCAAATCACACGGTTACTTTGGTGCAATCCATCCTACTCTTTATCGTGCTCTTATCTGTTTTACTCTTTACCCAATTTCGAGACAGATTCCGCAAATATCAGCTCAAATACCTACCGACCATTGTTGTGGTCGGAATGCTAGTTGGGGCCCTGTCTGTTTTCTTGGGAATTGGTGGTGGGCCATTGAACATCATCGTCCTCGTAGGAATGATGTCTTACACGACTAAAGAGTCGGCTCCCTATTCCATCGCTATGATTTTCTTTGCCCAAATCCCCAAAGTTCTAAAACTGATCACCGTATCACCTCCAGAGAACTTCAGGTGGGCCCTTGTTCCCCTGATAGTTATTGCCGCCATTCTAGGTGGCCATATCGGAACGGTGATTAATCATAAAAGTACGGACAAACAGGCCAATCGTATCTATGCAGTCCTGATGACAGGACTTTTGACGGTATGCCTCTATAATATTGTTAGTAATTTTTAGAAAAAGTGAACTCAGCTATTTCTGATGGTTGAGTTTTTATGTTAGGGCTATTTTATTTATAACTAACTGTTCATGGATGGTTATTAGAGTTATTTTTTAGTGAATAATTGCATAAAATAATATCTCGAGAAATAGCAGTTTTGAATGTGGAGTATGCTATAATATGAATATCGATTATTTTAAAGGGAGACTCTAATAAGTGCATGATAAAATATTATATTTTGGGCCGGAAGATTATGAAATTATTGATTTTAAAGAATATCAGACTAAACCCAAAAAACTTGTGAACAAACTTCCTAATATTGCTAAACCCCTCTTAAGAAATGCCAATGATATTTTTTCGAAGCTTGAAAAATTACTTTATACAGCACCGTCATTCATAAATGCGGTAAAGGCAGCTATTCCTGAGGAGATTTTACAAGCAGTACTATCTAATGATCAAAAACGAGCTATTGCAAAAGGTGCTTTAAAATTAATGACCAAGACAGATGGTTCGTTAATGGCAACTTTATTGGATACAGAGACTGGGAAAATCGTTGCTGTTGTACCATTAAAGTCTGTAAAACTTTCACCAGAAATTACTCAAGCGACTGCCAATTACGCTAATCAACTTCAAATGGCACAGATAGCGGAGCAGATTGAAAACGTACAACTTGCAATTGAGGATGTTAGAAAAGGGCAAGAGTCAGATAGGCTTGCGATTGCATATAGCTGTCAGCAAAAACTGATACAGGCTAGAGAAATCGTGAATCCGCAATTAAGAATGTCAATGCTATTGCAAGTGATATCTGATGCCGAAGATAGTCGAAATCTCTTGATGCTTAGTCAAAAATCTAATGTTGCTTTTATATATGAACAACCTGAGGATATATTTGGTAAGTTGATTAAAGGAGCTAAACAAGAGAATATCGATTCTAAGATTAATGAGATCAGAGACGGTTTATCAGCAGTAAATCTTGTATCACTATCTGCTGCAATGGCTTATGTTGAATTGGGAGAAGAGAAGGCAGCTCAAAAGAGCTTAGAGTATTTTGGAGAGTTTCTTAGCCAGACCTATCTAACTACACCTGGTTTAGTTGAGAGATTGGACTTACTCGACCCATCACCGACCAATTATTGGAGTGAAGAACTCATAAAACTTGAGTCAACCATTTTAAAATTACCAAATCTTATAAAAGAAATAGAAACCGAGGAAGCAATATGATGGAAAGTAATACGTGTAAAAAATGTGTAAGAAACCTACCGACAAATTATAAATACAAGAATTGTGAATCATGTAGGAATAAAAAAATTGAAACTGCTAAACAATTAGGAGTGGGCACATTAAAAGTATTAGGAACTGTTGGCACTATTGCTGTAACAGTATTTTTTGGTGGAAAAAATAAAAGATAATTATGTCCGCTTTTTGCTCTTTACCCCTACCGAGGTTATTCTATAGAATACAAAATTTCTTCATTAGAATAGCTAGTAAGATATTTAGGCGAGATCCAATAGGGATTGCCGTCCACTCTTGAGCAACTTTAGTCGCCCAGAATAGTAATGAATTGAAAGGAAAATCTCAAAAGTGTGTTACAAATTTCTCCTCTTCGACCTTGACCACACGCTCCTTGATTTTGATGCGGCTGAAGATGCCGCTTTGGATTCTCTTTTTGCAGAGCAAGGGGTTGAAGATATTCAAGCCCTGAAAGCTTACTATATTCCCATGAATCAAGATATGTGGCGGGCCTTGGAGCGAGGAGAACTCACGAAGAAAGAATTGGTTTCTACCCGCTTTGCTAAGGCCTTTGCCCATATTGGACGAGAGCTTGACGGTGTCTATCTAGCTGATCGGTACCAAGACTTTCTGTCCCAGCAAGGTCAGACTTATCCAGGCGTCTATGAGCTCCTCGATACCCTAAAAGATCGTGATTACAAGCTCTACGCAGCGACCAATGGCATCAGTGGCATCCAACGTGGACGCTTAGCCCAGTCGGGTCTGCTTAACCGCTTTGACGCCCTCTTTATCTCTGAAGAGATGGGCACTGCCAAGCCCTCAGCGGCTTATTTTGAAAAAATAGCAGAGCAGATAGGCGGGTTCCAACCAGATCAAGCAGTCATGATTGGAGACAGCCTGACAGCTGATATTCCTGGTGGCATTGAAGCAGGAATAACTACGATCTGGGTCAATTTTAAGCATCTCGAAAACACCAGCCAATGGCTGCCTGATTACACGGTTACGGATCTGGAGCAGTTGCTGACTATACTAGATTAAAGGGAGTGGGACAAAAATCCTATCCTCCTAATTTTTTATTATCAGTTAAACAAGACGCAGTGGTTGGGAGTGACACTCACTGGCTTTACCAGTTTTAGTGTTACCCCTGCATAGGTCATTAGGTGCTTTAGCACCAATGAGCCACTGCTGAGTAGGCTCTAATTCGGCGATTTCATCAGCTTTTATAGCCCAAACAAAAGAGGGAAACACCGTTTCCCCTATTTCCAACCTCAAACAGTCACTTTATGACTGTTTGAGCTATGCGGGGGTGGGAGTGAGAAGGTCTGGGGATAGACCTTCTCAGCCCTAACCTAAAAAATGAAAAAGGGAGGGGAAATGGAACCTATTCGGTTACCGATTTTTTCCCACTCCCTCTTTTTTCATTTGTCTACTCAGCTATGGTATAATAAACCCATGAGCAAAACGATTCAAGCTAAGTTGGAGCTCTTGCCGACCAGCCCTGGTTGCTACCTCCACAAAGACAAAAATGGTCAGATTATTTATGTGGGTAAGGCCAAAAACCTCCGCAATCGCGTGAGGTCTTATTTCAGAGGCAGTCACGATACTAAGACAGAGCTTTTAGTGTCTGAGATTGAGGATTTTGAGTTTATCGTCACGACCTCAAATATCGAGGCCTTGCTGCTTGAGATCAACCTCATCCAGGAAAACAAGCCCAAGTACAACATTCTTCTCAAGGACAACAAGTCTTATCCCTTTATTAAGATTACCAATGAGCGTCACCCTCGCATCATCATCAGCCGCCAGGTGAAAAAAGGGTCAGGGACCTATTTTGGCCCTTATCCTGATGCATATGTGGCCAATCAGATTCAAAAACTTCTCAACCGTCTTTACCCTTTTCGCAAGTGCAAACTTCCTGAGAATAAATACTGCCTCTATTACCATCTCGGACAGTGTTTAGCGCATGGGGACAAGATGCCAACCCGTGAAGATTATGCACAGATGACCAAGGAGGTTGGTCAGTTTTTGAATGGGCAGGACGATAAGATTGTTCATGAGATTAAGGCCAAGATGGCTAAGGCTTCGGAGAATTGGGAGTTCGAGAGAGCAGCCGAGTACCGAGACATGCTCGAAGGGATTTCGAGCCTGAGAACCAAGCAACGGGTCATAGCCCATGACATGCAGGACCGCGATGTCTTTGGCTATGCCGTCGATAAGGGCTGGATGTCTGTTCAGGTTTTCTTTGTCCGCCAAGGCAAGCTCATCGAGCGTAATAGCCAACTGTTTCCATATTATGGAGAGGCAGAGGATGATTTCTTGACCTTTTTAGGGCAATTTTATCAAGATAGTCAGCACCTCATGCCAAAGGAAGTCCTGCTGCCCCATACTATTGAGGCAGAGTCAGCCCAAGCCTTGGTTTCAGCCAAGGTGATTCAGCCCCAAAAGGGGGAGAAGAAACAACTGGTCCAGTTGGCCATCAAGAATGCCAAGGTCAGTTTACAGCAAAAATTTGACCTCTTGGAAAAAGATGTGGTCAAAAACCAAGGCGCTATTGAAGGTCTCGGCCAAGCTTTAGGGCTTGATAAACTTCGTCGCATTGAAGCCTTTGATAACTCTAACATCATGGGAACCAGTCCTGTCTCCGCCATGGTTGTCTTCATCGATGGTAAATCCAGCAAGAATGATTACCGCAAGTACAAGATCAAGACTGTCCAGGGGCCTGATGACTACGCCAGTATGCGAGAAGTGATTGAGCGCCGTTACAGCAGAGTGAAGCGTGAGGGACTGGAAGATCCGGATCTCATCATCATTGATGGTGGCTTAGGCCAGGTCAATGCGGCTAAAGAAAGTTTAAAAGCTATTGGTATGGACCACATTCCAGTTGCCGGTCTGCAAAAAAATGACCGCCACCAGACCCATGAACTACTCTTTGGGGAACCTTTAGAGGTCATTGAGCTCAAGCGGAATTCTCAGGAATTCTTCTTGCTCCAGCGCATTCAGGATGAGGTCCACCGCTTTGCCATTACCTTCCACAGGCAGGTGCGCAGCAAAAACACCTTCTCGTCAAAACTGGATGACATCGAGGGCCTCGGGCCCAAGCGGAAACAAAACCTCCTCAAGCATTTCAAATCCATTACCAAAATCGGCCAAGCCAGTGTGCAAGAAATTGCAGAAGCAGGAGTGCCCTACCAAGTGGCTGAACGGGTTAAGGAGAAGTTGGGGAAGGACAAAGAAAAGGCTGGTCATGGTGAAAAGTTTCAATCAAAATAATTGGTTTTGTCGCCTAATTTCATTACAATAAAAGAAAAGGGTTTCATATCAGACTTACCCCAAAAAGCCTGTAAAGGAGACAACTTATGCCTACATTTATTGGAAAACCAGTTACAGTCGATACAGCTAAGCAATTACAAGTGGGAGACATAGCGCCTGAGTTTAGCTTGATGGCAACGGATTTATCGACGAAATCCCTATCGGATTTTGACGGCAAGAAAAAAGTTATCAGTATCGTACCATCAGTGGACACTGGTATCTGCTCTACCCAAACCCGTAAATTTAACGAAGCTTTGTCAGAACTTGAAGACACCGTCGTCATTACTGTTTCTGCTGACTTGCCGTTTGCTCAAGACAAGTGGTGTGCGGCAGAAGGGCTAGATAATGCTATTTTGCTATCTGATTACTATGATAATCGCTTCGGAAAAGCCTATGGTGTGCTTATGGAAGAATGGCATCTTTTGGCGCGTGCGGTCCTTGTTCTTGACAAAGACAATAAAGTGACCTATGTCGAGTACCTTGACAATGTCAATTCGGAGCCTGATTATGAGCCAGCCATTGAGGCAGTAAAAGCGATCAATTAGGAAACTGAATTTTAAGCTTCAGAATTAGTGATTTTTGAACAATGCTTGAGCAATTTGAGAAGCTCTTATAAGATTTCAGTCATTATGGCACATGGACCAGAGTTATCCGTAACTCTGGTTTTTGCATGATTAAGATCCCTTTTTATACATAGCCATTCGGATATTAGTGGATTTTGTCTTTGTCGTCTCAAAAAGTGTTACAAAATTTTGAAACTCTTGTGCTAACCCTGTAACAAGTCTCTCATTTAAATGGAATAATCAGTTTAGATTGCATGCGTGTTAAGATAGGGTATTGAAAAAGCTATCTGGTGACATGTTGACTTGAGATTGTTTTTAGCTTGTAAAAGCATTGTCTCCTTTCGCGTGTTACAATGTCTCCATCATAACACTGGTGAAGGAGAAAAAATGTTAAAAAGCAAAAATAATAAGCTAAAAGCAAGGCACCATAAACAAAACAGATTTCTATCGTTTGTCAATAAGTTTACCCTTATGACCATTATTGGAATAGCGAGTGGACTCAGTGGGACAGCAAGTGTTCTAGGAGAAAGCCCAGTAGCTGAAGTGACTTATCACTATGTTACGGAAGCTGAATTAACGACGGAAGAATACGCTCAAATGGTTACAAGTGTACCTGAAACCGTTCAAGAAGATAGTGTCTATTATGTCGTCTACCAAGCAATCGGAGCGACAAGTCACGGTCAAGAACCGTCTAAAACACTACCTGTTACTGCTGGCGAAGACAATTTTCTCTTTATCTGCCTAGGTTTTATACTACTTGGCAGTCTCTTTCTTCTTGGATTTCACAAGAAAACAAAAGGGGTACGTTTCCTACTAATGGTGGGGACGATTGGTGTTTTGACAGTCTTTTCAGCTCAGTCTGTTTCTGCCATAACAGTCCAGATTCTCTCTCATTACAGTCACACACACTACCTTACGATTGGTAGCAAATTACCTGATCATCGAATTGCTATTAAAGGGTATCGATTTAAAGGATACATCATTGGAAAACCTAAGCAATCGCAAGCTACTATTATAGAAAAACCTGCTTTTCAAATACCACTCAATGACCTTTTAGAAAAAAATTCTTTTGAACAGTATGGAGAAGCAGATGATGTTAGATTGGGGATAGTTGGCCAAACAGTAAGTGAATCAGAAACAAAAGCTGACTATCAGGCAAATGAAGATACTCATCTAGACAAAGCCCTTCAAGAACAAACACCCCTTCAAGAACCACAAGAGATCTCTGAAATGACAGAGTTTGAGATAACTCAGGCAGTCGATGTTATCTCAGAGACAAGTAGTTCTCAATCTGAAGACCAAAATGATCCAAGGAACGATGAGCAAACCATTGTTACTGAGGGTATTGCAACTCCTGAATCAGAGACTACTGAAGAGGTCGGAGATACCCTAGTGGAAACAGATGGCGACGAGTCCTCTATTTCTGAAACGACTGATTCTTCCAATGAAAACAGTACTGATCTTGTAACAAATGCTTCAGGGGATACGATAGAGACCGCACAGTTACATGTCTCCTTAGGAGACACTGTTGGTCAAACAGCCAGCATACAGGTCGTCCTCAATCAATCGTCTGTAAAAACCCAAGCCATGACGCAATTAGCAAATCTGAGACGAGATATGTACCAAAATGTTAATCCGAAATTTAACGGAACAGACCTAAGAAGCTACCTTGCAACACTAGGGATTACCTCGGCAGAGCAGTATGCTACACTCTTTACATGGGATAATTCTCTGGAACGTATCGCCATTCAAAGAGCTGTAGAAACTGGAACACATCGCCAAATTGCTCATTTGCGAGCTAATGGGGAAAGTATCTTCACAGCCAGAGACCTACTAAGTGGCCAGAGTTTCAACAGTGAAATTATACAGTGGGGGCTCGATAGTCAGTCTGCTTTGACCGATGCAAATGGTTTTGCTTATGGTGAAGTGGGTGCGTTAAATAGCGCTAATGGTTATGCAAACAGTGCTAATGGCCATCTCCATACCTTGCTTGACCCAGCTTACACGTCCTATGGTTTTGCAAGCATCAGTCACCCTGATTTTCTATATGGACAAGTGACGCTTGGCCTTGCACGGCAAACCCAGTCGATAGATGAAACAGGAACGAGCCTCGATGGAACTTATGAAATTACTTATGCGACTGGTTCTTAAAGACAGTTAGTCTTCAAAAAAGAACCCCTGCTTCCAATAAATGGGAGCAGGGGAATTTTGATTTCTTTTAAAGGAGGAACCGTTGAAGGAGTTCGCCACCATTAATTAATAAAAAACTATAAACAACAATGGAGACCGGGCGGCACAGCAGGATAATCATAAAAAATCTGCGATAGGACATGCTGGTTAAGCCTGTGATCATGACCATGATATCGGCAGGAGCCATCGGCGAAATCATACATAGGATAAAGAAAATCTCAAATCCTCGCTTGTTATCGATTTTTTGCTCGTATTTGTAAAAGGTTTCCTCAGACATAAAGAGAAGGCAAAATTTTTTTCCATAAATCCGAGCCAAATGAAAAAGAATGAGGGAACCAAGGATGATACCACCTGAATTAATCAAAAAAGCGAGGATTGGTTTAAAAATAAGAAAACCAACAACAGTGGTTACGCCACCTGGAATAATGGGAAAAACCACCTGAATGACTTGAATTAAGAAAAAAGCAAATGGGGCAATCAGCGGATACCGCATTGCCCAATCTTTCATGGCATTTTGATCGTTGAGGATGCCATTTTTATAAAGAATAATCACAACGATAAAGGAAGCGATTAAGGCGATGATGCCTAAAACTTTAAAGGTTTTTTGCCAGAATCTATACATACTATGATTATACCATGCAAAGTAATTTTTTGTGATTTGAAACCTTATTTGGTATAATGAAGTATCTCAATTTGGGGTCGTTACGGATTCGACAGGCATTATGAGGCATGTTCTGCAACTCGTGTGGCGACGTTAACGCTCAGTTAAATATAACTGCAAAAAATACAAACACTTACGCTTTAGCAGCTTAATAACCTGCGGGCGTGACCAAGGGCCGTTTGCTTACGGCAGCCTGAGGTCTTAAAATAGTAAGCTGGTAGCTTGAGTTTGTCTCGCCTCAAGTTACGAGATCCAGAGACTCGCCAAAGTTGGGCTTGAGCCTTGTGTCGAGCCTTGGTTAAAGCAATACAGGGCCTATGGTTGTAGACGAATATGTTGGCAGATGTTTGGACGTGGGTTCGACTCCCACCGGCTCCATTTTATTGTAAGACAGAAGTATTCATTTGGAGTATTTCTGTTTTTGTTTTAAGGATAAATACGCTCATCTTCTATCGTAATAAGGATATAGTATGAAAAATTTCCTTCCTCCAATCAATAGCCAATTTATGGTATAATAAAACCACTATGAAGCACGAAATCAAGACCAAGAAATATGCCGTAGTTGACTTAGAGGCGACCTCAGCTGGAGCGGATGCGCAGATTATTCAGGTCGGAATTGTCATCGTCCAAAACGGTCAGATTCTTGAGACCTATGAAACGGATGTTAACCCGCATGAGGCCTTAACCCCTCATATTAAGCAGTTAACAGGAATTACTGATGCTCAGCTAGCAAGTGCACCTGATTTTGGACAGGTGGCGCGTGATATTTATGAGCTAATTGAGGATGCGGTTTTTGTCGCACACAATGTTAAGTTTGATGCTAATTTATTGGCAGAAGCCCTTTTTTTTGAAGGGTTTGAACTTCGGACACCACGGGTGGACACGGTAGAGCTGAGTCAGGTCTTCTTTCCGACTCTGGATCGGTACAATTTAAGTTATATTACAGAAGAACTAGAGATAGAGTTAACCGATGCGCACACAGCTATTGCGGATGCTATGGCAACGGCCCAGCTTTTCCTCAAACTCCAGCAAAAAATTATGAGTCTACCGCAAGTAACGCTCACTAAAATCATGCAATATGCGGACCATTTCATCTACGAGTCCAGTCTGGTGTTAACAGAATTACATCCCTACGCTCAGGAAAACATCTCTAAGGAATATGAACAGGTTCTGGATATAATCTTGAAAAAAACGATGGTTTATCCTGAAACTTATCATCTGGCTCCGGATTTTGAACATAATGTGGCTTTGCTTGACTTGGATGCGCGCCCCCAGCAAGCTGATTTTGCCAGTCTAGTCACTCAGCATTTGGATGACCAGAAGATTAATTTTATTCAAGGACAAGCAGGTATTGGTAAAACTTATGGGTACCTCTTACCGATTTTAGCAAAACATCCCAAAAAGAAATTGGTTATCTCTACCCCTACCAAACTCTTGCAGGACCAAATTATGGAGACCGAAGGGCGACGATTGGGAGAAGTGTTTCATATCAATTGCCATAGCCTTAAGGGGTTTGACAACTACATTAAGCTAGATAACTTTTGGACAACCTTGGAGCGGGATGACGATAATCGCTTAGTTAACCGTTATAAGATGCTAGTCTTGGTCTGGTTAACAGAGACCAGAACTGGAGACCTTGATGAAATCAAGCAAAAACAAGGTTATACGCCATACTTTGATGAGTTGCGTCATGATGGTAAGGTTAGCGAGCTTAGTCTGTTTCGTGATGTTGATTTTTGGCAACGAAGCTATGAGCGATCCAAGGTCAGTCAAGTCATTGTCACTAATCACTCATACCTGTTAACTCGAATTGTAGATGACAAAGCCTTCGTTGAAAATGCTATTTTAGTCGTTGATGAGGCCCAGAAAATGCCGTCTCAATTAGAAAATTTCTCGCGACGACAAGTTCGTTTAGCTAGTCTGATTAGCGAGGTTGAGGTTCTTTATCAGCAAAGCCCAGATCTGTTAACCAGAAGATTGCTTGAGAGCATTTCCTATCATATCGAGCAATTAGCAGAAAGTGCCGGAAAACCAGGGAAAGAACCCCTTGTTGAAGTGAGTGTGTCTCAAATACGGCAAGATTTGAGAGAATTAGGTGTCACGGTTTTACCCTGTTTAGCTGAGGTTATCGCCCCACAGTTTGATGATTTTTGGGTGACCCAGGAAGTGTCTGATGACAAACGCATACGTGTATTGCATGCAGCAAGTTTGAATTACCTCTATTTTAGGGACTTATTGCCTGAGTCCACCAAATTATTTTGTATCAGTGCGACTCTTGAAATCAGTAAGCGAGTTAATTTAGCGCAACTTTTGGGGTTTTCAACAGAGCAGGTAACGGAGGACCATCTGCCTCAAGTCCGTCAGGCCAATCAAAAAGTATGGCTCTTGAAAGATATTCCGCCAATTCAAGATCTGTCCCTCGAAGCCTATGCTGACTTAATCGCTAACCAGATAAAACGGTTAGAGCGGCTGCGCCAGCCGATGCTGGTTCTCTTTAACGCCAACCAAACACTGCTAGCGGTTTCTCAACTACTTAGTTATTCCGGTGTTAATCATCTAGCCCAACATGTTCACGGGACAGCCGCCAATATCAAAAAACGGTTTGAACGGGGAGAGGTCTCAATTTTACTTGGATCTGGCGCTTTCTGGGAAGGAGTTGACTTTGTTAATCACAAGCAACTACTGGTTCTGATTACACGTCTGCCCTTTGATAACCCACAGGATCGCTTTGTCCAAAAGATCAATCGCTACCTCAGATCAACTGGTCGAAAGCCGTTTGAGGATTACCACCTGCCTCAGACCATTCTTAAATTGAAACAGGCTATTGGTCGCAGCAGTAGATCCCCCCTACAAAGCTCTGCCATTGTCATTATAGACAATCGGGTTCTCAACCGAAAATATGGCAAAAGCTTTAGGGACATGCTGGAGAGTGTTTGTGAAGTGGAGAGTGTTAGTGTTCAGCAATTACCGGCAGCTCTTTCAAAACAGTTTCAAAATCACTAGGAGAGAGAGGGTGACCTCTTTTTTCATGCAAACTTTGCCGTAATTAGACCTTAATATGGTATAATAGCAGGATACGGCATTTGCCAAACGAAGAAGGAAACGCAATGATTTATTTAGACAACAGTGCTACGACAAAGCCTTACCCAGAAGTGCTTCACACCTATAAAGAAGTGTCCGAAAAAATTTGGGGAAATCCTAGTTCTCTGCACAATTTAGGGACGCAGGCGACACGAATTTTAGAAGCTTCCCGCAAGCAAATAGCAGATTTACTTGGTCAATTGCCAGAGGAGATTCTGTTTACGTCAGGTGGTACAGAAGGGGATAACTGGGTCATAAAGGGTGTTGCTTTTGAAAAACAGGCCTTCGGCAAACATCTGATCGTCTCAGCGATTGAACACCCAGCCGTGAAAGAATCAGCCCTCTGGCTACGTGAACTTGGTTTTGAGGTGGATTTAGCGCCAGTGACTACGAAAGGATTTGTGGATGTGGATGCGCTAAAGAGCTTGATTAGACCAGATACCATTCTTGTCTCTGTTATGGCAGTCAACAATGAAATCGGAGCTATCCAGCCTATACAGGCTATCTCTGAGGTTCTTGCCGATAAACCGACCATTTCCTTTCATGTGGATGCTGTTCAGGCTGTCGGGAAAGTTTCTACGGAGTCTTACTTGACGGACCGTGTCGACTTTGCAACCTTTTCCAGCCACAAGTTCCATGGTGTCAGAGGTGTCGGATTTATCTACAAAAAAACAGGTAAAAAGATTAGCCCCTTATTAACAGGAGGTGGGCAAGAAAAAGAGCTACGCTCAACCACTGAAAATGTAGCAGGTATTGCGGCCACAGCAAAGGCCTTGAGGATGACTCTAGAGCAAGCAGATGTCGTCCAAGCACGTCAAGCCAAACTTAAAAAAGTCCTGGTCGACGCATTGAAAACCTATCCTGACATAACCCTATTTTCGGGTCACGAAAATTTTACAGACAATATCGTCACCTTTGGCTTGAAAAATGTTCGTGGGGAGGTTGTGGTGCATGCTTTTGAAAATCATGCAATCTACCTCTCAACGACCAGTGCATGCTCCTCTAAAGCTGGGCATGCTGCTGGCACTCTTTTGGCCATGAAAATCTCTAATAAGATCGCAACGACAGCTGTCCGTGTCAGTCTCGGAGATGACACGGATATGAGCCAGATGGAACAATTCTTAACCATTCTCAAGCAAATTTACCAACAAACTGAAAAAATTAGGAAGTAATAAACTCATGCAATACTCAGAAATTTTAATCCGCTACGGGGAACTTTCCACCAAAGGAAAAAACCGGATGCGCTTTATCGGAAAACTTAGACGCAATATTGCTGACGTTTTGAGCATTTTCCCCGAAGTAAAGGTCACAGCTGATCGTGATCGTGGTCACGTCTACCTCAATGGTGCTGACTACAAAGGGGTGTCAGAAGCACTCTCTCATGTCTTTGGAATCCAGACTTATTCTCCGTCTTATAAGGTTGAGAAATCTGTCCCTGCACTGAAAGAAGCGGTGCAGACCATTATGAAACGTGTTTATCAGCCTGGCATGACCTTTAAAGTGGTGACCAAACGGAGCGACCACAGTTTTGAACTGGATTCCATTGAACTGAACCATACTCTAGGTGATGCTGTTTTTGAAGCGATCCCTGAGATTGAGGTCAAGATGAAGGGAGCAGATGTTGTTCTTCGTGTTGAAATTCGCACGGATGCCGCCTATATTTCCCATGAAACCCTCAAAGGTGCCGGAGGACTTCCAGTTGGAACCTCTGGCAAAGGAATGCTGATGCTTTCTGGGGGGATTGATTCTCCAGTTGCTGGCTATCTGGCCTTAAAGCGTGGGGTTGATATAGAGGCTGTTCACTTTGCCAGTCCTCCTTATACCAGTCCAGGTGCCCTTAAAAAAGCGCATGATTTGACTCGCAAATTGACCAAGTTTGGTGGTAAGATTCAGTTTATCGAAGTACCATTTACGGAAATTCAGGAAGAAATCAAAGAAAAAGCCCCAGAAGCTTATCTCATGACGTTGACTCGACGTTTCATGATGCGGATTACGGATGCTATTCGGGAAAAAAGAGGTGGTTTTGTCATTATTAATGGTGAAAGTTTGGGGCAAGTGGCTAGTCAGACCTTAGAATCCATGCAGGCCATTAATGCAGTCACCAGTACGCCAATCATTCGTCCAGTTGTTACGATGGATAAGCTTGAGATTATCGAAATGGCAGAGAAGATTGATACCTTTGAGATTTCCATTCAGCCTTTTGAAGATTGTTGTACCATTTTTGCGCCGGACCGCCCTAAGACCAACCCAAAACTCAAAAATGTCGAACAGTATGAGCAACGGTTAGATGTAGAAGGCTTGGTAGCACGAGCAGTTGATAGCATCATGATTACTGAAATCACACCTGAGGGAGAAGTTGATCAGGTTGCCGAATGGATTGATGATTTGCTTTAAAGACTCAAAAAGCCTTTAGAAATGGATATTTCTAAAGGCTTGATTTTTAAGTTTTAGAACGAGAACTCTGTTCAATACAGGCACAGCTCTATCGTAGTGAGTTCTCTAATCTATTATTCTTTGAGAGGTTTCTGTTTAGTTAGGTTTAATCCCCAGGGAATGAGATTTTCCCTTTTTCGTTTTATCCTCTGGATATTCTCACGGTGTCGGATAATGACGATGCTGGCTGCAATTAAAACCACCAGAAGCAATACCCAGTCTTTAGGAAGTAAAACCCCGAGTTGGGGCAGAATGACTACCGTTATGATAGCTGTTGCTGCAGCCACAACACTTGAAAAGGAAATCATAGATGTCAGATAGAGACAGCCTGCAAAAATGCTAAGCAAAATGATACAGTAGACTGGATTGTATCCAAAAAGCATGCCTGCGCTGGTTGCAACAGCTTTTCCACCCTTAAACTGGGCAAAAATAGGGAAGGTATGGCCAATGACTGCCATCATCCCAAAGATGAGGGGGGAGACATCAGTGACACCAAACCAAATTGGTAGTAAAACTGCTAATGTTCCTTTGAAGAAATCCAACAAGAAAACAATAATCCCAGCTTTTTTACCCAAGATTCGAAAAGTATTGGTTGTACCAGTGTTTCCAGAACCATAGGCACGTAAATTTTTCTTGTAAAAAAACTGTCCAATCCAAAGTCCAGATGGGATTGAGCCTAAAAGGTAGGCAATTAATAAAAATAAAATAGTCATAAACCGATTATAGCACAGTTCACAAGGGATTAACTAGTGAAAACTTTTGCATTTTAGACAAAAAATAGGTAATATAATAACGATGACAATTCTGGAGGTTAGCTTTGGCTAAAAATAAGAACGAAATTACAATAACTAATTATAACGACGATGCCATTCAGGTATTGGAAGGACTGGATGCGGTCCGTAAAAGACCGGGGATGTATATTGGATCGACCGATGGTACTGGTCTTCATCACCTGGTTTGGGAAATTGTTGACAATGCTGTTGATGAGGCTCTCTCAGGTTTTGGAGACAAGATTGAGGTTACGATTAACAAAGACGGGTCCTTGACAGTTTCTGACCATGGACGGGGGATGCCTACTGGTCTTCATGCTATGGGGATTCCAACGGTAGAGGTTATTTTTACAGTCCTACATGCTGGCGGAAAATTTGGCCAAGGGGGCTATAAGACATCTGGTGGTCTCCACGGTGTTGGATCTTCGGTTGTTAACGCCCTCTCCAGCTGGCTTGAAGTAGAAATCATGCGTGATGGTCATGTGTATCGGCAACGATTTGAAAATGGCGGAAAGGCTGTCACAACGCTTGAAAAGGTAGGCGCTATCCCTAAGTCAAAAACGGGCACCAAAGTGACCTTTATGCCAGATGACACCATTTTTTCAACGACTGAGTTTAAGTACAACACTATTGCAGAACGCCTGAACGAATCAGCTTTCTTGTTAAAAAATGTGACCTTGACCCTGACGGATGAACGCTCTGGCGAATCTAGTGCATTTCATTACGAAAATGGGGTTCAGGACTTTGTGGAATATCTGAATGAGGACAAAGAAACCCTAACGCCAGTCCTTTATTTTTCAGGGGAAGAGTCTGGTTTCCAGGTTGAAGTGGCCATGCAGTACAATGATGGCTTCTCTGACAATATCTTGTCTTTTGTCAACAATGTCCGCACGAAAGATGGGGGTAGTCATGAAACAGGACTTAAGGCGGCCATTACTAAGGTCATGAACGACTATGCACGTAAAACAGGACTTTTAAAAGACAAAGACAAGAATCTAGACGGTTCTGACTACCGAGAAGGTTTGTCAGCCATCCTGTCTATCTTGGTACCTGAAGAGCACCTCCAATTTGAAGGACAGACCAAGGATAAGCTGGGTTCTCCCTTAGCTCGTCCAGTTGTTGATAGTATTGTCTCTGAAAAGTTGACCTTCTTCCTGATGGAGAATGGTGAGTTGGCAGCTAATTTAATTCGCAAGGCTATCAAGGCTAGAGATGCGCGTGAAGCCGCCCGTAAGGCCAGGGATGAAAGCCGAAACGGCAAGAAGAATAAAAAAGACAAGGGGCTCTTGTCAGGGAAATTAACCCCAGCCCAGTCAAAAAATCCCAAGAAAAACGAACTCTACTTGGTCGAAGGGGATTCTGCCGGAGGATCCGCCAAGCAAGGACGTGACCGTAAGTTTCAAGCTATTCTTCCCCTTCGTGGTAAGGTACTAAATACAGAAAAAGCTAAAATGACCGATATCCTCAAAAATGAGGAAATCAATACCATGATTTACACGATTGGCGCAGGAGTAGGAGCGGACTTTAACCTTGAAGATGTCAATTACGATAAGATTATTATTATGACCGATGCGGATACCGACGGTGCCCACATTCAGACTCTTTTGTTAACCTTCTTTTACCGTTACATGCGGCCCCTCGTAGAAGCAGGACATGTTTATATCGCATTACCACCCCTTTACAAGATGTCTAAAGGCAAAGGGAAAAACGAGCAGATTGCTTATGCTTGGTCAGATGGAGAGCTAGAAGACCTGCGCCAGCAATTTGGCAAGGGTTCACTGTTGCAACGCTATAAAGGACTGGGTGAGATGAATGCTGACCAACTTTGGGAAACAACCATGAACCCCGAAAGTCGCACCCTGATCCGTGTAACGATTGACGATTTAGCGCGTGCGGAACGCCGTGTCTCTGTTCTCATGGGAGACAAACCAGCTCCACGCCGACAATGGATTGAAGACAATGTCAAATTTACCTTAGAAGAAGCAACAGCCTTTAGCAAGTAAGGAGCCACTATGGTCTTAGACAATAAGTTAGGGATAGACGATTCTCTGAAATTAGCAGAAGTAGAAGAAAAACTCAGTAAGCTCCGTGCGAAACAACTGTTTGAAAAACAATTGTTGAAGGATAAACCAGCAGGCGTATTTGAAACACTATCCTATATCCATGGCTATCTTTTTGAAGAGATCTACGATTTTGCTGGCAAAATCCGTACGGTCAATATGGCTAAGGGGGCTTTTCGATTTGCACCAGTTATGTACCTCCAAGTTTCTCTGGAGAACATCGACAAAATGCCACAAGATAGCTTTGATACCATTGTTGAAAAATATATCGAGATGAATATTGCCCACCCTTTTCGTGAAGGGAATGGCCGCAGTATGCGTATCTGGCTAGACCATATCCTATCCAAAGAGTTAGGCCAAGTGGTTGACTGGTCACAGGTTGATAAAGATGACTATCTTCTTGCCATGGAACGCAGCCCTATTCGTGATATTGAAATTAAACACGTTCTAAAAAGTGCGCTGACAACTGAAACGAATAATCATTCCCTCTATATGAAAGGTGTAGACCACTCCTATTATTATGAAGGGTATAATCTGTATCAGACAGAAGAGTTGTAAGAAGTTAAAGATAAAAATTGGAAAGTTATGTGTTAGGAGAAAAAACAGCCTTTTCGAAATCCTAATTAGAAATTAAGAGGTAATAGTATGCCTAAAAAAATGACCAAAGAAGAAGCTTTTGCCCAGTTACAAAAGCGATTTGACAAAGCCGAAACACTTTTGAAAGACGATTCCAAAGTACAAACCTTTCTGGATAAGCTGGAACGCAAGATTAAACGGATTCCCTTTGTCAGTCAAGACATTAAAAATATTCCAGTCCTGATTAGCATGGTCAGAAGTTATTGGAAAAAAGACTATACGAAGGTACCTTTTAAGACCATGCTTGCCATCGTTAGTGCATTGCTTTATTTTCTATCCCCGTTCGATGTCGTACCGGACTGGATTCCAGTACTAGGTCAAATGGATGATGCTCTTGTGATTGCAACCTGTTGGAAATGGGTTAATGACGATATTGAAGCCTATCGCAAATGGCGCAAGGACAACAGTCAATCAGATCAATAGGTTGCTGGCATCTCCACCACTTAAGACAGTACCGAAGAAAAATCAAAAGAAGGAATCATTCTTTCATATACGAAGAAATAAGAAAGGACCGTTGGTTAGTCTTTCTAACTGAACACGCCCTAAAGGTTGTGTCAAAAAGGGACACAGGTGTTTAATTTAAAATTTTTACTGCTGTGGCTACTTTAGTGTAAATCGTCTAGAAAATCAGGATTTTCTACCGATTTCCTGTTTTGACTTTGCCTTTGTAACGGGCTTTGTATCTTATATTATGTCAAACATTCAAAACATGTCCCTTGAGGACATCATGGGAGAGCGCTTTGGGCGTTACTCCAAATACATTATTCAAGAGCGGGCCTTGCCTGATATTCGAGATGGGTTAAAACCAGTGCAACGCCGTATCCTTTATTCCATGAATAAGGATGGCAACACCCACGACAAGGGCTACCGAAAATCAGCCAAATCTGTCGGTAATATCATGGGGAACTTCCACCCGCACGGGGATTCGTCCATATATGACGCTATGGTCCGTATGTCTCAGGACTGGAAAAACCGGGATATCTTAGTTGAAATGCACGGGAACAACGGTTCTATGGATGGCGATCCACCGGCTGCTATGCGTTACACGGAAGCCCGTCTTTCTGAGATTGCTGGCTATCTCTTGCAGGATATCGACAAAAAGACCGTGCCTTGGGCGTGGAACTTTGACGATACTGAAAAAGAACCTACGGTATTACCAGCTGCCTTTCCTAACCTCCTGGTTAATGGGGCAACAGGGATTTCAGCTGGTTATGCGACGGATATTCCGCCCCACAACTTGGCTGAAGTGATTGATGCAGTCGTTTATATGATTGATCATCCTAAAGCCAAGTTAGAGAAACTCATGGAGTTTTTGCCTGGACCAGATTTCCCAACCGGTGCTATCATCCAAGGCCAAGATGAAATCAAGAAAGCCTATGAGACAGGAAAGGGCCGTATCGTTGTTCGAAGCCGGACAGAAATTGAGCAACTTAAAGGCGGCAAGGAACAAATTGTCATTACAGAGATTCCTTATGAAATTAACAAGGCGGTTCTTGTTAAAAAGATTGACGATGTGCGTGTCAATAATAAGGTTCCAGGAATTGCCGAAGTTCGTGATGAATCCGATCGAGACGGTCTGCGCATTGCCATTGAACTCAAAAAGGATGCCGATAGCCAAACCATCCTCAACTATCTCTTGAAATATACTGATTTACAAGTCAACTACAATTTCAACATGGTAGCGATTGATAACTTTACGCCGCGTCAGGTTGGTCTTCAGAAAATCCTTTCTAGCTATATCTCTCACCGCCAGCAAATCATTGTGGATCGCTCAAAATTCGATAAGGCCAAGGCTGAAAAACGTCTTCACATTGTGGAGGGCTTGATTCGTGTGATTTCTATCTTGGACGAAGTCATTGCTCTCATTCGTGCCTCAGAAAACAAGGCGGACGCCAAGGAAAACCTTAAGGTTAGTTATGAGTTTTCAGAAGAACAAGCCGAAGCCATTGTGACCTTGCAACTGTATCGGTTGACCAATACCGATATTGTCACCTTGGAAAATGAAGAAGCAGAGCTTCGGGACACCATCCAAACCTTGACAGCTATTATCGGAGATGAGGCGACCATGTTTAATCTCATGAAGCGCGAACTCCGTGAGGTTAAGAAGATCTTTGGAACCGAACGCCGCTCAGAATTGCAGGCAGAAGCAGAAACGATTGAGATTGACACAGCTAGCTTGATCACTGAGGAAGAAACCTATGTCAGCGTGACCCGTGGAGGTTATATCAAGCGAACAAGTCCTCGTTCCTTCTCTGCTTCACAGTTGGATGAGATCGGAAAACGAGATGAAGACGAATTAATCTTCTGGCAGTTAGCCAAAACGACACAGCACCTCTTGCTTTTTACGGATCAAGGCAATGTCATCTACCGACCGGTCCATGAATTAACTGATATTAAATGGAAAGATATCGGGGAGCATTTAAGCCAGACCATCACCAATTATGATACCAGTGAAAATGTGCTTTATGCTGAAATTATTGATCACTTTGAAGATAGCACTACCTATTTTGCAGCAACTAAGATGGGGCAAATTAAGCGAGTTGAACGAAAAGAGTTTACTCCTTGGCGGAGCTACCGTTCTAAGTCTGTTAAGTACGCCAAACTCAAAACTTCGGATGATCAGGTGGTTGCTGTTGCACCGATTCAATTAGACGAAGTACTAATTCTAACGACCAATGGGTATGGCTTACGTTTTGCTATTGATGAGGTGCCAGTAATTGGTGCCAAAGCAGCTGGTGTTAAAGCCATCAACTTAAAAGGCGGTGACACGGTGGCAGCAGCACTAATAGCCAATACTAGCAGTTTCTACCTCTTGACGCAGCGAGGCAGCCTCAAACGCATGGCTATGGCTGATATTCCTGTTACAAGCCGTGCCAATCGTGGACTTCAGGTCCTTCGTGAACTTAAGAGCAAACCTCATCGTGTCTTTGCTGCAGGAAACGTTACCACAGAAGCGACAGGCGATCTTGATCTTTTTGCCACTGAAGTTAAAGAAGTCGAGAGCCAGGTTCTCATGGTTACTTCAACAACTGGACAAACCACCGAAATCGCTCTTGAAAACCTAAGTATTTCAGAGCGAACCAGCAACGGTTCCTTCGTCTCAGATAGTATTTCTGATCAAGGTGTCTATTCTTCTCGAATAAAATAGATAAAAAAATCAGTAGTGCCTAACTTATCCGCTACTGATTTTTTATGTGACTACTAATAAGGTTATAGGGTTGGAATCCTGTTTTTTTCTTTTTTAAAGTAGAGGCAACCATCAACGGTTGACATGCTGATAAAATCTCTCCATGACAAATACTCTAAATGGGCCATAGTTTCTCCACCAGCAAACCATTTTTGAGGAGATGGAAATTCCTCCCAATTATTTGCACGGATGCGCCATGTTAATTGGCTGGCAATTTCTTTGACGGTGTAAGAACGATTTCCAGTCATAACATCCAAGATTTCTTGTAACCGGTCGAGATGATGCTGTTTTAACTCTGCAATACGCTTAGAAGGGTCTGTGATAACTTGCCGATGAGCTGCTAAGAGGGTGTTGGCTCCTAAATGTTCTACAAAATCTAAGGTTTTAAAATAGGAATTGAGAATAACAGGGTATTCGTTGCCCCAGTAACAAATATTTGGTGTGATGGGATCCAGTACGGTATCCCCGCTAAAGACAATTCCTTTTTGAGCGTCATAGAGACCAATATGGCCTGGGGTATGACCGATTAGGTCAATCACTTGGAAATGGAAATCACCGATATCATAGGTATCTCCCGGATTCAGGGGGATAAAATCTACCGCACCGTTTGGGCGGAATTTATAATTCGGTGTTTGGTACCAATCCAATTCCCCAGACATACCATATAGGACTGAGTAGGCCTGGAAATCCATAAAGTCATCTTGTGTCGCATTGGTATTGACAATCTGCCCATCAACATCACCAGTATATACTGGGCAACCAATGTCTTGGAAATAGCGGGCCAAGCCAACATGGTCGACATGAAGGTGGGTAATAACGACCTCTAATTTGGACAAATCAACATCAAGTTCTTTTAGACCAGCTAATAGATGGTCACGACACTCATCTAATTGAAAAGCAGTGTCAATCAGTAACGCCCGATTATCAGATTTAACGATGTAAGCATTGATTTGTTTTAAGGGGCTTTTTGGTAAGTCAATAGAGAAGGTGAAAACATTTGGTAGGACTTCAGTGATCATGAGAAAACTCCTTGAAAGCGTTTTATATAATCATTTTAAGACTTAAATGAGACAAAAACAAGTGGATTCCCTTATGAGTTAGTTATGAATTATATTAGAAAGGCTTATAGTTTTTTCGATAATGCTAATAGTTCTCTATTCACTGGGTTTCAGAATAGTGTTTCTGTCGAAAAACTGTAAAAAAGAATTGAATTTTCAGAATAGATTGCACTTTAAGCAAAAATAGGATATAATGCTAACCAAACTCTTAGATAATATTTGAAGAGAAAAAAGTATCAGATGGTAAAGGAAAATGTTATTATGACAGTAGTAATTGATTGGGATAATCTAGGATTTAATTACATGAACCTTCCTTATCGGTATATTGCTTTCTACCGAAATGGGAATTGGGAGAAAGGGGAGCTAACGAAAGATAGCACACTCCATATCTCTGAAAGTTCACCGGCACTTCATTATGGCCAACAAGCCTTTGAAGGGTTAAAAGCTTACCGCACCAAGTCCGGGACAATTCAACTCTTCAGACCTGATGAAAATGCTAAGCGTCTTCAACGGACTGCAGATCGTCTCTTGATGCCTCAGGTTCCAATTGACATGTTTGTTGATGCCTGCAAACAAGTTACCAGGATTAATGAAGCGTTTGTTCCACCTTATGGAACAGGAGGAACACTGTACTTACGCCCACTTTTAATTGGTGTTGGTGACATTATTGGCGTACAGCCTGCACAAGAATACATTTTTACAGTTTTTGCCATGCCTGTTGGAAATTATTTTAAGGGTGGGTTAACCCCGACGAATTTTTTGGTTGCTGATGATTTTGACCGAGCAGCTCCCTATGGTACAGGTGCTGCAAAGGTTGGCGGAAACTATGCAGCTAGCCTTCTTCCAGGTAAGAAAGCAAAGATGGCGGGTTTTTCTGATGTCATCTATTTAGATCCTGCAACTCATACAAAAATTGAAGAAGTTGGGTCGGCTAATTTCTTTGGCATTACAGCTAATAATGAATTTATTACACCATTAAGCCCATCCATTTTACCATCTATTACCAAGTACTCTCTCTTATACTTAGCTGAACACCGTCTTGGATTGACGCCTATAGAAGGCGATGTTTATCTCAGTGATTTAGACAACTTTATCGAAGCTGGGGCCTGTGGGACAGCTGCTGTCATATCCCCGATCGGTGGTATTCAACACGGCGATAACTTCCACGTTTTTTACAGCGAAACAGAAGTTGGACCAGTCACTCGTAAACTTTATGATGAATTGACAGGAATCCAGTTTGGTGATATTGAAGCACCAGATGGATGGATTGTAACTGTAGATTAAGAAAACAAGGCTCTGGCACTTGCCAGCGCTTTGTTTTTCATGTAGAATAGGTGGAGTGAGGTAATAGCATGAGTAAAAAAGAAAAGAAAATTGAAATTCAGTTGGCAGATGCAACAGTACCAGTTAACGGAGAAAATTATGACGGTTATGTGCTAACTCTTGGCAAAAAAGAGATTGGCCAAATTGCCGAACTTTCTGAAAAACAGTTTGCAATTGTAAAAAACGGAAATGCCGAAACTTTTTTTAAATCTCTTGAAAAAGCTGTCGAAAACACCATAGAAAATTATAATCTGACTCACTAAAAGGCTTGTAATATAAAGAAATTCATGTTACAATGGTTTAGTTAGTGTTGGAGAGATAGCGAAGAGGCTAAACGCGGCGGACTGTAAATCCGCTCCTTCGGGTTCGGGGGTTCGAATCCCTCTCTCTCCATAAAGATACGAGTGCGTTAAAAATCCCGTATGAAAACAGGAAATCAATGCAGTGTCTTTAGACGCAAGTTGATTTATCTTTTTCACTAGGGATTTAGCGCGAGTTCAGTTATTATCCAACTGAAAAAGTATCTGTCATTGGGGTATAGCCAAGCGGTAAGGCAAGGGACTTTGACTCCCTCATGCGTTGGTTCGAATCCAGCTACCCCAGTCAAGGTATCAGGCTTTGCCTGACGTCGTTTAAAAGCGTTGTTGTCGTTGCGGGTGCCTTAAATAAAATATATTTTTGTCAGTTAGCAATCGGGCTGGCTGATGTCGGAGGTTTTTTTAATAATGAACGAATTTGAAGATTTGTTGAACAGTGTAAGCGAAGTTAACACAGGTGATGTGGTAACTGCAGAAGTGTTGACCGTTGATAACGATCAAGCCAATGTTGTTATTGCTGGCACCGGTGTTGAAGGTGTCTTAACACGCCGTGAATTGACTAGCGACCGCGATGCAAATGTTGCTGACTTGGTGAAACCAGGTGAAACACTTGAAGTTTTGGTTCTGCGCCAAGTTGTTGGTAAAGATACTGACACTGTGACTTATCTTGTTTCTAAGAAACGTTTAGAAGCTCGCAAGGCATGGGACAAACTTATTGGTCGTGAAGAAGAAGTGGTAACTGTTAACGTTACTCGTGCTGTAAAAGGTGGACTTTCAGTTGAGTTTGAAGGTCTTCGTGGTTTCATTCCAGCGTCAATGATCGATACACGTTTCACACGAAATACTGAGCGTTTTGTAGGTCAAGACATCGAAGCCAAAATTAAAGAAGTTGATCCAGCTGAGAATCGCTTCATCCTTTCACGTCGGGAAGTTGTGGAAGCTCAAGCAGCTGAAGCGCGTGCTGAAGTCTTTGGTAAACTCGAAGTTGGTTCAATTGTAACTGGTAAAGTTGCACGTATCACAAGCTTTGGTGCTTTTGTGGATCTCGGTGGTGTTGATGGATTAATCCACTTGACTGAATTGTCACATGAGCGCAACGTTTCACCAAAATCAGTTGTAACTGTTGGTGAAGATGTAGACGTTAAAGTCTTGGCACTTGACGAAGAAGCAGGCCGTGTATCATTGTCTCTTAAAGCAACTACCCCTGGACCATGGGATGGTGTTGAGCAAAAATTGGCTGCTGGTGATGTCATCGAAGGGAAAGTGAAACGCTTGACTGACTTCGGTGCCTTCGTTGAAGTATTACCAGGTATTGATGGTTTGGTTCACATCTCACAAATTTCACACAAACGTGTTGAAAATCCAAAGGATGTTTTATCAGTTGGTCAAGATGTTACTGTTAAAGTTCTTGAAGTGAATGCTGAAAACGAGCGTGTATCACTTTCTATCAAAGCTTTGGAAGAACGTCCAGCTCCTGCTGAAGGTGAGCAAACAGAAAAACGCCAATCACGTCCACGTCGTCCGCGTCAGGAAAAACGTGACTTCGAATTGCCAGAAACACAAACTGGTTTCTCTATGGCAGACTTGTTCGGTGATATCGAATTGTAATTTTAAAAAAGAAGAGATTGGTTTCCCAATCTCTCAGATTGAAGAAAAAGTCCATTTTGGGTAATTTTCTTCAATCTTTTTTCATATACTTGAGAAATAAAGAAACTCTTTTAAATACTGCTACATCAGCTTTTATGAGAGTTTCTATCATATCGTAGCCAGCTTCTATAATAACAATTTTTCTATTAAAAATAGGGTTTGTCTACGTTCTGAGAGATTGGTTTCCCAATCTCTTTTTTCTGTATAAAAGACCAAGGATTTGTCCCCGTCTTCTAACGTTTTTGATTTAGACCTTAGCCCTTACGTTTCATTTCACCCTGAGGGAAGTAAGTCCCTTCTTTGAGGTCATTGATAAAGACATGAATAGCTTCTTTACTCGCACCCGTGTGCTTCATAACGACTTCGGTAACTTCTTTTGCGAGGGCAATTTTTTGGTCATCTGTACGTCCTTCAAAAAGGTCAATTTTTACGAATGGCATAGGTATCTCCTTTGGTTTTGATACTTTTGAGTATAACACAAACAACATTAAAATAACAGTTTTAGAGGGTACTTATGCTATAATATAGTTAGGAAGATGATGCGTGTATCTAATTAGGAGGCTGACCATGAAAAAATATTTTCTTGCTCTGTTCTTAAGTGCTATTTCTTTAGCATTAGCTATGACTGTTTTTGCGGAGTCGGTTATTGTAGGTCCCGTATTAATTACGCTATGTTTATTTGCCTTAACCTATGGCTTAATTGGAACCTGTCGACGGCATAAAAGGTTGGGAAAGTTTCTTTCTGCCTTCTTAGAAGCTTTTCTGTATTGGCCTGGTCCTTTTTAGATTACAATTGTTACTGTTTACTAAGGATGTTTGATAGTTTTTAAACGATTTCTGTGTCATATTCTCAGTCTCTACTGATTATAAAGCAAGCAAGTCATTATTTTGACTTGCTTCAGATTGAAGACAAAGTGTCTTTTGAAACTTTCCTCAGGTGATAACGGACGGTAGCGACTCCCTTTGGACGTCTGACTCAAGCTATTGCTTGCTCTATTTCCAACCTTTAACAGTCTCCCAGACTGTTAAAGCAAACCTAAGTTTTGAGCCTTCTTCGCTTTTTCATTTCCAAGCTCAGACCTGAAATAGTCCACTGGACTCTTTCACCCCAAAACTTCCGAGAGCCTGGAACTACTGCGTTTCAGGCTCTTTTATTACGGCGGAAAGTTTCCATTTTTGCTCGCCTCGCTCGCTAAAAATCCATTATTTTAAATCATTAGGCAAACTTTTGAAGATCATTAACACAGAAAACAGGGTTTGTCTACGCTCTCAAGCAAGTCATTATTTTGACTTGCTTTTTTTCTATCTAAAGCCTTGTTTTTATGATAAAATAAAAGAAGTGATTTTAACATAGATTGGACGTAAAGGTGTGGCACAGTTATACTATAAGTATGGAACAATGAACTCTGGCAAGACCATTGAGATTCTAAAAGTAGCTTATAATTATGAAGAGCAAGGCAAGTCTGTTGTCTTGATGACCTCAGCTATTGATACCAGAGATGGTATAGGCGTTGTTTCTTCTAGGATTGGCATGAAGCGTGACGCAATCGCTATTGATGATACTATGAATGTTTATGACTACGTTGAGAAGTTATCGCCTAAACCTTACTGTATCTTGGTAGATGAAGCGCATTTTTTGTCTCGCAAATCTGTCTACGAGTTGGCACAAATTGTTGATGAGTTAAATATTCCCGTGATGGCCTTTGGCCTCAAAAATGATTTCCAAAACCATCTTTTTGAAGGATCACAATACTTGCTACTTTTAGCTGATAAGATTGATGAAATAAAAACTATTTGTTATTTCTGTAAAAAGAAGGCAACCATGGTGCTTCGGACAGAAAATGGCAAGCCAGTCTATGAAGGCGCTCAAATTCAAATCGGGGGCAATGAAAGTTATACGTCTGTCTGCCGAAAACACTATTTCCACCCAGAATTTAAAGAGAATTAAAGAAGGAGTTGTCAATGAATATTTACGATCAACTACAGGCTGTAGAGGACCGTTACGAAGAACTAGGAGAACTGTTAAGCGATCCAGATGTCGTCTCAGATACGAAACGTTTCATGGAATTGTCACGTGAAGAGGCTAGTACACGTGAGACTGTTGCAGCATATCGTGAGTACAAGCAGACCATTCAAGCCATTGCAGATGCCGAAGAGATGATCAAAGATGCTGGCGGTGATACTGAGCTGGAAGAAATGGCGAAAGAGGAGTTGAAAGACTCTAAAGCAGCCAAAGAAGGCTTAGAAGGTCGTTTGAAAATCTTACTCTTACCCAAAGACCCTAACGATGATAAGAATATTATCTTAGAAATTCGTGGTGCTGCCGGAGGTGATGAAGCAGCGCTCTTTGCAGGTGATCTCTTAACCATGTACCAAAAATACGCTGAGAGCCAAGGCTGGCGCTTTGAAATTATGGAAACCTCTTTGAATGGTGTTGGTGGTTTTAAAGAAGTGATCGCCATGGTATCAGGCCAATCGGTCTACTCCAAACTGAAATATGAATCAGGAGCTCACCGTGTGCAACGTGTGCCAGTGACTGAAAGCCAGGGTCGTGTACACACTTCAACGGCAACTGTTCTTATCATGCCTGAGGTTGAAGAGGTGGAATATGATATTGATCCAAAAGACCTTCGTGTGGATATTTATCACGCCTCGGGAGCTGGTGGTCAGAACGTCAACAAGGTAGCAACCGCCGTTCGTATCGTACACTTGCCAACCAACATCAAAGTTGAAATGCAAGAAGAACGGACGCAACAGAAGAACCGTGATAAGGCCATGAAAATTATTCGTGCCCGTGTAGCAGACCATTTCGCCCAAATTGCTCAAGACGAACAGGATGCGGAGCGTAAGTCAACTATTGGTACAGGGGATCGTTCTGAACGTATCCGCACTTATAACTTTCCTCAAAATCGGGTGACGGACCATCGCATTGGTTTAACCCTTCAAAAATTAGACACGATTTTAGCCGGAAAGCTAGATGAAGTGGTAGATGCACTTGTCCTCTACGATCAAACCCAAAAACTTGAGGCCTTAAATAAATAATGGTGACATACGGTCAATTCATAGTTGAGTTAGAATCAAAACTCCGATTACTTGGAGAAGAACCTGAAGCTTTAAAAATTGTTTTTAGAGAATTAAAAGAATGGACTCTAACTGACCTGGTCACTTCTCTTAGAGAACCTCTAACAGTTGCTGATGAGGAGCTCTTGCTGTCTATTTTTGAACAGTTGGCCAAACATATTCCGGCTCAATACATCTTAGGCTATACCTATTTTTCAGAGATGAAGCTTAGGGTTGATGAGCGAGTTCTTATCCCAAGACCTGAGACGGAAGAGCTAGTGGACCTTATTGTGCGTGAAAATGAGCCAACACCTTTAAGGGTTTTGGATCTTTGTACGGGTTCAGGAGCTATCGCCCTAGCTTTGAAAAAAGCACGTCCGGATTGGGAAGTGCTCGGAACTGATCTTTCAGCGGATGCGATAGCAGTGGCGTCTGAAAATGCGAATGTTCAGGGTTTTCCTATAAACTGGCTTGTTTCAGACCTATTTGATGCGATTTCTGGAAAATATGATATCATCGTATCGAATCCCCCTTATATTGCTCGTGAAGATCAGGATGAAGTTGGTCTAAATGTTTTAGTCTCTGAACCTCACTTGGCGTTATTTGCGGATGAAAATGGCTATGCTATTTATAGGCAAATCATTGAACAAGCGAGTGATTATCTGACTTCTACTGGGAAGCTTTATTTTGAAATTGGCCATAAACAAGGTCAGGGCTTGGTCAATCTTTTGAACCAACACTTCCCCAGAAAGCGGATACGAATTATTCAGGACCAACTTGGTCACGATCGAATGGTGGTGATGGATCATGAATCTGCTTAATGAACAAGAGCTTAGTCGCTTGGTAGAGATCATTGGTAAGGGAGGAAGTCTTATCCTACCAACGGAGACTGTCTATGGTCTCTTTGCGGATGCCTTATCTGAGGCTGCTGTTCGTCATGTCTACAAGTTGAAACAACGACCGTTAGACAAGGCCATGAATCTCAATGTAGCAACGGTAGAAGCCATTTATGCTTTTTCTAAAGAGCAACCTGACTTTTTGCCTCAACTGGTCGATCACTTTTTACCAGGACCGCTAACGATTATTTTAAAAGCAAATGAGAATGTACCCGTTTGGGTCAATTCTGGACTAGACACAGTCGGTTTTCGACTTCCTAATCATCCTGTCACTCGAGAAGTCATTAAGCGAACTGGACCATTAATTGGCCCATCAGCAAATACCTCTGGGACATCGAGTGGAAAAATCTACAAGGACATTGAAGCACAGTTTGAAGAGAAACTTTTTGGGTTTTCTGATGACAAGGCTATAACAGGCCAAGATTCGACCATACTAGACCTCTCAGGAGAACACGCTAAAATTTTACGGCAAGGACTGATTACCGAATCTGACCTAAAGGCAATTGTTTCGCAAATTCAGTTTAAAGCCTAATTTGGCTTGTGTCTTAACTTGTTTTTTTAGCCCTATTCTGTTAGAATAATTTTTAAAATGTGGGATAACTCGGTAAGGTTTAGTGAATGCCGTAAGTTCTCTATCTGCTTTTCCCTTTTATTGGTTGTTTCAATTTTTTTAAGGAATTGAAGTGGTCAATAGTAGAATTTCTGCCTTGTAACAAGGCCATCCCTGCAAGGATTAACGAAAAACTATTTTTCTTAGTCTTTGGTATAAAAAAGGAGTACCCAATGATTTTTGATAAGCCGGATTATAAAGCATTTGATCCAGAAGTTTGGTCAGCTATTGCTGATGAAGCAACGCGTCAGCAAGATAACATCGAGTTAATTGCCTCAGAAAACGTGGTATCTAAGGCAGTAATGGCAGCTCAAGGGTCTATCTTGACTAACAAATATGCTGAAGGTTACCCAGCTAAACGTTACTATGGTGGAACGGATGTGGTAGATGTGATCGAAAATTTAGCCATTAATCGGGCTAAGGAGATTTTCGGGGCTAAATTTGCCAATGTTCAACCACATTCTGGTAGCCAAGCTAATGCAGGTGCTTACCTGGCTTTGATTGAGCCTGGCGATACTGTACTTGGGATGGACCTTTCTGCAGGAGGACACTTGACTCATGGGTCGCCAGTTAATTTCTCTGGAAAAACCTATAACTTTGTTCCTTATACTGTTGACAAAGAGACGGAAGAGCTTGATTATGATCAAATTGCGACCGTTGCCCAAGAAGTCAAACCAAAACTCATCGTAGCAGGCGCTTCAGCTTATTCACGGACTATTGATTTTGCTAAGTTCCGTGAAATTGCTGATCAGGTTGGTGCTAAATTGATGGTTGACATGGCTCATATTGCAGGACTTGTCGCTGCTGGTCTCCACCCAAGTCCAGTTCCATATGCTGATATTACAACGTCTACGACTCATAAAACCCTTCGTGGTCCTCGTGGCGGCCTTATTTTAACAAATGATGAAGCACTGGCTAAGAAAATCAACTCAGCGATCTTCCCTGGGATCCAAGGGGGCCCGTTGGAGCATGTGATTGCAGCAAAAGCGGTCGCTTTCAAAGAATGTTTAGACCCAGAATTCAAAACTTATGCGGCAAATGTGATTGAGAATGCTAAAGCAATGGTAGAGGTCTTTAACGCTCATGGCAAGTTGCATGTGGTTTCAGGAGGAACGGACAACCACCTCTTCCTCGTTGACGTTACAGCCTTGGTTGAAAATGGGAAAGTCGCACAAGATCTTCTGGAAGAGGCTAATATCACCCTCAATAAAAATTCTATTCCTTACGAAACCTTATCACCATTTAAAACATCTGGTATTCGTATTGGAACACCTGCGATTACCAGTCGTGGTATGGGCATAGCTGAAAGCAAGAAGATTGCTGAAGCGATTATTACTGTTCTTGAGAATGCTGACAATAAAGAAATTATTGCAAAAGTGCGTCAAGATATCAAGGCTTTAACTGACGCTTTCCCACTTTACGACAATTTATAATTAATAAGGAAAAGAGAATAGGATGGATATTTTTATCAAAAAAGCCATCATCCATCAATTTTCCCCTGAAGATACAGAACTCATCCTAGCAGATGAGCTGCTCAATTTGACGCCTAAAATGGAAGATTACTTGCGAAAGAAAATTGAGCGTGTCTACTCGGATCAGGCAAAAACGGGCATTTTTGATCTCGAAAATGCCTTTTTGTCACGATTGACGGATGACTTTTTAGAGACTTCAATTGCTGTAGCTAACACTTGGCGAGAAGCCTTTATCCTCTCTGAAAATCAAAAAACCAATGATTTAGTGTTTATCGATTTTGAAAGCCATGGGGTAAAGCATTTTTGCTTTATGCGATTGGCCTTAAGAGAGACTTTGGCACATGTTGGGACAGAGTTATCAAATCCCATCGTCTTAACCCAAAACAACCTACCAGGAGCTGGCTCGCCTCCTGATGAGGCTCTCATTGTCAACCTAGAGAATCGCCATTACCTTCTCATCGAAAAACGGATCAAGCATAACGGTGCCTTTCTTAATTATTTTTCAGAGATGATTTTAGCAGTTGAACCTGTTATTTCCGCTCAAAAATCAATTAAAACTTTGGAACAAACAGCTCAAAAAGTGGCTGCTAGCTTCAATCAAGATGATTTTCAATTTCAATCAAAAGTGAAGTCTGCTATACATAAAAACTTAGAAGAAAACCAAGAGTTGTCTCCTGAGAAACTAGCAGACCAGCTGTTTGAGAATAATTTAACCGCTAAGCTAAGTTTTATAGATCAAGCGAGTGAAACCATTTCAAAACCCGTTAAATTAGACCAAATCGATACCAGCCGCCAACTTAAAAAATTTGAAAGTCAAAAGCTTTCTCTTTCAAATGGTATTGAATTAACGGTTCCTAATGTGGTTTATGAAGATGCAGAATCTGTTGAGTTCATTCTCAATCCTGATGGAACATACTCCATCCTAATTAAAAATATCGAGGCCATTCAGACAAAATGATGAAAAAAATATGGCGGTTTTTCCTTCTCATTTTAACGCTCGGCCTGCTCTATCAAGGGTATAAGCTTCATCAGGATGTTAGCCATGTGCTTACCTATCGTCCGCTCGTCAGGGAGGTTATTGCAGAAACCGAAAGCTCAGCTGATGAGGATTTGGTTTTAGCTATGATTTATACCGAGACCAAAGGAAAGTCTGACGATGTCATGCAGTCCAGTGAGAGTATTCATGGGACAGCTAACACAATAACAGACAGTAAGGAAAGTATTCGACAAGGAATTCAGGTCTTGGTTGACAACGTTTCTTATGCTGAAGAACTGGGACTCGATACTTGGACCGCTGTTCAAGCCTATAATTTTGGGAAAAATTACATGGATTATGTTGCCTCTCATGGTGGGGAGAATCTGATTACGGTTGCTAAGTCCTATTCCCGAGATGTTGTGGCTCCTAGTTTAGGTAATAGGACTGGTAAAACCTATCGTTATTTGCACCCTATTGCTCTATTACATGGAGGGGAACTTTATGTTAATGGAGGTAATATTTATTATTCAAGACAAGTACGCGTGAATATGTATCTACTAGAAATCATGAGTTGGTTCTAAAACTCATGATTTTTTCTTTGTCTCTAAAAATTTGGTATAATTAAAAAAGTAACATACAGTGGACCATTTGCTGAAAAATAGGCATTTTCTGTTTAAGCTATTTATTTGATATTAGTAAAGTATGGTACACAGCTTTTTACCCTTAACAACTAAGAAACAGAAAATCGGTTTCTATAAAAAATTAGTCTTCCCTTGATTTATGATAAAACAAGGCATTTGTCAATCTAAACCAGAATAGTGAGAGGTGACACCATGTTTGTACCTTTGGATACAAAAACTGTTTATAGCTTTATGGATAGTGTTATAGGAATCGAGTCCTACGTGGCAAGAGCCAAGGCTATGGGCTATCAATCCCTTGGTATGATGGATATAGACAACCTGTATGGCGCCTATCACTTTTTAGAGGTTTGCTATCGTTTTGGCATTCGCCCTATTCTGGGGGTGGAGATGGTGCTTGAACATAATCAACTGCCACTAAGGATTTACCTTGTCGCCCATGATACACAAGCTTATCAAGCTCTAATGAAGCTTTCTACTCAAAAAATGATGGGAGAAAACAAGGTTGAAAACCTGATGCCTTATTTAGAACAAGTGACCCTTATTTTGCCCTATCAAGAAGGCATTGATCAGATTTCTTTGGACCTGCCTTATTACATAGGTGTTTTTCCTGAGACGCCACAGCAGTCTTTTGGTCATCCGATCCTGCCGATTCAGACCGTTCGCTATTTCGATTTAGAAGAACGTCGTCTCATCCAGATGCTTCATGCTATTCGGGACAATCAGACCTTGCAAGAAACCCCTCCGATTCTAACGAAAGAAGTCCTACAGACACCGTCTGAAATGGCTCAGCTCTTTAAGGATAACTTTCCAGATGCCTTAGATAATTTGGAGGCTTTCACCTCCTCTATCGCTTATCAATTAGAGCAGTCTTTGGTCCTCCCACGTTTCAATCGGGAGAGGCCAGCCGTTGAAGAACTACGGGAACGCGCATTTGAAGGTCTTTCAGCGAAAAAGCACTTGTCTGCTGTTTACCGCGACCGCTTAGAAAAAGAACTCGATATCATTCACCAAATGGGCTTTGATGATTATTTCTTAATCGTCTGGGATTTATTACGTTTCGGACGGAGCCAAGGCTATTACATGGGGATGGGGCGTGGTTCAGCTGTCGGAAGCCTTGTTGCCTATGCTTTAGATATCACCGGCATTGATCCCGTTGACAAAAATTTACTGTTTGAACGCTTCCTTAATCTAGAGCGTTTTAGCATGCCCGATATCGATATTGATATGCCAGATGTTTATCGGCCAGAATTTATCCGCTATGTTCGGGAGAAGTATGGCAGTCGGCATGCCGCTCAAATTGTGACCTTCTCAACCTTTGGTGCGAAACAAGCAATACGTGACGTTTTTAAACGATTTGGCCTTGCTGAATACGAACTGACTAACTTGACTAAAAAAATCGGTTTTAGAGATACACTGCAATCAGCCTATGAGCGCAATGCTAGCCTTAGGCAGCACATTCTAAGCAAACCTGAATACCAAAAAGCATTTGAAATGGCAAAAGCGATTGAAGGACAGCCTCGTCAGACCTCCATTCATGCAGCAGGTGTTGTGATGAGCGACCATGATTTGACGGATCGAATTCCCTTAAAACAAGGCGAAGAAATGCATCTAACCCAATACGATGCTCATGGTGTTGAGGCAAACGGTCTACTGAAAATGGATTTTTTGGGCCTAAGAAACCTGACCTTTGTCCAACGCATGGCAGAACGCGTTGCCGATAAGTATGATGTCACTATTGATATTGCTAAGATTAATCTTGAAGACCCTGACACCTTAACCCTCTTTGCCAAGGGCCAGACTAAAGGAATTTTCCAATTTGAGGCAGCAGGAGCCATTTCACTCTTAAAACGAGTCAAACCAAGGTGTTTTGAAGATATTGTGGCGACAACGTCTTTAAATCGGCCCGGTGCTAGTGATTATATTGATAATTTCATCAAGAGACGACGGGGCAAAGAACGCGTCGATTTATTAGACCCTAGCATCTCTGATATCTTAGAGCCGACCTATGGGATTATGCTCTATCAAGAACAGGTGATGCAAATTGCCCAACGTTACGCTGGCTTTAGCCTGGGTAAGGCTGATATTTTAAGACGGGCCATGGGTAAGAAAAAACCTGAAGAAATGGCTGCCATGGCTTCGGAATTCATGACAGGCGCCCTCAAAAACGGCCATTCTGAGCACCACGCCAAACACTTATTTGCCATGATGGAAAAGTTTGCCGGCTATGGGTTTAACCGTTCGCATGCTTACGCTTATGCAGCCTTGGCCTTTCAGCTAGCCTATTTTAAAGCTCACTATCCGGATGTCTTCTTTGATGTCATGCTCAATTATTCTAATAGTGGCTATATCGAAGATGCTCTGACCTTTGATTTTCAAGTAGCTCAGTTACACATTAACACGGTTCCTTATTATGATAAGTTTGACAAAGGAAAGATTTATCTTGGTTTAAAAAATATTAAAGGGTTACCTAAAGATTTTTTTCACTGGATTATTGATCATCGTCCTTTTGTCAGTATAGAGGATTTTGTTCACCGCCTTCCAGAGCAATACGCCAAGCCTGCCCTAATAGAGCCACTGATTAAGATTGGCTTGTTTGACCAATTTGAACGAAATCGTCAAAAAGTCCTGGTTAATTATCAAGGTCTCCGTGAACACCATAAACTAGGGCAGTCAAATCTCTTTGAGGATAATCCTGATATGGCCTATGGTTGGACAGACGTTGCTGATTTTTCAGAGATTGAAAAATTTCACCAAGAGCAAGAAATCATGGGAATTGGGCTCAGTCCACATCCCTTAGTTACACTAGCGCGGCATGCTGTTTATCCCATCACACCAATCCGAGATTTAGTTGCCGAGGAGCAGGGGCAAATCATGGCCGAAGTACTAGATATTCGTCAAATTCGCACTAAAAAAGGGCAACCCATGGCTTTTCTAAAAGTAACAGACGCTATCAACCAGATGGAAATCACTGTCTTTCCAGATGTTTATGTAGCTATTGGGAGAACGCTTGAAATCGGACAGTTTTATTACTTGTCTGGAAAAATCCAAGCCCGTGATGGTCAGCTACAAATGCTTTTGGAAAAAGCACTTAGCGTCCCAACTGAAAAATTCTGGATCCAAGTTGAAAATCATGACGATGATGAGCTAATTGCTAGATTACTGAAAGAGTATCCTGGGCCAATTCCGGTTGTCCTGCGCTATAAAGAATCCAATGAAACTGTTCAACTTAAATACCTAGGAGTTAAGAAAACGGAATCATTAGTAGAAGCATTTGAAAAAAGAAATATGAAAACGATTTTTTACTAATTTTTTGTGATAAGACAAGCATTACTAGGGGTTTTATGTTATAATAAATGGGTTAGAAACTAAAAAGGGAGCAAGAGTTAAAATGAAACGAATTGCTGTTTTAACCAGTGGTGGAGACGCCCCTGGTATGAACGCGGCAGCGCGTGCAGTTGTGCGAAAAGCCATCGCAGAGGGTATGGAAGTATATGGAATCCAGCACGGTTATGCTGGTATGGTTGATGGAGAAATTTTCCCACTTGATTCACGAGCGGTTGGGGATAAAATCTCACGTGGAGGAACTTTCCTATACTCAGCTCGTTATCCAGAATTTGCATCACTTGAAGGCCAATTAAAAGGCATCGAACAACTGAAGAAATATGGCATTGAAGGTGTTGTTGTGATCGGTGGTGATGGTTCTTATCATGGTGCTATGCGCCTTACTGAACATGGTTTTCCAGCAGTAGGTGTGCCTGGGACAATAGATAATGATATCGTCGGTACTGACTTCACTATTGGATTTGATACTGCTGTGAATACTGCTATGGAATCCATTGACCGCTTACGAGACACATCATCCAGTCACCGTCGGACCTTTATTGTTGAGGTAATGGGACGCCATGCTGGAGATATTGCTCTTTGGTCAGGAATTGCTTCAGGAGCTGATCAAATCATCATTCCAGAACATCCTTATGATATTCAAAAAGTCGTTGAAAATATCAATGTTGGTTTTGCTAACGGAAAAAATCACCACATTATTGTCTTAGCTGAAGGTGTTAAATCGAGTACTGAATTCGCTAAAGATTTAAAGGCAGCTGGTTATGTCGGAGACTTACGCTTTACTGATCTTGGGCATACGCAGCGCGGTGGTTCGCCGACTGCCCGCGATCGCGTCTTAGCTTCTCGTTTAGGAGCTCGTGCAGTTGAATTGCTTAAAGAAGGTATTGGTGGTGTAGCAGTTGGTATCCAGGATGAGGAAATTGTAACAAGTCCAATTCTTGGAACTGCTGAAGAAGGAGCCCTCTTTAGTCTTGGGGACGATCGTGAGATTATTGTCAATAACCCTCATAAAGCCGATATTGATTTAATTAAGTTAAACGAAGACTTATCTATTTAAACGTGTTATTATTGCCATTAAAGGCCTAAAATAAAAGGAGACAAACATAATCATGAACAAACGTGTTAAAATCGTTGCTACCCTTGGACCTGCCGTTGAAACTCGCGGCGGTAAAAAATATGGAGATGACGGTTATTGGGGCGAGCCTCTTGATGTTGAAACATCAGCGCAAACCATTGCTAAATTGATCGAAGAAGGCGCTAATACTTTCCGTTTCAACTTCTCACACGGTGATCACGAAGAGCAGGGTGCCCGTATGGCAACGGTTAAACGTGCTGAAGAAATTGCTGGAAAACGCGTCGGTTTTCTTTTGGATACTAAGGGACCTGAAATCCGTACGGAATTGTTTGAAGGCGATGCTAAAGAGTATAGCTACACAACTGGCGATCAGATCCGTGTTGCAACTAAGCAGGGGATTAAATCAACACGTGATGTGATTGCTTTGAACGTTGCTGGTGGACTAGATGTTTTTGATGATGTTGAAGTTGGCAAACAAATCCTTATCGACGATGGGAAACTTGGTTTGACAGTTATCGCTAAAGATGAAGAAACACGTGAGTTTATTGTTGGTGTTGAGAATGACGGTATCATTGCAAAGCAAAAAGGTGTAAACATCCCTTACACTAAAATTCCATTCCCAGCCTTGGCTGACCGAGATAATGCGGATATTCGTTTTGGTTTGGAACAAGGCATTAACTTCATCGCCATTTCATTTGTTCGCACAGCTAAGGATGTTGAAGAAGTGCGTGCTATTTGTGAAGAGACTGGAAATGGTCATGTTAAACTTTTTGCTAAGATTGAGAACCAACAAGGTATTGACAATATCGATGAAATCATCGGAGCAGCTGATGGTATCATGGTAGCTCGTGGCGATATGGGTATTGAAGTACCATTTGAAATGGTACCAGTATACCAAAAAATGATTATCACTAAGGTTAATGCGGCAGGAAAAGTTGTTATCACAGCAACTAACATGCTTGAAACCATGACCGAAAAACCTCGTGCGACGCGCTCTGAAGTATCTGACGTTTTCAATGCTGTTATCGACGGCACAGATGCTACCATGCTTTCAGGTGAATCTGCAAATGGTAAGTACCCTGTGGAATCTGTTCGCACAATGGCTCAAATCGCTAAAAATGCACAAGGTCTTCTTAGCGAATATGGTCGTTTAGATTCTACTGAATTTGAACGATCAGGTAAAACAGAAGTGATGGCTTCTGCTGTTAAAAACGCTACAGAATCAATGGACATCAAATTGGTTGTATGTATCACTCAGACTGGTAAAACAGCTCGTTTAATTTCTAAATACCGTCCAGAATCTGACATATTAGCAGTAACTTTTGATGAATTGACACAACGTAGCTTGACACTTAACTGGGGTGTCATTCCAGTTGTAACTACAAAACCAAACTCAACTGATGATATGTTTGTATTAGCTGAGGAACAAGCTTTGAAACATGGTCTTGTTGAATCAGGTGACGATATTGTTATCGTAGCTGGAGTACCTGTTGGTGTTGCCGGCTCTACAAACACAATGCGAGTTCGAACTGTTCGTTAACTATAATATTAAAAATGACGCTGGATATATTGTCCGGCGTTTTTTTACTTATGGTGTTTAAGAGTTGCAGTAATCGTTTTTCTGACACGAAGTTCAATTAAAATCAGCTCTTTGTCAACTGTAGTGGGTTGGTGAAAAGCTAACATCTGGAGAGAAACAATTTGGTTCTCTCTTTTGATGTTTAAAGCAATGAGAATTTTCGTTTAAAAGTTGTCATCTTCCGAAACTCAAAAGCATCTGATTTTAGCATTTCATTTATGGATGGGGTAGACACTATTTGTCAGCATTTTAAGAAGTAGGCCTATAGGAAAACATTCAAACAAAACAAAAAGGACTTATCCCTTTGTAGCACTAAAATCAAACTCTTACAATTATATTTTAGGATTATCTCTTGGGACGAGTTCATTTTCATTATACTTTGTTTCTAGATGTGTGATATTTCAATCTATTCTAAAATACGATTGTGTAGATTGATCCTGTATATCATTTTATCAATCCATTTGTCCTTTTCAAATGCTACCACTTTTTAGAAAAACAGCAAATATATATACCTGATCCTTTTCCCACAGTATTTTATGTCTATCAATCAAGCTATCATCCCAATCCCTATCACACATAGACATATCACGTTTTCCGTCATCAAACGGGTTTAACGATTTCCACGATTTGCAAAACTGGTGTAGCAGCTTGCATAATCCCCTTCTTCGAGTGGCCGTATGACCAATCGTTTTGTTTCTAACATAAATTTATTCAAATTTGACTTCCCTCTTTCTGAAATAAAAAATAGAACGTGTTTTAATTACAGTTTCCATGGCACTTCCTCCTTGTAATAATACTTGTAATAATAATAGTAACTCTATTATTCGAAATAAGATGCTTAAAAACAAAATAAAGGTCTAAAACCATGTCATTTCACTTATACTAATGACTGAATGTAAAGCATCAGGTCCTTGAAGAAACTGGCTTCCTTTTGCAGTAGTAAAAAAAGAGTAAGATTTTTTAGTACATATTCATTGAGTGTAATATTTTTCAATTCTGTAGACATCTACCTCAGATATTCTATTTTATAGTTTTTCCAGGTATATACGTTTTTTAACAATTCCTATGGTGAGCCCTTAAAATTTAACGGTTTTGATTTTATTTCTTTAATGTATTATAATGATAGTAGAAGGGTTGTGGCTAAGTGACGGATTTTAGCTGATAGGAATGCTATTTTTGTCTAGGTCTTTTGCTTCTGTCACATATTGGCTTGCAAATCCCTAATAATCTACTTTTAACTAACCATATAAACGAAATCTATTGCCACTATATGCTTGGAGTGGCTAGAAGGAGGAGGACAATGCCTAAAGTTGACGTCTTAAATGTAAGTTATCAAAAAGTTGCCTTAGAAATTGCTAAACAAATTTCAGAAGGTAAGTACAAGGTTGGTGAACGTGTTAAATCGCGTTCGACTCTAGCAGCCTTTTTTCATGTATCTCCTGAAACTGCCCGTAAAGCCATTAACATCCTAGCTGATTTAAATATCATGAAAGTCAAGCAAGGTAGTGGAGCAACAGTCATCTCAAAGGAGAAAGCGGAGCAATATGTTCAGCAATTTGAAGCAACGACGACACTTAAACGTCTTGAGAAGGAGTTGGAGGCTAGCCTCAAGCGGCAAAATGCCGAGCTACTCCGGACGAAAGAACTGGCGCAAGCCATCAGTAATCAAGCAACTCTTGTCCATAAAGAATACCCGTTTCATCCTTTTGAAATGGTAGTGCCTAGCTCAGATCAATTAGGTAAAAATATAAGTGAACTAAATATCTGGCACCAAACAGGCGCTACTATCATTGCTGTAATGCGAAATGACAAAATAATTCTTTCTCCCGGTCCCTACCTCTCAATTGAAGAGGGAGATACATTCTATTTTGTAGGAAACGAGGAATCGCAAGCAAGGATGAGAAATCTCTTTGGCCAAACCGACAGTGTGATAAAAAATGAAGATTAAGATTGGCTTGTGTACTCTTAAAGGACCAGGATTTTAACCTGACCATCAATATCTGTTTGAAATACAAACAGGCTTTGATGGTTTTTTTGTTTATAAAATTTTAAAATGAAGCTTTATACTTGCAATTATAAAAATAAAACGGTATACTGACAATATAGATTCAAAAAGGTGTGGTCACTTTTAAAGAAATTTTATCTTTTCTTAGATTAGGGGTAAAAAGGAGGACAATAAATGTCAAAAAATAAAAAAATAGTAATATGGATAATAGGGTTATGGGGAATGTTGCTTCTGGGGTTTAATGTTTTTGCTTACCATGAAGCTGCAAGACATAGTTTAATTTCATTAGGCCTAAATACTAATTGGTTGACAAGACTGGTTAATCAAATGAATTTTAGAACACCACCAGTCAATCCGTTTTTAGGTCAGATAATTTTTTGGAGCTCACTCATTCTCTTATCTTTGATTTTTATAGCTTTGCTAATTATTTCGTTTTATCCAAAATCAAGAACAAGGATTAACCTTAAGGAGAGTCAAGGAAGCCTTGATTTATCAAAATCAGCAATTGACGGACTAGTAAAATCAGTTGTTTCTGAACAAAGTTTTATGAGGAACCCTTCAATCTCTTCAAAGCTCTATAAAAATAAGATTAAAGTTGATGTTAAAGGTGGTATTATACCGCGAGTAGCAGTAGCAGAAAAAGCGAGATTACTTGAGGAAGGGATTACTCGTACATTACAAGAATTCGTTGGTGTCGACTATCCTTTAAAATGTAAAGTTATAGTAACAGACACAGAAGAAATGAGACTATCTTCTTCTGAAAGTCCAAGAGTAGTTTAGGAGGAAAATATGGAATTTTTAAATCGATACAAGTATCCTATAGTTGGAGGCTTAATAGGGTTAATTCTCGTTTCATTAATTATGACCCTAGGATTTTGGAAAACAATACTATTAATTTTAGCAGTTGGAATTTTTGCATACTTAGGAGCACTTTTTCAAGATTCTGGGCTTCTTGAAGCAATCGCCAATCGAATGAAGCGCTAAAACTAAATAACAACTTAAACAAAAAATATATAAAAAAGCATATATAAAGGAGACTTATATGACAAATACTTATGAATCAAAAGAAATCTTACCTGTTGAATCTCATGATCTTAATCCTAGTTTTACAGCTGGTTTATTAACTTATGAGGATAAAGTTATTGAGAAAATTGTTGGTTATGCTCTTGAGTCTGTAGATGGGTTGCTATCAGTAGATGGCGGATTCTTCAATAATATTAAAAATAAAGTGGTAAATTCAACCAATGTAAGAGATGGCATAAATGTTGAAGTTGGTCATCGTCAAGTTGCAGTGGATTTGAACGTGGTTGTTGAATATCAGAAACATGTTGCTACAATTTTCGATAACATTAAGCAAGTTATTATTGATGAAGTAGGTCGCATGACAGACTTGGAAGTTGTTGAAGTTAATGTTAATGTTGTGGATATAAAAACTAAGGCTCAACACGAGGCTGATTCTAAAACGGTTCAAGATCAGGTTTCACAGGCTGTTCAAACCACAGGCGATTTTACTTCTACGCAGATTAATAATGCTAAAACAGCTATCTCTGATGGAACCCAATCTCAACAGCCTCGTGTTGTCTAACATATGCTTTCTCTAATAAACTATAGAATAAATAATAATAAGGAGTATTTAAAATGTCTAAAGAAAAATTTGGCGCTAAGATTGATCAAGCAAAGGGTGGTATAAAAGAAGCCGCTGGGAAAATCACTGGTAATAAAGGGATGCAAGCGGAAGGGAAAACTGAAAAATTAGCTGGTAAAGCTAAAGAATTTGCGAAAGATGTTAAAGATACTGTATCAGGAGCAATTGATAAGGTTACAGACAAATAATTTTTTAAACAAATAAATTTACCTAAATAATGGAAAGAGGTTTAAATATGACAAATACTCATCAAAATGAAATCAACCAACTATCTGTAGATCATGAAGGTTCAAATCTACGTGGTACCATCACTTATGAGAATAAGGTGATTGAGAAAATTGTTGGTAAATCACTTGAAACTGTTCCTGGTTTGTTAGCCGTCAGTGGGGGTTTCTTCTCTAATATTAAAAATAAAACGATTAATTCTGACAATGTTACTGAAGGAGTAAATGTTGAAGTTGGTCAAAAAGAGGTTGCAGTTGATTTAGACATCATAGTTGAATATGGTAAGGACATTCCTAATATTGTAGATCAAATGAAGGAAGTAATCAGTTCAGCTGTTTCTGAAATGACTCATTTAAATGTTGTTGAAGTGAATGTCAATGTTGTCGATGCCAAAACAAAAGCCGAGCATGAGGAAGATTCAATCACAGTTCAAGATAGACTTTCTGAAGCTGCAAAAGCTACCGGGGAATTCGCATCAAAACAAAGTGCTAACGTTAAAAATGCTGTTGACAACAGTGCGCAAGCTATTAATTCTGATAAGCGAGTTTATTAAAATAATATTTGTGACTAACGAAATTGAGCTAGGCTCAGTTTCGTTTTCTTCATTTGATCATTTTAAAATTTAAGCTTGACAAGTTTTTGATAATTCAGTATGCTAAGGTTATCTGATTTTCTCCCCTTAGTTAAGTGGATATAACAAGTTCCTCCTAAGAATTAGTCGCTGGTTCGATTCCGGCAGGGGAGATTATTTATGCTTTTCCAAACTTTTTTAAATAGTGATGAGTCTGCTTTAAAACAAAAAGGCCTAAAGGGGCCTTTTTGTGGAATGAAAATGAAAGCAGTTTACCAGCTAGCTTTTTTGACACCAGGTAATTGCCCTTTATGGGCCAATTCACGGAAAGTAATCCGACTAACACCAAACTTTCGCATGTAAGCATGAGGCCTTCCGTCTGTTCTATCCCTATTTTTTAAACGATTAGGATTCGAATCCCTAGGAAGTTTACGCAGTGCTTCGTAATTACCTGCTGCCTTCAGTTCGCGCCTTAAATCAGCATACTGCTCAATGAGTTTCACTTGCTTATTGTAACGTGCTATTTTGGATTTTTTTGCCATGAATTCTCCTTGTCTAAACTAACTTAACTAGTTAACTGTATATAGTATACCAGTTAAGTTTATAGAATGCAAGAAAAAACCACAATATTCCTGTGGCTTTTTCAAGTAGTTAATCATTATCGCGTTCAGCACTAGTTTTTAGAACTTCTCCAGTAGTAGCGTCAATATCTAAGTCGTATGCAATACCATCTGCATAAGCTGTAATATCGTAGATAAGGCGATTATTGTAGTCGTCCTTTTCTTGGCTTAGTTCTATTTCAGTGAAAACCAAGTTGCTAGCTTGGGTCGATTTTGAGACAATTTCCTTAACTTGATCAATTGAAAGTTTAGCTGAAGCTGTCAGGGCTGATGGACTGGTTTTGATGGTGTCCTCTTTTTCGTGGGACAAAACGCTGCCGGCCTGCGCATCAAGTTCTAGTTCATGAGTAGTGGTCCCGTCAGTAACTTTAACCTTAAAGATTTGTTTGCCGTCCTCTGTGCTTGTCTGCAGTTTAGCATAGTTGAGGTCACTGTGACCAATGGCTTCACCAACCTTAGCCTTGATCTCGGTCTCAGTAAGGGTTGATTGGTTAGAAGTAACTGAAACATCAGGTGAGCTACTAGTAGATGTTAGTTGTTCTTCCGATGCGCTGGTGACCTCCCCTGTAACCGCATCGACTTCATAATCATATTCGGTTTGATCTTTAAAAGCTTCAATCTCATAATAAGGATTGATACGGTCATCATCTGTTTCGAGTTGTACCTTGGAAAAGGTTAAATCTGTCTGGCCTGTCTTTTCACTGACAATTCGCTTGGCTTCAACTTCTGAAATAGTGTTTGTTGATTGCCTGATTGCCAGTGTTTGCCGTTCACTTCTGTCTTCCAATAATTCTGAGCCTAAAGCGAGTCCGCCAAAAGCAATGACTCCTGCCCCGAGTCCTAAGAGTAGTGTTTTCTTTTTCATAGACATAATCGTCACCTCTTTTATTTAAAATTTTAGGATGCTTATCCTTATAGTTAAAGTATAGCAAGCTAAGATGAATCTAAGATGAAGAGGGGAAAAAAATTTCAAAGGTTGTTTTTTCAGGAAGACTTGTCACAGTGACTTTTGCCTGATGGAGCTCGGCTATTTTCTTAACAAAGGAGAGACCTAGGCCCAAACTCTGGCCATGACGTGACTGATCTTCCTGGTAAAAGCGATCCCATATATAATCAATATCCCTATCTGGAATTTGTGGACCATCATTACTGATTGCTAAGTGAATTTGATTTTCTTGCTGATAGGCCTTAATGTGGATATGTTTCTGGCTAAACTTGACGGCGTTACTCATGAGATTGTCCAGTAGCCGGTAGAGTAAATCAGTTTGTCCTTTTATCTTAAGATTTTCTTCAATGGAAACTTGGAGTTTTTTATCTTGAGAGTGGGCTAAGGCTTCAAAATCTGGGATTTGCTTACCTAACCAGCTCGATAAAGATAGCGTCTCTAGAGTTACATGTTCTGTTTTGTCCATACGTGTCATATCAAGAAGGTTCGTAACCAAGCGATTCATTTGTCGGGTCTGGCGTTGAATGATTGTTAGAGAATCTGTCACCTCAGGGGATAAGTGCTTTAGGCTACTAGCATACTGAGTTTCGGAGTGGATTATTGTTAACGGGGTACGCAATTCATGGGAGACATCGCTGGTGAACTGGCGTTCCCGTTCGTAGGAGGATTCTACCTTTTCTAGCATACGGTTAAAAGAAAATCCAAGCTGGTGCAGTTCTTTCGGTGTTTTTTCTGTTGTAATCCGTTGGGAGAGATCTAGGTGATCTTCGATTTGTTTAGCTGTTCTCGAGAAATCTTGTAAGGGAGCAAGGGCGCGCTTTATGATGAGGTGACCGCCCCCAAGCACTAAGATTAAGACAATGGGTAAGAGAATTAGCAAAATAATCGACAGATTTTGACTGATAAGATCAGTTTGTTGGAGGGACAGGACGCCACGAAACCAAATTTGGCTGTCAGCATGGTAATGGTCGTAATACAGAAATTTACGATTATCTACAGTAATCTCAGCCATTTGCTGATCAATAAAGTCAGCAGTAATGGTGACCGGTAACTGCCCCTCTAACAGCTGTCCCTCTTGGTTGTAGTAGGAGAGGTATACGCCATCATCAAAGGCTTCAAAATCTCCCTCCTGCTGGTCACCGATGCTATCGCTGACGGCTGCTTGTAGCTGCTCTCTGGCACTTTGCCCCATGTAAAAATCTGACAAGAGGTAAATTGCTGTAAAAAGAAAGAGGCTTAATAGCATAAAAAAGCTACTGTACCAGAGGGTCATGCGTTTTGATATAGATAAACCGGCTTTAGGAGCTGTGAATAACATAGCCTAACCCCCTTTTCGTTTCGATAATGGTGTCATCAGTGACTTCTGCTAGTTTTTTACGGATATTTTTGATCAAAACATCTACGATATTAGAACCCCCTTCATAGTCTAAATCCCAAACATGACTTAGAATTTGGTCACGGCTTAGAATATGGTCTAAATGTTGCATCAAATAGAGAAGGACCTGGTATTCTTTGGCAGTGAGAGGTAGTACTTGGTTATCAAAACTGGCAACTTTCTGCACAGTATCCAGCATCAAGGCTCCTTTTATGAGTTGGTTGCTTGTTTGATGAAATTGTTGTCTAGCCTGTACCCGTAAGCGAGCCAAAAGCTCTTCAAATTCAAAGGGTTTCACAATGTAGTCATCAGCTCCAGCATCCAAGCCCTTAATTCTGTCTTCCAGGCTATCGCGCGCTGTCAGAAAGATAACTTTTGTCGTATTCTGACAATCTCGAAGGGTTTTTAAAAAGCTAAAGCCATCGAGATGAGGCATCATAACATCACAGATGATAACATCATATGGACTGATGGCAACATAGTCGAGGGCTTCTTGACCATCAAAAGCACTGTCGACTGTGTAATTTTCAGACCGTAAGCGTTTGGTTAGATTTCGATTTAAATCGAGCTCGTCCTCAACAAGTAAAATTTTCATAGCTAATCCTCTCTCAGTCTTGCTATAACTAGTATAGCATGGAAAGATGAAGATGGGATGAATAAGTGTTGGAAAGAGGAGGAGAGAAGCTGTTAAAAAGAGAGTTTGACCTTCTATCAGTATTTGATAGATCTTTCCCTTTATGTTAAAATAATAACAATTTAAAAACAACTGGAATGATCGGATGTGTAACGTTATTCCGTTAGCTATTAAAGGAGTTTTTATGTTAGCCTCTCTCGGCTTTATTTTTCTTTTTGGGCTCTTGTTTGCCTCTCTTTTTCAGCGGGTAAACCTACCCCGTATTATTGGAATGTTGCTGGCTGGTATCTTAATCGGTCCATTTGCCTTAAATTTACTAGATGCCACTATTCTTGAGATTTCGGGGGATTTAAGGAGGATTGCCTTAATCGTCATTCTCTTAAAGGCTGGTCTAACCTTAAATCTGGCAGATCTCAAAAAAGTAGGACGACCAGCTATCCTCATGGCTTTTCTTCCAGCTAGTTTTGAAATAGTAGCCTATTACCTTTTAGCTCCGAGCTTGCTAGGCATCAGCCCTATCGATGCCTTGGTCATGGGGGCTGTCTTAGCGGCGGTGTCGCCAGCGGTTGTCATCCCTCGTATGGTTTACATGATTGAAAATGGCGTCGGCAGTGAAAAAAAGATTCCACAATTGATTCTGGCCGGTGCTTCCTGTGATGATATCTTTGTCATTGTCCTCTTTAGTAGCTTTACGAGTATGGCCCAGGGCCAACAGCTATCTGCCATCAGTTTTCTTAATATTCCCCTGTCCATTATTTTAGGTCTTCTCATGGGAGCGGGCCTAGGACTTGTTCTTTCTTATCTTTGGGAATGGTTTGCAGTTAAGAAGCGTGCTGTGAGATCCAGTCTTAAACTTTTAATCCTTCTTTCCCTAGCCTTCTTGCTAATGGCCTTAGAAGGCTGGTTAGATGGTTGGATTCCGTTTTCTGGCCTACTAGCTGTTGTTAGTATGGCTGTCGCTTTAAAAGTTAAAAGTCCCCATGCTGTCACAAGTCACTTGTCTGAAAAAATGAGCAAGGTCTGGTTGGGAGCAGAAGTATTGCTCTTTGTCCTTGTTGGAGCTGCGGTCGATGTCCGCTATACGCTGGGAGCTGGTCTGATGGCAGTGCTTCTAATCTTTGGCGCTCTTTTGATTCGCACCATCGGTGTTATGCTGTCACTCTATGGAATGCCGTTATCCCCTAAAGAAAAATTATTTTGCGTCATTGCTTACCTGCCAAAGGCTACTGTTCAAGCAGCCATAGGCTCTGTGCCCCTTTCTCTTGGTCTAGAATCAGGACCAATCATCCTGGCAGTAGCCGTGCTTGGTATTCTGATCACAGCGCCTTTAGGAGCCATTGGCATAGATTATTCCTATAAGAAGCTTCTCTGATATGACAAAGCCCTCTAATCGCTGATTAGAGGGCTAATTTGCTATTATAGGCTTATAAAAATCATTGTTTCGCTTGATATTCTCTGGAGCGGGCCATCATGTCGGAGAAGGTTGCCACAATCGTCTCTTCATAGCTCTTTTCTTGGACTAATTGAGCCACTTTATCAAGAACGGCTTGTTCGCGCCCGCTGTCCAGCACAGGGATGGCATACGCTTTTTTATAAGCGATGACCTGACTCACCTCTGTCATTCGCTTTTCCAAAAGAGCAACCAATTCACGGTCAATCTGATCAATATGCTGACGGCTGGTTTCTAAATCTTGCATAACTACCTCCAAAACCTTTGTACTATTGTAACAAAAAAAACAAAAGGAGGCTAGTTTATGACTATTTCTAGGGACAAATCTAGTCAAATTGACTATAATCCTTGCCTTTTTGACAATAGGTGTAGTTATTTTGACTAGAATTATTATTTTTTTGACAAATATAATTGTCAAAATGAAAATGAAGTGTTACAATAAAACCATCAAAAGGAGATGTAAGGAGCTAAGAAGTATTAAATTTTTAAAATAGCTCCCACAAAAAGTTACAATACTAGAAGTGTTGATCTGTTTAGTACTTCTTACCATGTTATTCTTAGATATATTTAAGATTCAGGCCATTAGCAGAGAATTCCTGCTTATCCTCATCTGTCTATTTTGTGTAGTTGATGAAAACACAAAGAAAGACAAGAGAAAAGAAACAGGTGAATAAGAAATGAAAAAATCATCTATCAAGGAGAAATAAATATATGGAAACAGTTTTAGCATTGTGGGCTGTTTATTATGCCTATACCAGTCAAAGAAAAGTGAAGACACTTAATCTTAAACTCAAAAAATTTGAACGCAAAAATAAAGGAGAAAACACCATATCACAACTTATCACCAAATTAATCAATCAAAATGTCCAAGTTAGCTTTTATTCTCAATTAGAATCCTATGTTTGGACAAACCTGGAAGTAGATGAAGAATGGGTAAAATTAACCAAAAGCACTAAAAAAGGAAAAGTAACAACATGCTTGGTACGCGTAGATGATATCAAAACGATCGAGTTAGTTTAATACTGTTTTCATAAAAATTTAATTATGCAATCAGCGGAAAGAATTGAGGAATGAAAGATGCCAAAAGAAAATATTTATTTGAAAGCTATTCAATACTTTTACGGTGTTCCAGGGGAACTAGATGAAAAAGACCACAAGGCACTAACTACCTTTGGGAATAATGTGTACATGTCCCTTATAACCGTTATATTCTTTTCCTTTATCATTGGCCTATTTATGAATAAAGATGTGGTAACGTATAGTGTCTTTGTGACAATAATCGTTGCCCTGTTTCGACAAGATGTTCTTGTGAAGAAGCTTGGAGTGGATAAATTATATATTCAGAAGTCTGAGGTGCAGCAGGCACAGGGAAAAATGTTCCGCAGAACGCTTGCCCAAACAGGAATGCTAGTAGTATTGTCCATTATCGTGAGCTTGGCCTTATGGCAATCAGGGATTCCGCAAGAGAGTGGAACGAGTGCCTCAATCTATTTCCAAATAGTATTACCAGGAACCGTTGCTATGATGTCGGTCATCGGATTTATCAGTATCTTTATCGCTAATCGTCGTAAGATTGAGGTCAAGTAAGGAGGATAGTCTATATGAAACTTTTATATGAATTAAATATTTTAACGAGTAAAAAAATTGCTTTTTGGCTTAATGTTGGGGCGCTTGTCTTGCTTTTTCCATTCTCTTTCCTCTTTAGTTACCTTGTTATCATCCTAGGGGGAAAAACACAAGAATATGTCTTTGGTATTGGAGAAATCTTTCTATAATTGTTTGGATTTCTTGTGCTTATTGTGGTACATGAGTTGATCCATGGTCTTTTCTTTAAAATTTTTAAGCCTGAAAACAAGGTAAAATTTGGGATTAAATGGAAGCAAGGCATGGCCTATGCGACTAGTCCAGGGTCACTTTACATAAGAGGTCAAATGCTTGTGATAAGTCTAGCACCTTTTGTTCTTATCACTATTGGATTAACAATAGCACTTGTACTGGGATGGCTATCACCCACTCTTTATCTTCTGTTAGCAGCAATGCATGCAGCTTGTTGCATTGGTGATTTTTATTACACCTATCTTTTAGTGGTGAAATATAGAAACTGTCATATTTTGGTAGAAGATACTGAGACAGGTCTATTGATTTACCAAGCTTAACTTATAAACATTAGGAGGTTAATATGACACTGATATTAAAAAATCGGCTCAAGGAATTACGAGCCAGAGATGGGGTTAACCAGACCGAGATGGCAAAACTGGCAGAAGTATCTCGCCAGACCATCAGTCTGATTGAGCGAGGGGAATATACCCCATCTGTCATTATTGCATTAAAGATTGCTCAAGTATTCAATGAGCCACTAGAAAATGTCTTTCGGATTGAGGAGGTAGGAGAATGAAACAAGGAAAACAATTAACACTAGGAAAACGAATTTTACGCAATGTTCTCATCTTTCTTTCGGGAGTGCTCGGAGCTGGTATTTTGGCATTTCTTGCAGGATTTTTTGAAGGGGCTGGTATTGATTTAGATCTCATCTTTAATGGAAAGAATTTACAAATACTATTACGTCTTTTCGTCGTTGTTCTCTTTCTTGCCTTTTTGATTTTGATTTATCGCGCTCGTAAAAGCCATACTCTTTACCAAATGATTGATGAAGAAGAGGACGAGCAATTGGAAATGGTTTACAAACAGATGCACCGCCATCTCGAATATGCGACCATTATTTTCAATATCATGTCAGTTGTTTCACTTTTACTTATTATGATGAGTTTTTCTATTATTTTTAAAGAAGACTCGGCCAGCATGGATTTTCAAATTTTAGATTTTCTTTTGACCATGGGTATTTTGATTGGTGGACAAATTTTAGTGTTTAAGACTACTCAAAAGATTCGGGAATACAGATTGTCAGCCTTCCCAACTATCAATGAGGTAAAAGACTATGTCTATTCCTTGGATGAAGGTGAGCAGCAAGTTAACTTTGAACAGGCCTTTCTCACCGTCTTTAATCTCAATCAACGCGTGCTACCTGCTTTGTATGTATCTGTCTTTGTATTGGATATTATATTACAAGAAAAACAGTATGTGGCTTACCTGGTTCTAGCGATTGTCCATGTTTATATCAATGTAACCAATATGAATATGGTCCGGAAGTACTTTAAATAAAGGTTAAGTCATAGGGGGAGAGTTATGAAAAAGTTTTTGAAGGTGTTAGGGAGTTTGGTTCCGTTGGTCTTTTTTGGTGTGATAGGCTATTTTGCTGGCGTCCAAGCAGGAAGAAATTCGGCTGATGTTGTTATTTTTCCTGGATTATTATTTCTTTATACTGTGATTGCTGGAATACTGCAATTAGCGATTCATGAAGCAGGTCACTTGGTGTTTGGGCTTTTAACTGGCTACCGTTTCCTAAGTTACCGAATTTTAAACCTACATTGGCAAAAGCAAAAGGATGGTCGCTTACGGTTTAGTTTTCATTCTGTTCCAGGAACTTTGGGTCAATGCTTGATGATTCCGCCTTCGCCAGTTGATGGTAAAATCCCTTATGTATTATACAATCTTGGAGGAGGTCTGGCTAACTTGATTTCAGTAGGTGTATGGTATCTCACCAGCTTGACAGACTGGGTAAGTCCAGAATTTGGAAATACATTTGCCCTGTTGGGGCTGATGTTCGCTGTGGTGAATCTGGTCCCAACTTCAAGCCTGATTACAAATGATGGTGCTAATATTGTGAGTATTAAAAAGCATCCAAAAGGAGCACTTTTCTTCTGGTCAACATTAGCCATGAATGCCAAGTTAGCAGAAGGTGTGGCATTAAAAGATTTGGATGATACTTATTTCATCCCGATTGATAAAGAAGACTTGACGAATGCGATGGCGTTTGGCATGGCAGTGAATACCGTATCTCGTATGATGGATAAAGGAGATTTTATCGGTGCTCGAAATTATCTTCTAGACCTTAAGCTGACGGAGCAAAAAACGCTTGAGATTTATACGATTTTTGCAAAAACGTTGCTCGGTTATTGTGATTTAATGCTTGATGATTCGACTGAAGTTTCTTTCTCTAAGAAAGAATGGAAAACAGTTCAGAACTTAGCCAACTCTCAGCCAGCTTTCCTAGTCTTTCTCTATGCTTACCACATGCTTGTGGAGAAGGATGAGCAAAAAGCAGAGAAGCATCTGGAGAAGTTTTACAAACTGAAGAAGACCTACCATCTACCAGTAGAATACATTTCGGAAGAACGGAATCTGGCAATCTTAAAACAAAAGTTATAACAATAAAGACAGAACTTCATCTCTGTCTTTTCTTTTTCATCTTGACAAATTTTTTTAAAATCTTATATTAAATCATAAATGGTTTTGGAGGGAGATATGAAGGGATTAGAGTGGCTAAAAGCTGAGCCAAATCGTAGAGATTACGTGATATTAGGAGTGCTGGTTCTGCTGATGCTGCTGGTGATTTATGATCCCTGGTATTGGATTTACGATGGTTTGGTATGGTTGGGGGTAGATGAGTTTGCAAGGACACTTGTCTTTACCTTGGTTAAGTTTGGTTTGGGGCTTGTTCTATTAATTGTTTTACCCAAGTGTGTCGGGTCGGCTGAGTTTCGCTTGACCAAAATCAGTTGGAAAGTCGTTTTGGTTTGGATTCTGTTGTTTATCGCTGGCGAGTATTTAACCCATTACCTCTATGAGGTTATGCCTACGCAAAATGGTCAGGCTATTGAGGGTTAGCTTCGTCAGGTCATTACCGATAGGGATTTGTATGTGTTTTTAGGGATGGCGATTATCGTTTCCCCGCTATACGAAGAGTTGCTCTGCCGTGTGGGGCTCATGTCCTTGGTCTTTAAGGACTCACGCTATTATTTAGATGTTTTGCTGTCGAGCACTGTCTTTTCCTTGATGCATATTGTTCGCTACCAGTGGAACACTATGGATTTTGTGATTTATTTTATACTGGGTTTTGTTTGCTCGATGATATACAGGACCAGCAAGTCAGCTTACTATCCAATATTGGCCCATGCTCTGGCGAATACCTACAGGTCTTGGGCCATCATCACTTATCTCTTTTTGAGGTGATTATACTTGAAATGCCTGTATGGGTAGATAAGCATATGGATACCATAGATATAAGAAAACCATCTCCAGCAATCAATCTGCTAGAGATGGTTCTTTTATGGAGTAATATTTTTTACATACCGTAGAGGTAATCGTCGTCCTGCATGGATTCCACTTCACCGAGGAGGTAGCCATTACCGACTTGAGAGAAGAAGTCGTGGTTGGATGTTCCGGTAGAGATACCGTTCATGACGATTGGGTTAACGTCAGAAGCTGAGTCTGGGAAGAGCGGGTCTTGTCCGAGGTTCATGAGGGCCTTGTTGGCATTGTAGCGCAAGAAGGTCTTCACTTCCTCCGTCCATCCAAGACCATCGTAGAGGGACTCTGTATAGCCTTCCTCGTTCTCGTAGAGGGTGTAGAGGAGGTCATACATCCATTCACGGAGGCGTTCTTGCTCGTCTTCTGGCAACTCATTGTAGGCTAATTGGAATTTGTAACCAATGTAAGTGCCATGGACAGATTCGTCACGGATGATGAGTTTGATGATTTCAGCCACGTTAGCCAGTTTGTTATTACCAAGGTAGTAGAGTGGCGTGAAGAAACCAGAGTAGAAGAGGAAGGTTTCTAGAAAGACACTGGCGATTTTCTTTTCAAGCGCTGTGCCGTTAAGGTAGATTTCGTTGATGATTTTAGCCTTGCGTTGCAAGTATTCGTTGTTGTTGGTCCAGTCAAAAATCTCATCAATCTCAGACTTGGTGTTGAGGGTTGAGAAGATAGAAGAGTAAGATTTGGCATGGACAGATTCCATGAACTGGATATTGTTGAGGACGGCTTCCTCATGTGGCGTGCGGACGTCCTGACGGATGGCTTCAACCCCTGTTTCAGACTGCATGGTGTCAAGAAGTGTCAAGCCGCCAAAGACTTTGCCGACAAGGTCTTTTTCCTGGTCCGTAAGGCTGCGCCAATCATCCAAGTCATTTGAGAGGGGAATACGGGTATCGAGCCAGAATTGCTCGGTCAGTTTTTCCCAAGTCGACTTATCAATAGCATCTTCAATGGCATTCCAGTTAATGGCTTTATAGTAAGTGGTCATAATTTCTCCGATTCAATAAGTGTTAAATCACACAGCTTTCACATTGGTTAGCACCAACCTCATCCCCATCATCTGTAAAGGTACGGATGTAGTAGATAGACTTGATGCCCTTGTTGAAGGCGTAGTTACGAAGGATAGAAAGGTCACGGGTTGTTTGCTTGCGTTCTTTTTTCCACTCGTAAAGGCCTTCTGGGATGTCGCTGCGGAGGAAGAGGGTCATCGAGAGACCTTGGTCTACGTGCTCAGTTGCGGCAGCATAGACATCAATCACCTTACGCATGTCCATATCGTAAGCCGAGGTGTAGTAAGGAATGGTCTCTGTTGAAAGACCAGCAGCAGGGTAGTAAATCTTACCGATTTTCTTTTCTTGACGCTCTTCAATTCTCTGAGTGATCGGGTGGATGGAAGCAGACACATCGTTGATGTAGCTGATTGAGCCGTTTGGTGCCACAGCGAGACGGTTTTGATGATAGAGACCGTCAGCCATTACTTTTGCTTTAAGGTCTGCCCAGTCTTTCGCTGTTGGGATAAAGATATCCGAGAAGAGTTCTTTGACCTTGTCAGATTGAGGGACATATCGACCATCAGTGTATTTGTCAAAGTAGCTACCGTTCGCATAATCAGACTTGTCAAAGTTATGGAAGGTCACGCCACGTTCACGGGCAATGTTATTAGACTCAACCAAGGTCCAGTAGTTCATTAACATAAAGTAAATGCTGGTAAACTCGATAGACTCAGGGCTACCATATTCCATGAGGTTTTGTGCGAGGTAAGAGTGGAGTCCCATTGCCCCCAAACCAAAGGTATGCGCCAACTCGTTACCGTGGTTAACCGTTGGTACGGCCTGGATATGAGAAGCGTCTGTCACATAGGTCAAGGCACGTGTCATAGTACGGATAGACTTTCCAAAGTCTGGAGAGGTCATCATGTTCACCACGTTAGTAGATCCCAAGTTACATGAAATGTCAGTCCCCATCTTGACAAATTCTTGCTTGTCATTGATGATAGATGGTTCTTGAACTTGAAGGATTTCTGAACAGAGGTTTGACATGGTAATCATACCATCAATGGGATTGGTTTTGTTGGCCGTATCAATGTTTATAACGTATGGATAGCCCGATTCTTGCTGAAGTTTAGAGATTTCTGTCTCAAGGTCACGCGCCCGAATCTTAGTTTTGCGGATACGTGGGTTAGCCACCAATTCATCGTATTTTTCAGTGATGTCGATATAGTTAAATGGCACACCGTACTCTAACTCTACCGAATAGGGGCTAAAGAGGTACATGTCCTCATTTTTGCGGGCCAATTCGTAGAATTTATCAGGAATGGTAACACCTAGTGATAAGGTCTTCACACGCACTTTTTCATCGGCATTTTCTTTCTTAGTCGATAAGAAAGCAATGATGTCTGGGTGGAAGACATTAAGGTAAACGACACCAGCTCCCTGACGCTGACCAAGTTGGTTGGAGTAGGAGAAGCTATCTTCAAAGAGTTTCATAACAGGAACAACGCCAGAAGCAGCCCCTTCGTAGCCCTTGATAGGCGCACCCGCTTCACGGAGGTTGTTGAGGGAAATCCCAACACCACCCCCGATACGAGAGAGCTGAAGGGCTGAGTTGATGGAACGCCCGATTGAGTTCATGTCATCTGTTACTTGAATCAAGAAACAGGACACCAATTCACCACGACGGGCACGGCCAGCGTTCAAGAACGATGGCGTAGCAGGCTGGTAACGCTGATGGATCATCTCGTTAGCCAAATTAGTCGCTAATTCTTCGTCACCATTAGCAAAGTAAAGGGCGTTGAACATGACACGATCTTCCAGAGATTCTAAGTAGTAGCGGCCATCATTTGTTTTGAGGGCGTACTGGTTGTAGAACTTGTATGCCGCCATGAAAGACTTAAACTGGAAGTTTTGACTCTTGATAAAATCGGCTAATTCGGTGAAAAACTCACGACGGTAAAGAGAAATGAACTCTTTTTCAATATAGTTTTCAGCAAGCAAGTAATCGATCTTATCAGTGATGGTCGTAAACACCTTAGTGTTTGGAATGACATTCTCACGGAAGAAAGCATCAAGAGCTTCCTTGTCCTTATGAAGGGGGATTTGTCCGTTAACTGGACGATTGATTTCGTTGTTGAGACGGAAATAAGACACGTCTCCTAAATCTTTAAGGCTCATAATTTTCCTTTTTCTAATAAGTTTATAGGTAAAACAAAAAAACGGTTAGGCTAGAGCCTTTAACTTGGCAGGTTGAAAACCGGCCCAAACATCCGTCGGGGTTTGAATAACAGGAGCAGCCGAAAACCCTAAGTCTTTGACTTGTTGAATATATTCCGGTTGCTCATCAAGATTGATTTCCTTGAAATCAACTCCTAGTTTGACCAATTCTTTTTTGGTCATGTTGCATTGCATACAGTTATTCTTAGAATAAACAGTTACCATGGTAAACTCCTTTAACTTCAAATGATTCTCATCTAGTATACCAGATTTAGAAAGAATGTCAAGATTAAAACACCAGATATTGTGTTATATGTTTTACAACCTCACAATATATGGTGTTCAAATCAATAGAGCAGAAAGCTTATCACATCAAGCTTTTGAGCGCTTTTGGATGTATTTTGCTGGTGAATAAGGAGTAATATCGTAATCAGGATCCTGCCCCAAAATGTGCTGGGCTATTTGCCACGCGATAAAGGGGCCGTTCGTTAAACCTGATGACCCTAGACCAGAAGCTACCCAAAGGTGATCATGATTAGGAACAGTACCGTAAAATGGGGCATAATCAGACGTGTAAGCGCGTATACCAACGCGAACTTTTGTGATGTCTTGATCGGCTAAGGCTGCGATAAAACCGCTAGCTTTTTCCTTTAATCCCGAAATAATTTCTTGGTCCACAGAAATATCATAGCCCATATCATTTTCATGACTCGCCCCTATTACTAAACGCCCGTTTTCAAATGGTAGAAGATCAATCTCACCTGGAGGCATACAGACAGGCCATGATTCTGTGTCAAAGTCTGTTTGAAATTCTAATAATTGGCCTTTTTGCGGGCGAACATCCACCTCGTAGCCGAGAGGGGAGAGGAGCTGTGGTAGCCAAGCACCGACTGCTAAGATGATCGTCTCAGCTACATGTTTTTTGCCTTGATAAAGAACAGTGTGTTCATTGAGAAGTTGTGCTTCTCCTTGCAAATAGATTCCTCCATTTTGGATAAAGAGCTTCCTTAAATCATCAACAAGTTGCGCGCCGTTGAGTCGACCACCGCCAGTAGCAAAGACAGCACCATAGTCGCTTTTAAACGGAGGAATGACTTCAGTGACTTCTTCTGGGGTATGGATAGTAACCTCACCGATTCTTGGACAATCGACCCGCCTTTCATCGGCTAGCTGAACTGCACGTTCCAAATGCTCATCTTTTTTCTTCAAGATAAAGGTTCCTGATTGTCTATATGGTAAGGCTTCTAAACCATCCTTACTCAAGTCTTCCATAAAGAACTCATAGAAAGCAGCTCCTTGACTGGTTAGACGGTACCAATCCTTGTTTCTTTTTAGGGTAAACCAAGGACAAATGATGCCTGCAGCTGCCTTAGTCGCTTGGCCAGTTCCGTCGTCGATAAGAGTGACCTGGAGATCTGAAGATTTAGAAAGGTAGTAGGCGGCTGTAAAGCCTACAATCCCTCCACCGATTATTATAATTTGCTTCTTTTTCATAAGAGCATTATAGCATTGTTTAACCAGAATATCGACAAAATAAAGAAGAAATCCCAAAAGTTGGTTTGAAATACCCTTATTCATTTGTTATACTGGTAACAGATCAAACCTAGTGGTCCGATCTGTTAAATAGGAGAATAAAGACGTGAATACTGTAGAACACACGAATCAGCTTGAACTGCTATACGCCATTGTTAACTCTGGCCAGGGAAACCATATTTTAAAACTAGCTCAAGAAGCAGGCATCCAACATGGGACAATCGTTTCAGCATTAGGGACTGTTAAGCATCCCTTTATGGATTTTTTGTCACTTTATGATGCTGAAAAAGACATCGTTTTAATGGTTAGCTGGCAAGAAAAAACGCAAGAAATAATGGACTATTTAGAGCAGAAGGTTCATTTTGAAAAACCAAACCATGGCTTACTATTTAGCATTAGTGCTTGTCAGGTCATTGGAGCAGAAGGATTTCCAACGACCTTTATGGACACCGACCAAGCTAAAGGAGAAAAGAAGATGTACCATTTAATTACAACGATTGTGGAGCAAGGATTTGCGGATAATGTGATAGAAGCTGCAGAAGTAGCAGGATCACGTGGTGGGACGATTATCAATGGTCGGGGCTCTGGTTCTAGCGAAATGACGAATCTCTTTAATATGACCATCGAGCCTGAGAAGGAATTGGTTTGGATTGTGGCTCCTAAAGAAGACTCTGATAAAATTATTCAATCGATACGTCACTACCTACGTATTGACGAGCCTGGTCGTGGTATTATTTACGTCCAAACGATAGATGACATCTATGGTCTTTATAAGGGGGAATAAGGTGAGAAAGAAATACTCTTTTCATCTTATTTCATCTTTTTACTGAAAATGACTACTAAATCCTTAAATCAACCTGTACTTTTTTGTAATTTATGATACAATAAAAGTGTGAGGAGTGAGATTGTATGGTTAAAAGAGATCTGATAAAGCATATTATTTTTGTAGTCGCTATAATTTTAAGCCTAATTGGATTAAGACTATATATTTTTGAACCATATACCGTTGCTGAACAAGACGCCAATAACTATATTCGTCAAGATGATATGGTAGTGGCTTTTAAGACAGTTAAAACAGATTACAGTGACTTGGTTCTCTATCAAGTAGAAGGAGACAAGCAAGTTGGTCGTATTATTGCCAAACCCGGTGATTCAGTAACTTACATGGATGATGTTCTCTACCTGAACCATGAGATTAAGGATGAACCTTACCTAGAAAATCTGAAAACAGCCTACCACAAACAGTTTGTCAATGGTGCCTACTTCACCAATGATTTTAGTATCGAGACACTTACTCAAACAGTCGATGGAGTGATTCCTAAAAGTAAATACCTTATTCTTAATGATGACCGTACCAATTCCAAGGATAGTCGTGAGTATGGCTTAATCAATAAATCCGATATTATTGGTGTTATCAGATTTAGATTGGCCCCATTCGCAGATTTTGGTTTTGTAGATAGTATTTAAAAAGATGAAGAAGAGGAAGGACGATCGTCCTTCCTCAGATTGAAGACAAAGTCTCTTTTGAAACTTTCCTTAGGTGATAACGGACGGTAGCGACTCCCTTCGGGATTCCAAACCTAAGTTTTGAGCCTAAGGTCTCCAAACTTCCGAGTGCCTGAAACTATTGCGTTTCAGGCACTTTTATCACAGCGGAAAGTTTCGATAATTGCTCGCTTAGCTCGCAAAAGATCAACTCTTTAAAACCTTGCTAGAACTTTGTAATATCCTGTTGACAGAAAAACTAGGGTTTGTCTACGTTCTCAGAGGAAGGACGATCGTCCTTCCTCTTTCTGCTGATATGATGACTCAAGTTTCAGATGACACAACCCATGGAGGCTCTATGTTAAGCTAAAATGGGTTATTTTTCAGGACAATGAGCGATAACCCCTTAATTTCAACAATACTTGGTGATGTTTCTAACGGGCTGTCGAGACTTATGTCCATATTATGAAGGTAAAGGTCGTAACCTTTTGGAACTTCAAAAGAGTAATGGTCCTGCCCGAAGTTAAAGATAATCAGCAAATCATCAGCACCATTTTGCAGACTGTATTTGAGAACTGTTGGTGTTAACCAATAAAAATCCAAACTGTCTTCCATTTCTTGGGCTGTCTCTAAACTAAGAATTGGGTGAGCTTTTCGAAAGGCAATCAGTTTACTGATAAAGGAGACATGATCTTTGTAAGTAATGGTGCGTTTCCAGTCAAAGCGATTAATGCGATCAGGTTGATTATAAGTGTTATCAATTCGGCCTTTAGTGCGAAAGGCTTCCTGACCAGAGTGAAGGAATGCCACACCTTGGGATAGGAGTATAATTTGTTGAGCAAAGCTTGCACGATGCCGTTTTTCATCATGGTTAAGGCTAGGATTATGGATGGTTAAATAATCAAAATAAGTCGCATTATCATGGCACTCAACATAATTAAGCGATTGGCTCGGTTGGTAATAACGACCGGGAATCTCAATCATTCCAATACTAGCAGTTAAAATTTCTTCAATGACCTGTTTTTTCTTTCCGCCATAAATAATATCAGGATGGCAGATTAATTCCTTGATTTCTTCTCTAAATCGATCATTGAAAAATCCGATTCCTGGCGTTTGATAACTGTTGAACTGGTGGGCCAGTTGTGAGGCATCAAGGCCAGACATCATTTGCCATCCTTCCCCATATAGATAGATGTTAGGATAGATAGCCCGCGCTTGTTTTTCGATTGCCAACATGGTGTCAATATCGAGAACTCCCATTAGGTCAAAGCGAAAGCCATCCATACCGTAATACTTCATCCAGATAAGAATAGAATCTATGATAAATTTGCGGACCATGAGTCTCTCTGTACCCATGTCATTTCCACAACCTGTACTATTAAACCGACGATTGTTGGCGTCATACCTTGAACAATAGCCTGGAACAATTTTTTCAAGAACAAAGTTGTCTACATCGTATACATGATTATAAACGACATCCATGATGACCCCAATACCATTATCATGGTAGGTTTCAATCGCTTTTTGAAGCTCGGTAATGCGCGCATAAGGATCATTAGGATCTGAGGCATAGCCCCCTTCAGGGACATTATAGAGCATGGGGTCATAGCCCCAATTGTAGACAAGATCGATGTTGTTCTCATCAACACTTCCAAAATCATATACAGGCATGAGTTGAACGTGTGTGACGCCAAGATTTTTAACATAATCTAAGCCCAGACGGTGTTGGCCAACTTGAGGAGATTCTGTAAGACCTAGATACTGCTTGCGATTTTTAAATGGAATAGTATTCTGAGATGAAAAATCTCTAACACTCAGCTCATAAATGACCGATTGGTTAACAGGAATTGGATTAGTGTAGCTTGAACGCATTTGAATTTTATCAGGATTGATAACGAAGCTGTGTCCACTATTTGCCTGAGCCGATAACGCATAAGGATCTTGAGTTTCACGCCACTCTCCATTCACTAAATGAAGGTAGTAGTAGGCTTTTCCATCCAGATCACCCTCAACTTCAGCATTCCAAACACCTTTGTCAAGTCTGCGCATTTGCCTAGGAGTTTCTTCTACAACCACAAAAACCTTTTCAGAAATAGGTGCCCAAAGTTTGAACTGAGTTTTTTCAGGTGAATAGTATGCTCCTAAGTCATTCCCATCATAATAAAAGTAATCATCAAAGATAGAAGTTCTGACAATCGCACCCCACTCTAATTGGGTGACATTCCGATCGTTGTCATAAACAATATATTGCTCATCAAAATCAAGCGCTTGCACAGTTTGAAGCTCAAAAATATAATTGTTCTCATTCTTAAAATAGTTAATGATAAGGAGAGGTAACTCATGGGCTAAAAGGTCATTTTTTAACGCTAGCGTAAATTTTAAGCGATGATCAAAAAAACGCTCCTCGATTGTAATTCTTATTGTTTGTTTATCTTGAAGCTGAGCTCGAAAGCTACGATAAGCCATAATCTGTTCTCCTTGGTATAAAAGTACTACGAAACATTTTACTTTAAAAAAAAAAATTAGTCAACGACTTGTAATCTCTTTTTAGGTATAGTATAATGGTTACAGATACGCAAGCGATTGCATGTATTATTCATGAAACCATGCATGAATGATAACTGAAATGAAAAGAAGGATGTCGGTGACTATATGGAAAAAAGATATAGTGGGATTTTAATGCACATATCTTCCTTGGCCAACCGTTTTGGTATTGGAAGTTTTGGACAATCAGCCTACGACTTTGTCGATTTTTTAGATCGAACAGAGCAAAAGTTCTGGCAAGTCTTACCGCTTGGTCCGCTAAGTTATGGTGATTCTCCTTATCAGTCTTTTTCGGCTTTTGCTGGAAATACCTACTTTATTGATTTAGAGCGTTTGATTGAAGAGAGGTTAATCGATTGGGAAGATCTGAATGGTCTTGATTTCGGAAACCAGAATGACACGGTTGACTATACTAAGATTTTTGAGACGCGACGCCCTATTTTGGAAAAAGTTGTTCAAGCCTTTAAGGAAAACGGGAATCAAGAAGCTTACCAACATTTCCTGGCTGATAATATGGAATGGATCTATGATTTCGCCGATTACATGGCTATTAAAGAATACTTCGATAATAAGTCTTGGATTGATTGGCCAGATGAGGGAATTAGGAGACGTGATTTTGGCAGCTTAGCCTACTATCGTGAACTCTTAGCTGATCAAATCATGTATCACCGAACTACCCAATACCTTTTCTTTCAACAGTGGCAAGATTTAAAGGCTTATGCTAACCACAAGGGAATTGAAATTATCGGTGATATGCCTATCTACGTTTCAGCAGATAGTAGTGATATGTGGACATCGCCTCATTATTTCAAAACAGATGAAGCTGGGAGACCAACAGTAGTAGCAGGTTGTCCACCGGATGCCTTTTCGGATACAGGCCAACTCTGGGGGAATCCTATCTACGACTGGAACGCTATGGCATCGGACGGTTTTCAATGGTGGGTTTTAAGGATGAAAAAATCTTTAGAGCTTTATGATTGGATTCGTATTGATCACTTTCGAGGTTTTGAAGCTTACTGGGAGGTTCCAGCCGAAGATGATACAGCTCTTAATGGTCGCTGGGTCAAAGGGCCTGACAAACTCTTGTTTGATGCTTTTAAAGAAGGGCTAGGCGAAAATCTTCCCATTATTGCTGAAGATTTAGGATTGATAACAGATGAAGTGATTGAACTACGAGACCATCTTGGCTTACCGGGAATGAAAGTGTTGCAATTTGCGTACGACAGTCTCGGAGATAGTATCTATCTACCTCATCGTTGTGATTACAATACAGTAACTTATACAGGGACCCACGACAACAATACCATTCGGGGGTGGTATGAAGAGGATATTACTGAAGCTACTAGGGTGTTTTTTGACCAATACAGTCATCGCAAAACTGATGAAACACCAAGTCAGGCCATGATTCGACAGGCTTGGGCGACCAATAGTCAAATAGCCATTACTTCTATGCAGGACTTGTTGGATCTAGATAGTAAAAGCCGAATGAACACCCCATCCACACTAGGAATTAATTGGCAGTGGCGCATGGGTTCTGCTATAATAGATGATATGGTCGAAGACTACTTGCTCAACCTCACGAAGCTTTATAGTAGGGAAAGAACGCATCAAGTCCCCACTCAAGAAAGCCATTTATTAGGAGATTAAATATATGTTAAATTTACAACAATTTGTCCAGGAAATCTATGCGAAACGCATTGAAGACTGTACTAACGAAGAACTGTACTACGCACTACTAAGCTTGACACATCGAGCTAGTGGGGCTCTTGCGACCAATTCCCAAAAGAAAAAAGTGTACTATATCTCAGCTGAATTTTTGATTGGAAAACTCTTGTCCAACAATCTGATCAATTTAGGCCTTTACGCTGATGTTAAAGACCAATTAGCAGAAGCTGGGAAGGACCTTATTCAAATTGAGGAGGTTGAAATGGAGCCATCCCTTGGGAATGGCGGTTTGGGTCGCTTGGCAGCATGTTTCTTAGATTCTATCGCGTCATTAGGTTTAAATGGGGATGGTGTCGGTTTGAATTATCATTTCGGACTCTTCCAGCAGTTATTTGAAGACAACCAACAAAAAGCAGTGCCTAACCCATGGATCACCCCAGAATCTTGGCTTAAGCCCTCTAAAATCAGCTATGAGGTTCCTTTCGCTAACTTTACTCTGACCTCCAAACTTTATGATATTGATGTCCCAGGTTATAAGACCGCTACCAAAAACCGTCTTCGTCTCTTTGATTTGGGGTCAGTCGATGACAATATTGTCTATGACGGGATTGAATTTGATAAGCAAGATATTTTCCGAAATCTGACACTTTTCCTTTACCCAGACGACTCTAACCGAGAAGGGGAATTGCTTCGTATCTTCCAGCAGTACTTTATGGTGTCAAATGCGGCGCAGCTCTTGATCGATGAAGCGTTAGCTAAGGGCTCAAATCTCTATGATTTACCTGAATATGCTGTCGTTCAAATTAATGATACACACCCATCTCTGGTAATTCCTGAGTTAATCCGTCTTTTAACGGATCGTGGCATTGATTTTGATCAGGCTGTTGAAATTGTTTCTCAAATGACAGCCTATACTAACCATACGATCTTGGCTGAAGCTCTTGAAAAATGGCCACTTCGTTTCTTAGAAGAAGTTGTCCCTCACTTAGTTCCGATTATTATTGAATTAGATCGACGTGTCAAAGAAGCACATGCGAATCCATCTCTTGCCATTATTGATGAGGATAATCGAGTTCACATGGCTCACATGGACATGCACTATAGTTTTTCAGTTAATGGTGTGGCGGCACTTCATACTGAAATTTTAAAAACATCAGAACTTAAACCGTTTTATGATTTATACCCTGAGAAATTTAACAATAAAACAAATGGGATTACTTTCCGTCGCTGGCTCATGCACGCTAACCCTCGCTTGGCTAGCTATCTTGATGACTTATTAGGTCATGGCTACCATCATGAAGCCAGTGAATTAGAGAAGTTTTTAGAGTATAAAGGGAATGCTGAAACTCGGGCTAAACTGGAAAAAATCAAGCAACACAACAAACGTAAGCTAAAAGCTCATTTGGAATCGTCCCAAGGAATTACCATTAATCCGGATGCTATTTTTGACATTCAGATCAAACGGATGCATGAGTACAAACGTCAGCAGATGAATGTTCTCTATGTGATTAATAAGTATTTGGACATTAAGGCCGGAAATATTCCATCAACCCCATTAACGGTCTTCTTTGGAGGTAAGGCTGCGCCAGCTTATACAATTGCGCAGGACATCATTCATTTAATCCTTGCCTTGTCACAATTAATTGCTAATGACCCAGAAGTTGCCCCTCATCTGCAAGTTGTCATGATTGAAAACTATAACGTCACAGCTGCAAGTTTCTTGATTCCAGCAGCAGATATCTCGGAGCAAATCTCATTGGCATCTAAAGAAGCTTCAGGAACAGGAAACATGAAATTCATGCTAAACGGAGCTCTAACTCTCGGAACGGATGATGGCGCTAACGTTGAAATTCATGAATTAGTCGGTAGTGATAATATCTATATTTTTGGTGAGGACAGCCAAACCGTTATTGATGCCTATGACAACCATTCCTACAATGCGCGGGAGTTCTACGAACGACCAAACATCAAACCATTGATTGATTTTATTATCAGTGATGCTGTTCGTCACTATGGTAACGATGACCGTCTTCACCGCTTGCATAATGAGTTAATCAATAAAGATTGGTTCATGACCTTGCTTGATTTAGAAAGCTACATTGAGACCAAGGAACAAATGCTTAAAGACTACGAAGACCGAGATACATGGCTAGATAAGGTCATTGTCAACATCGCAAAAGCAGGATTCTTCTCTTCTGACCGTACGATTGCAGACTATAACCGTGATATCTGGAAATTAGAACCAGAAAAATAAGACAAGGGAGTGGGACAAAAATCGGTAACCGAATAGGTTCGATTTCCCTCCCTTTTTCATTTTTAGGTTAGGGCTGAGAAGGTCTATCCCCAGACCTTCTCACTCCCACCCCCGCATAGCTGAAACAGTCATAAAGTGACTGTTTGAGGTTGGAAATAGAGGAAACGGTGTTTCCCTCTTTTGTTCGGGCTGTAAAAGATGATGAAATCAGCGAATTACAGGCCACTCAGCAGTGGCTCATTGGTGCTAAAGCACCTAATGACCTATGCAGGGGTAACACTAAAACTGGCAAAGCCAGTGAGTGTTACTCCCAACCACTGCGTCTTGTTTAACTGATAATAAATTATTAGGAGGCTAGGACTTTTGTCCCAGCCTCTTTGAATTGGAACAATAGTTTTGAGAAAAATAAAGCTCAGTCAGAATATTTCTGGCCGAGCTTTGATAGTTTAGATTATTTTTTATATTTTGCGGCATCTGGTTGAGATTTCACGCGCTCTAAGTAGTAAGTTGTAAACCGTGGAATGGTGAGATGGGTTTTTCCATCTTTGACATAGAGGTTAAAACTTTCTGTTGGAATCGCATTTGAAGAAAAGACCAAACGATATTCAGCAAGATCAGGTAGCTCGAGTTCAACTTCATAGAGGTTTTGATCGTTAAAATTATTGACGATTAAGAGCTCTTGGTCATCACTAAAGCGACGGAAGGCGTAGAAATTAGCGCTGGCATCGATTTTAGCCCATTCAAAAGTCTCCGGTTGGAAATCCTTAGCCCATAAGGCATCATTATCATGATAAAACTTGGTTAAGGTTTTCATCATATCATGAAAGGCTTGATGAATGGGATAATCCAGTAAAAACCAATCCATTTGTCGGTATTCGTGCCATTCTCTCACATGGGCCCATTCGTTCCCCATAAAGAGGTGATTTTTACCGGGATGGGCATAGAAGTAGGCATAGTAAGCCCTGGCTTGATGGAATTGATCTTCGTAGGAGCCTTGCATTTTTTCAACAATTGAGAGCTTGCCATGGACAACTTCATCATGCGATAGTGGCAAAATAAACTGTTCATTATGATGGTAAAACATGCCAAAGGTTATTTCATTGCTATGGTAGGTTCTATGGATTGGCTGGCGTTCAAAAAAGCTCAGCGTATCGTTCATCCATCCTAAATCCCACTTGAGGTCAAAACCGAGACCACCATCATCCAAAGGATGAGTGACTTTTGGATAGCTTGAGGAATCTTCAGCAATCATCATCACGCCCTTGAACTCCGTATGCACGAGCGCATTAACGCGCTTGATAAATTCTAGGGCAGCATGATTGATTTTATCTTCCTCGGTCTCCCCGCGCCAATAAATGAGATAGGATAGGGCATCTACACGAATGCCATCAAAGTGGAATTGCTCTAACCAGTACTTGATATTGGAAAGGAGGAAACTTTGCGTTGATCCTTTTCCAAGATCAAAGTTTGCAGTTCCCCACTGATGATTTTCTCGGTCGTGTTCTGGACTATATTCATATAGCGGACTTCCATCAAACATGTACAGGCCATGGGCATCTTTGCAGAAATGAAGAGGAACCCAGTCTAGAATCACGCCGATCCCAGCCTGATGGCATTGGTCGATAAAATATTTCAAGTCATCCGGTTTACCGTAACGACTGGTAGCACTGTAGTAACCCGTCACTTGGTACCCCCAAGATGCATCTAGTGGATGTTCCATAATGGGCATGAGTTCGATGTGGGTAAAGCCATGTTCTTTCACATGCTCAATAACAAGAGGGGCCAACTCTTTATAGGAATAGAAGTAGTCGAGAGGTGGCATATCATCAGACTGTTCATCTTTCCGACGTTTCCAAGAACCCAAGTGCAACTCATATATGGAAACTGGAGAGGATTTGAAATCATAGTCAACTCGCTGGTACATCCAGTCATCGTCTTTGAATTTGTATCTAAAATTATAGGTAGAAGAAGCAGTACCTGGACGAGTTTCACTATAGAAAGCATAAGGGTCTGCCTTAGTGATTTCTTGACCATCATGAGTCACAAGGAGGTATTTATAAAGGACCTGAGATTTGACATCTGGAATGTAACAATCAAAAATTCCTGTACCGTCAGAAGTCATCGGATGCGTTTTTTGCCAGTTATTAAAATCTCCAATGACAAAGACTTCCTTGGCATTAGGGGCAAAAACACGAAACTCTGTCCCCAGAATCTTGTTACGCTCTTTGACGATATGAGCCCCCATGACTTCATATAGATTAGTGTGCTGACCCGTATTAAGAAAATACAGATCTTGTTCTCCGAATTGGGCCATAATCTCCCCTTTCTTAGCGCGTTATTCCTTGATAAAGATTTAAGTAGGATTCTGCGGAAGCTTGCCAGCTAACATCTTTACTCATGGCATTTTTGACGAGAGCCTGCCAATCTTGAGGGCGGTTGTAGTAAGTGTCTAAGGCATAGTCATAAACCATTCGCATAGCGTCGGCTGATTTTCCTGTAAAGACAAAACCAGTACCCTCTTGGTTGAATTGGTTATACGGAGAAACAGTATCCTTCAAGCCACCAGTTTCTCTGACTAACGGCAACGAACCGTAGCGCATGGCAATTAATTGGCTAATGCCACAAGGTTCAAACATGGATGGCATAAAGAAGAGGTCGCTCCCAGCATAAATCTGATGGGCTAGAGCTTCGTTGTATCCTTGATAAAAAGCGAATTTTTCTGGATAGGCTTCTTTATAGTAATTAAAGGTGTTTTCAATATTGGCTTCACCATTTCCTAAAACAACAAATTGAACACGTGCTTGAAGCATTTCTGGTAATTTTTCAACCATGAGATAGAAGCCTTTTTGCCAAGTGAGGCGAGACACAACACCAACAAGTATCGTGTCTTTATCTTGTGGCAACCCAAATTGTTCTTGTAAGGCTAATTTATTAGCAACTTTATCTTCAATAGTGTCTAAGCTATAATTCTTTGCTAAAGCGGTGTCTGTTTGACTATCCCAAACATCATAATCAATGCCATTGACGATGCCTGATAGGTCAAAATAACGTAGTCCGAGAACATGTTGCATGTTTTCACCGAACTCATCCGTTAGGATTTCTTGGGCATAAGTGTGAGAAACTGTAGTTACTTTGTCTGCATAAAGAATGCCCAATTTCATGTAACTAATCTGATCATCATAGAAACGAGCAGTGCCATCACGGAAATAGCCATAGTCCATGCCCAAACTAGCCCAAAGTTCATGTTCAGGAAAGACCCCTTGAAAGGCGAGGTTATGAATGGTTAAGACATGTTTGATATTGCGAAATTCTTCCCGATAGCTGTAAAACGTTCGGCATAGGAAAGGAATTGCTGCCGTATGCCAATCATGAGTGTGAATCACATCAGGGAAAAAGCTGAGCGCTTCTAAGAGACGGCAAGTGGCATGTTGGAAAAATCCGAAGCGGTAGGCGTCGTCACCGTAGCCATAAAGCTCATCACGTTCAAAAATATCTCTGTGCTCAATAAAGTAAAAGGTCACACCGTCACGATCTTCCTTGTAGACATTGGCCATGGTGTGAATATTACCTGCATTGACATCATAACTGACGACATAGTCAAATCGACCATGGTCATTTATGGCCATTTTTTTATATAGGGGAAGAACGACCCGGACATCAGCTCCACTTTTGGCTAGCTCTTTTGGTAGGGAACCAATCACATTCGCCAAACCACCACTTTTGATATAGGGTAGTCCTTCTGAGGCAACAAATAAAATAGATTGTGACACAATAGAATCCTTTCTTCAAATAAGACGGGTTAAAGGAAATCGGAGCAAGGACTAAGCCTAGCTCCGACCATTACCCATTACTGCTTTATAAGGCTAATGAATAACCGTAAAATTGACAGTTACAAGTCAATTAAATAATTTCACGTGGTTTGATATAAACGGGTGTTTCAGGTGTTCCATTGATATCAATCGAGTGCTTAATCTCAGTTTCTTTATCAATAATGGCATTTTCAATCGTTACACCAGATCGAACTGTTACTCCATTTAAAATAATAGCGTTTTTGATAACGACACCATCTTCAATAACAACATCACGATCAATAACAGAATTTTGGACCTGACCATTGATGATACCACCATTGGAAATCAAACTACCAGATACTTCAGCGAGCGGTCCATACAAGGTTGGAGAACTGTCTGTCGTTTGTGTATGGATTGGCCAATTGGGCTTGAAGAGCAGTCTGCGGTTATCAGGATCGATGAGGTCAATCTGTGTTTTATAGTAGGATTCAATCGTATTGATACAAGCTACGTAATCTCGGTGAGCGTAACCAACCATTTTATAATCATCTACAACATCTGCTAAGATTTCCTTGAACCAATAGAGCGAGGAAACTTTGTTGGCTCTTTTAATGAGTTCAATAAAAAGCGTACGCTTCATGAAGTAAGCTTCTAAAGAAACTTGACGGTTTTTATACTTACCATGGTTTTCTTCAAAGCCAACAATCCGTTTTTTCGTATCAAACTTTAAGGTGTCACAACCGATAAAGGCTTCCTTAGCATCGCTAATGTTTTTGTAAAGGACCGTGATATCAGCACCAGTCGCTTTATGGTTTTCTTCAACCTTGTTAAAGTCTTGGCTATAGACAAAATAACTTGGTGCAATAAGCACATATTCTTTTTTAGAGCGTTCAATGTAACGCATGTTATCAGTGAAAGCTTTAATATCATGTTGGTAAATTGAAGTAGCATTAGTTTCACTATTTAAGAGTCTTAATCTGCCTCGTTTAGTATTGATATTGTATTGATCGCCAGTTCCGACATGCTGAATGGTAGAGCGCATCTTAGAAGACATGTAGACCTGAAATTCTGAAATGCCAGAGTTAGAAAAATTCGAAAGTATAAAATCAATGACTCGGTAGCGACCTAAGAAGCCATAGGCCTGTGTACTGCGGTGAGGCATAAATTCAGGTCCAAAGTCAACGTTATTTCCGTCAATGTTAACAATTCCTAGAGTGTTTCTAAGCATTTTAATCCTCCTTGTCATCCTTTTTATCCTTGTTATAGGCAATATCTTTATCAACTAATAAGATATTGTCTGGTGTCCCAGATAGGACAACACCTGGTCCAACCTTCACTCTATCGGCAACGATAACATAATCTAAAGAAGTATCATTGGCAATTTGAGAACCAGGTAAGAGAACAGAATTTTTGACAACAGCACCTTTAGCGACACGGACATCAGTTGATATAACAGAATGTTCCACGTGACCACCAATAATGGCACCTTTATCGATATAAGCCGATTTAACAACAGCTTCCTTGCCAATCACTTGCGCTGGAGATCCAGAGTCTTCTGAATAAATTCTCCAAGTCGGATCAGCCAGGTCTAAATCATTGCTCGTATCTAATAAATCCATATTAGATTCCCAAAGACTGTTGACAGTACCAACATCTTTCCAATAGCCCTTATAAGGATGCGCATAAAGTCTAAGACCATCTGCGAGGTATTTAGGGATAATGTCATGACCAAAATCATGAGTAGATTCTTCAATCTCTTGATCTTCTAGCAAATATTTTTTCAAGGTCTTCCAGTTAAAAATGTAGATCCCCATAGAAGCTAAATTGCTTTTTGGTTCAGAAGGTTTTTCTTCAAATTCCTCGATTCGATAGTCCTCGTCTGTATTCATAATACCAAAACGAGAAGCTTCTTTAATGGGAACCTCGATAACTGCAATGGTAGCATCGGCTTTGTTACGCTCATGAGTTTCTAGGAGTTTATCATAATTCATCTTGTAGATATGGTCCCCAGAAAGCACCAAGACATACTCTGGATCGTTAAAATCGATAAAATCAATATTTTGCGTAATAGCATCAGCAGTACCTTTATATAGTCCAAAGCCACCAATTTTTTCGCGAGGCGGTAATACAAAAATACCTGAATCTTTAACATCAAGACCCCAGCGCTGCGACTTAGCAACATAGGAGTTAAGTTGAACCGATTCATACTGGGTAAGGACTCCAACCACCTCGATACCTGAATTTGCACAGTTACTTAATGGAAAATCGATGATACGATATTTTCCACCAAAAGCTACGGCAGGTTTAGCGACTTTTTTGGTAAGTCCTTCTAAACGTGTTCCTCGACCACCAGCAAGGATCATTGCCAACATTTTATTGTTTGCCAAATCAACCAACTCCTTTAATTTTAGTATGGTTACATTATAGCATAACTCTTTAGGAATTGAAACCGTTTTCTGTAGTTTTTGATTATTTTTCCAAAAAAATTTCCATGGTTTTTACAAAATGCTATGACACATAAAACTAATAGAATTAAATAGTATATTAAACAAGACATGATGTCATTTTTTTTTTCATAAAATAGACTAAATTTATGAAAATCCTGTTAGGGGTTTCATAGTACTCAAAACTGTAAAACGTTCTTGTCCATTTTACACTTGTCTTACTCTATTCATCAATCAAAAAAAGAAGCGTCAGGATGCAACCGCATTCTTGACACTGTGGTTAATTTTGCCAGAATTTCTTAGCAATTTCTTGGCCTTGTTTGATTTTTGCCCATTGTTGAGGAGTGGCTAACTCGTTACCTGAATCGCAAGAAGCAAAGCCGCATTGGTGAGATAGGAAGAGGCGCTCTTTAGGGAGAATTTGGCTAGCTTCTTCCAAGAGGTCTAAAGCCCGTTTT